>NZ_JAGGPO010000005.1:0-422976 GCF_018613775.1 Arthrobacter sp. ISL-69
CGCCGAACTCGTCCTCGAACACCAACTCCTCACCGCCGAACAACTCCAGGAACTCCTCAGCCCCCAACGCCTGGCCAACCTGAGCAAGTAACCGCACCACCACCGAAGCACCTTCTACCCCATCCGACCAGGGAGCAGGGGCACACCGCCGTGCCCAAATTTCCCCACCGACTACAGAGAAAACGGCACTCGATGACGAGGACCGTTCCAGCACCGGGCCCCGCCCGGCCTCTACGCAAGGACTGAGTATGAAAAACAAATCAACGATGTGGATTCTGGCAGCGCTCGTGTTCGGAATCCTCAGCGGACTGTTCTTCCACTGGCTGCTGCCGGTGGACACCCGCGAATCCGTCGTGGCCGTCCTCGACACCGTGACGCACATGTTCCTCAACCTGATCAAGATGATCATCGCCCCGCTGATCTTCGCCACCCTGGTCTCCGGCATCGCAGGTGCTGCCAAGTCCGCCGGCGTGGGGAAGCTCTTCGGCCGGTCGATGATCTGGTTCCTGTCCGCCTCTGTCCTGGTGGGCGCCTTCGGCTTCATCACCGCGCACGTGCTCAACGTCGGCCACGGCCTCAACCTCGTAGCGGGCGGTGACGCGGGGATGGAAACGAAGCCCCTCGATTACGCGGAGTTCATGACCCACATCATCCCCACGAGCGTCTTCGCGGCACTGACGGCCAACAACCCCCTGCAGATCCTGGTGTTCGGCGCGCTCTTTGGCATCGCCCTGCTGAACCTCCGGAAGAAGGGCCGCTCGTCCATCGCGGATGCCATCGACGAACTGATGGGCGTTATGCTCAAGGTCACCGGATACGTGATGAAGGCGGCCCCGGTGGGCGTTTTCGCAGGCATCGCAGCGGCCTTCACCGCCGAGGGCCTGGACGCTTTCGCCACCTACGCGTCGTTCATCGGCGGCTTCTACGTCTCTCTCTCCGCACTCTGGGTCATCATGATCGGCGTCGCCGTCGTCTTCCTCGGAAAGGCCGCCTTCCGGCTGGTCCGCATTGTGCGGGAACCCATGGTCATCGCCTTCGCCACCTCCAGCAGCGAGGCAGCCCTGCCCAAACTCATTGAAGGCCTGACGAAGTTCGGCATCGAAAAGCGCACCACCGGTTTCGTGCTGCCCCTGGGTTACTCGTTCAACGTGGACGGTTCCATGATGTACATGACCTTCGCGTCAGTCTTCCTGATCAACGCCTACGGGATCGACATGGACCTTGGCCAGCAGATCGCGATGACGGCAATGCTCCTGCTCAGCAGCAAAGGCATGGCTGGCGTGCCGCGCGGGTCACTCGTCGTCGTAGCCGCCGTGGTCCCGGCCTTCGGTATCCCCGCCGCCGGGATTGGTGTCCTGCTGGTGATCGACCAGCTCCTGGACATGGGACGCACCGCCACCAACATCCTGGGAAATGCCATCGCCACCGCGGTCATCGGCCGGAACCACGACAAGACCGCTTCCCTCCTCGATGCGCCGCGTGCGGAAACCTCCCACGACGATCAGGACATTCAGCACGCCGAAGTCACTGAGGTCACAGAAGACAGCAGGGAGCCTGAGCGCGTTTCGATGCACTGACCGAGCGAACCTCCCCTCACCCCGGACGAAAGGCATGGCCAATGACCGCTGACTTTGAACTCCAGAGCCCGACGGAGGCACACCGCATTGAGCGGACGAAAAGGGCGCGAAGCCCACCAATCAGAGCACAAATCATCAACTACCTGGCGAGCAACGGCGCAAGCAAAGTAGCTGACATCAGCAGCGGCATCGCCTTCTCACGGGACTGCGTCAGGTACCACCTGGCAGCGCTGGAGAGCGCTTCGATCGTCCGTTCCAACATTTCCCCCGGAGCGAGGGGCCGGTTCACGCCCTTCTACGCCCTCGCCCCCGGAAAAGCGCGGGCGGACTCCTAGCTCGACGGCGATGAGCTGCCCGCAGGCGGACGACGGCGGGACCTCCCGCCGTCGTCCGCTTTGCCTTTTATCGCCGGGTTACCGCGGATTCCCCCTCACACTTACCCCCAAACCGACCGCGCATTGGTTCAGGGACCTAAAAGCCGGGGCTGGATTTAGTCGGGCATCCATATTTTCCGGCAACTGCACTCGATAGCATTGGGTGACCGGACAGAGCCGTCCGGGGGTATCAATGCCGAAGGAAACCCATGGCCGCAGCTACAGTGGACGACATCCTGTCGGATCTCCCCCTGGGTTTCGCCAGCCTCATCCTCCGGCCGTCCCGCGCAGAATCCCCCATTGAACGCTTCCTGATCGTTGACGCGGACGACGAAACGTCCGACGGCGGCGCCGCGTTTGTCCTGCTGATCGGGGTTCGTGGGCGCTCCGCTTTGCCGGCGCTCCGGCGGCTTGTGAAGAACCCGCCCCTGGTGCTCGCCGTCAAGGGCAGCCCTGGGGAACTGGCGGAAGCCGAAGAGCTACTCCGGGCAGCCGGAACGGGCCTCCTCCTGGTGGACCCGGCCGCTGACTGGGACCGGCTCCTGTCCATCGCCAAGGACCGGATCATGCCGCGCAGCTACCAGAGCGAAGTGCTGACGCTGCTGGAGGAAGACCTGTTCGCCATCGCGCAGACCACGGCCCGCCTGACATCGAGCCATGTTGTGATCGAGGACGCGGCCAACAAGGTCCTGGCCTACTCCACGGTGACGAATGACATCGATGAGCTCCGCAAGGCATCGATCCTTGCACGCCGTGGTCCGCGAAAGTACGAACTCCTCCTGAAGGATCTGGGCGCCTACCGCGAACTGCACCGGACCCGCCTGCCTGTCAGGGTTCCGGCCCGGCCCCAGGACGGGCTGAGGGAACGCGTCGCCATCACCCTGTTCGCCGGCGAGCGCATCATGGGGTACATCTGGCTGCAGGAAACCGGGGACGGGTTCGGCACGGACGTCGACTATGTCCTGACCGGATCGGCTGCCCGGGTGTCAGCCGAGCTGATCCGCTACCGCAACCAGCAGTCGGTGCACATGCGCGAGGACCGCATTGCGCGGATCCTTTCGGGCCCGGCCGAGGCCGCAGCAAGTGCACATAGCGAGAAGATCCCCGCGGACCGTCCCTCGGCACTGATCCTGCTGGGAATGTCCGCCTCCCAGGCACAGGAAGACGACGCAGCCCTCAAACACGGGGAACTCGCCAACCTTGCGTCCATCCATGCGGCGGCCTACAAAGCGTCTGCCATCGTGGGGCAGTTCAACGGCGACACGGCCGTGATCGTCCCGGGGCTCCAGTCCGCCAATGCCGAAGCCGGGCTTCGGAGCCTGGCCGAGGCAATCGTCCGGGACGCCGGGAAGCACCTGGGTATCAGTCCGTTCGCGGCAGTGGGCCCGATCGCCCCCGATCTGTTGTCGATTCACTCCGTGACCGCCAAAACGGAGGCCCTGCTCGGCTGCATGCGGCGGTCAGGGACCGCGTCGGTGGCCTCGGTGGGCGACTTCGAGGTGGACATCCTGTTCCACGAGGCGGTGGAGAACTTCACGGCCTCCGACTTCCGCCACCGCAGCCTCTGGGCACTCCTCCGCGACGATGACGAACTGGCCGAAACCCTGCGGGCGTATTTTGCGGCGTCGCTGGACGTGGCCGAATGCGCCCAGCAGATGAGGATGCACAAGAACACCGTCTATTACAGGATCAGCAAGATCAGCCGGGTTACGGGCCTGAACTTCAACAATCCCCGAGATTCATTGGTCGCCCTGCTCCATCTCCAGGAGTGGGCCGGCAAGCATAAGGAGCACCTGGGCAAGAAATGATGACAGCACTCGATTCACCGCCTCTTGGTCTGGTCCTGGCTGATATTGTCCGCAGCCACCGGCCCCGAAGTGTTGCAGGCTCGGTGCCTGCCGGCATTCCGCACCTGTCATCGCCGCCGTTCGACCGCTTCGGAATCGCGGTGGCCACAACCTCCGGGGAGGTGTTCAGCGCCGGCGACGCCGCCCTGCCCTTCTCGATCCAGAGCATCTCGAAGGTTTTCACCCTGGCCATGGCCCTCAACGCCGATGACCCCGGCACACTCTGGTCCCGGGTGCTCCGCGAACCGTCGGGAACCTCGTTCAACTCCCTGGTGCAGCTTGAAGTGGAGCACGGGATCCCCAGGAACCCCTTCATCAATTCCGGCGCCCTGGTGGTGACCGACCATCTGATGGACAGGTTCCCTGACGCTGCAGGGCATGTCCTGCAGTTCCTCCGCGGCCAGGCGGGGCAGCACAGTGGCCAGGGACCGTTCATCGATGAGGTGGCCGCAGAGAACGAGCTGGCCAACAGCAGCCGCAACCTTGCCCTGGCCCATTTCCTAAAGAACTTCGGCAACCTGCACCGGCCCGCCGAGGCCGTGGTGGAGAACTACGTCAGGCAGTGCTCCATCATGATGAGCTGCGTCGAGATGGCGAAGGCCGGCCTGTTCCTTGCCCGCGGCGGGCACGGAACAAACGGCCCCGTCGTCTCCCGGAGCGAGGCCAAGCGGATCGGATCCATCATGCTCACCTGCGGCATGTACGACGCCGCCGGTGAGTTCGCCTACCGCGTCGGCCTTCCCGGTAAAAGCGGTGTGGGCGGCGGAATCCTGGTCATCGTCCCCGGCGAATGCGCGATCTGCGTCTGGAGCCCGCGGCTGGACTCCAAGGGAAACTCTCTGGCGGGCTCGGCGGCCCTCGCTGACCTGTCCGACCGGACCGGATGGTCCGTTTTCTAATCCGTCCCCGCATTTTCCTGTTCCACCCTCAGCTAGATCTTCAACCGGTCGAAAGGATCACCCATGTCCAACAACCCCAATGACGAGGTTGCCCAGCACGATGCTGACGGCGGCCACGCGCATGCCACCGAACGCCTCCTTCACGCGGAGGACAAGGGCTACCACAAGAGCCTGAAGCCCCGCCAGATCCAGATGATCGCGATCGGCGGGGCCATCGGCACCGGCCTGTTCCTCGGTGCCGGCGGCCGGCTCAACGCCGCGGGCCCTTCCCTGGTGATCGCCTACGCCGTCTGCGGGTTCTTCGCTTTCCTGATCCTCCGCGCGCTGGGCGAACTGGTGCTGCACCGCCCGTCGTCGGGCTCCTTTGTCTCCTACGCCCGTGAATTCTACGGCGAGAAGGCAGCCTTTATCTCGGGCTGGTTCTACTGGATCAACTGGGCAACCACCACCATCGTGGACATCACCGCCGCAGCGCTCTACATGAACTTCTTCGGCCACTACATCCCGTGGATGGCCGATGTCCCGCAATGGGCCTGGGCCCTGACCGCCCTGGTTGTCGTGCTGTGCCTGAACCTCGTCTCGGTCAAGGTCTTTGGCGAGATGGAATTCTGGTTCGCCATCATCAAGGTCGTCGCCCTCGTCGCGTTCCTGCTCATCGGCACCTACTTCGTCATCTTCGGCACTCCGGTGGATGGCCAGGCAGTCGGCTTCAGCCTCATCACCGACAACGGCGGAATCTTCCCCAACGGCATCCTGCCCATGATCATCCTCATGCAGGGCGTATTGTTCGCCTACGCCTCGATCGAGCTGGTCGGCACCGCCGCCGGCGAGACCGAAAGCCCCGAAAAGATCATGCCGAAGGCCATCAACTCCGTGGTCTTCCGCATCGCCGTGTTCTACGTCGGCTCCGTCATCCTCCTGGCCTTGCTGCTGCCCTACACCTCCTACGAAAAGGGCGTAAGCCCCTTCGTGACCTTCTTCGGATCCATCGGCATCCAGGGCGTGGACGTCATCATGAACCTCGTGGTCCTCACCGCCGCTCTTTCCTCCCTCAACGCAGGCCTCTACTCGACCGGCCGCATCCTTCGCTCCATGTCCGTGGCCGGCTCCGCCCCCAAGTTTGCCCAGCGCATGAACAAAGCCGGCGTACCGTACGGCGGCATCGCCATCACCGCTGGCGTTTCCCTCCTCGGCGTCCCGCTGAACTACCTCGTCCCTTCCCAGGCCTTTGAGATCGTCCTCAATGTCGCCTCCGTGGGCATCGTCGTCACCTGGGCCACCATCGTCCTCTGCCAGATGCAGCTCAAACGCTGGGCAGACAGGGGCTGGCTGAATCGTCCCTCCTTCCGGATGTTCGGCGCTCCCTACACCGGCTACCTCTCGCTCCTGTTCCTCGTCAGCGTCCTGGTGATGGTCTTCATCGACTCCCCGCTCACCCTCCTGGTTACCCTCATCGCCTGCGCCCTCATGGTGGCCGGCTGGTACTCCTGCCGCAAACGGATCCACGAAATCGCCGAGGCACGCGACGGCTATACCGGCGCCGCACCCGTGGTGGCCAACCGGACACCAATCCGGTAACAGTCCCGCAACCACCCGGTTTCCACAGCTCCCAGACCCCAACAACAACCGACGAAAGCCCGCCATGAACCGACAAAACCTGCTGAGCCCCCAACCTGACCGGGCGCCAACGGAAAACCAGACGACGGACAGCTGCGAGGACGGCTGCTTCTTCTGCACCGGACCGGAAACCGACTAGGCGCCACCGGCGCCTCCACCCAACGCACGTAAACCAACGCCCAACCCAAGAAGACAAGTAGTGATGACAACGGAGTCCGCATCCACCATGACCGAAACCGACACCCAACCGTTCGACGGCGACACCATCCATCAGATTGCAGCACGCCCAGCCTCGGCGGCTGACCCCGGAATACTGAGATCCGCCGGGCACGTGATTGTTGACTCCCTCGTGGCCCACGGCGTGGAGCGCACCTACGTGGTTCCCGGCGAGAGCTTCCTGGACGTGCTGGATGGGCTGCACGGTTCAGACATCGACACCGTGGTCTGCCGGCATGAGGGCGGTGCCGCGTACATGGCCGAGGCCGACGGCAAAATGAACCAGCGCCCGGGCGTTGCCATGGTGACGCGCGGCCCCGGTGCGGCCAACGCCCACGTTGGCCTGCACACGGCCTGGCAGGACTCCACGCCCATGCTGCTCTTCGTCGGGCTCATTCCCTTTGCTCACCGCGACCGCGAGGCGTTCCAGGAATTCGATATCAAGGCCTGGTTCGACACCGGAGCCAAGCGCGTGATGGTGCTCGATCACGCCGAGCGCGCCTCTGAGATTGTTGCGGAAGCCATGTTCGCGGCCATGAGCGGGCGGCCGGGGCCGGTGGTGGTGGGCTTGCCGGAAGACATCATCCGCCAGCAGATTGATCCGGCCCTGCACCCCACCATCCCGGTGGCGGCGGGCGGCATGAGCACCACCGACGCCGAGGCACTGGCCACCGCACTGGCGAATTCCTCGAAGCCGCTCTTTGTCACCGGCGGCAACGACTGGACCCAGGAAGCGGCCGGCCAGCTCACCGAATGGCTGGAAAAGCACCACATCCCGGCCGCCGCGGAATGGCGCACCCAGGGAACCGTCTCCTTCGACTCCCCGTCCTATGTTGGTCCGATCGGCTACGGCCGCCCCCGCCCCACCTACGACCTGCTGGATGAAACCGACCTGCTTGTTTTCGTCGGGACCGTTCCGGGTGACGTGATCACGGACGGATTTCTCTGCCGGCAGGACTGGAACAAGAAGAACTTCCTGGTGACCATCGATCCTTCGCTGCGCGGCCGCTCCGGCCCCGTCTCCCGGCAGATCGTGGCGAAACCGGACGCTTTCGTCCGTGACCTGGTGGCAATCGACCTGCCCCTGAAGGAGGAATGGAAGGCGTGGACGGCCAGGATGCGTGCCGAGCAGACGTCCTTCGCGAGCCTGCCTCCGGCCACGCCGGCTGAAGGTCCCGCCAGGATGGACACTTTGATGGCCAACCTGGTCCCGAGGCTGCCGGAGGACGCCATGGTGACATTCGGCGCAGGCGAGCACACCAACTGGGCGCACCGGTATTTCCCCACCCGCCGCTATGCCTCCATGATCAGCGCCCGGAACGGCTCCATGGGCTACTCTGTTCCCTCGGCCGTCGCCGCCTCGCTGGCCAGTCCGCAGCGCCGGGTGGTCACCATCGCCGGAGACGGCGAGTTCCTTATGAACGGCCAGGAGCTGGCCACCGCTGCCCAATATGGGGCCACGCCGCTCATCATCGTGATGGACAACCAGGAGTACGGCACCATCCGCACGCACCAGGAGCGGCACTACCCGTCCCGGGTGTCGGGCACGCAGCTGAAGAACCCGGACTTCGGCCTCATGGCCCGGGCCTTCGGCGGATTCGGCATCACCGTCACCCGTGACGGGGATGTGCCGGCCGCCCTCGACGCCGCGTTCCGGGCCATCGACCAGGACGGCGTCTTCGCCCTCATCCACCTCATCGTGGAACAGCGGGTGAAGGCCTACTGACTGTCCGGCGCGGTGCCTTCCGGGCGCGGCGGTGGATGACGTACTCGGCCACCGCCACGTTGATCACCCACCCCGCGCCCAGCAGCACTGCGCGGGTGGGCACGTCGGTGGGTCCGATAAGCAGCAGCCAGGGGATGCTCACGAAGGCCTGTGTTCCCGCGCCGACGGCAACCGCATAGGCCCGCGTCATCCAGGCGCTGTGCCGCACGAAGTCCCGCCGCCTGATCGCGGCCAGCCCCAGGACCAGGCTCACCAGCATCGCGGTGCCGAAAAAGAGCCGGAGGGGGACGTCGGTGTAACCGTCGGGGAGAGGGTAGAAGGCGGACATCCACAGCCCGGAAAGGGCGGCAAGCAGGCCGGCTGGGATGAGAATGCGCCCGGCGATGCGGTGCCAGCCCCGGCGTCCCCGAAGTGACGGAACGAACTGGAACGCCCCGAGCAGGGAGTAGACGGTGACGCTAACAATGTGCGTCACCACCGGGATCGGAGACGCGAAGAACCGCGCGTTTTGCGGCGTAACATCGGCGCCTGCGGTCAGTTCGGTCAGGCGGAGGGCCCCGAAGATCACCGGGATGAGGCTCAGCAGGATCAACCCGGCGGGCACGGGCCACTGGGGCCAGGAACGCCGGACGGGTGCGGCTGCGGGGCGGATGGTTTGCGTTGGCATGGCGGGGTCCTTCGCTGGCTGGGTATACGGTGTACACCTGATGCGTCTGACCATAGGTGTACGCCGTACACTTGTCAATGGATGGCGGGTCCGGAGCCAGCCCGCAAGCGGCCTGCGAAACCGTTGTGATGAGTCTCACGCGCAATGACCGGCTATTGGCTTGAGACGCCAGCACCCCTCCGTGCATCATGGAAAGGACGGCTGAGAATGCGATTTCCCAGCCGGAAAGCCCTGATCATCACGCTTAGGCGCAGAGAATGCAGCGGCTTAGAACAACCCAACCTGGTGGACGCAACGAGGCCAAACCAGTGAGCTCGCCCGAGCTGCAGAAGGCCTCTGAGCGTTCACGGACAGACCCGTCCCGGGCTCCGCACCGACGCGAAGCCCATGACCGAACTTACGAATGAGGCACCGAATAATGACGTTCGAAACCAACCACTCCGTGACGCTGAAAATCTGGGACCGCTCCGCGATTGACCACACGCTGGACGCCCTGGTGCACGACATTTCCACCAAAGCCAACGCCCACCGCAGCGACGTTGCCGTCACCCTCAGCGGGCCGAACACCTTTACGGTCAGCCTGAACCGGAAGGCCGCCCAGGGCGTCACCGTCTAGGGAACCACACGGAAAACGCAAGAGAACGACGGCGGGAGCTCCCGCCGTCGTTCTCTTGCGTTACTGGCCTGAACAGTCTTCGCTGGCCGTGATGCCGGTCAGGCGTGCGAGTGCTCGGCGAGCATGGCGTCGATCTGGCCGGCCGCTTCCTTCATGCCTTCCTCCATGCCCATCTTGACCATTTCTTCCATCTGCTCTTCGGATTCGAACGTGGACATGATGGTCATCCGGGCGCGGCCGCCGAGGTCCTCGAGGGTGACCGTCGCGTGGGCAGTGCCCACGTCCTCGACGGGATCACCGTCTTCGTCGGCAAAACCTTCGTCGAACTCCAGCTGGTTCGGAGCCTGGACGGCGGTGAAGCGCCACCATCCGCGGGCCTTCGTACCGTCCGGACCGGTCATGTAATAGGCGGCCTTCCCGCCGGGCTGGAAATCAAAGCCGTCGAACGTGGCGGGGTAGGTGGGCGGGCCCCACCAGCGCTCGAGCTGCCGGGGGTCTTCCCAGATCTGCCAGACGCGCTCAACGCCCGCATCGAATTCTGCGACGAGGGTGAAGCTCAGGGCCTCAAGATTCTTGGTGGAACTGATAACAGTCATTGCGGAACCTTTCCTATCCTTCAGCGAGAATGTCTGCAATCCGCTCGGCACGCTGCCGCCAGATCGCCTCGTACTCATCGAGCAGGCGGCGGGCTTTCTCCAGGCCTTCATGATTGCCCCGCACGATCTGCTCCCTTCCGCGCTTCTCCTTCGTAACCAGGGAGGCGCGCACCAGCACCGCCACGTGCTTCTGGACGGCGGCAAAGCTCATGGCATAGAGGGCCGCGAGGCCGGACACCGAATACTCCCCCACCGTCACCCGTCGCACAATGTCCCGGCGGGTGGCATCGGAGAACGCCTGGAAGAGGCGGTCAACTTCGGCTTCACTCATCTGATCTACAACCATTTGGTTGTAGAATACGGCTGTGGCGGAAGGGTGTCAACAGGCTATCGCTGGCGGAAGCCCGCCCCGTAAGACGGGCTGGCCATCAGGTCCGAGCCGTCAGCCCGCAGCCTGGAGCGCATGGTGCCGCTCTTCGGTTCCGTGTCGTAAAGCCCGCGCTTGGCGAGTTCAGGCACCACCAGTTCTGCGAAGTCATTCAGGGAGCCGGGGCTCACCAGCGGGTTGATCATGTAGCCGTCCAGCCCCGACGTTGCCGCGTGGTCCTGGATCTGCGACGCAACGTCTTCCGGCGTGCCGATGAACAGCAGGTCGGTTCCGCGTGTGACCTCGGAGAATTTGCACCGCACATCCCCGGCGGTGAGCGGCTTGTCCTGCGGCGCCCCCTTAACCACATAGGACGTGAGACCGTTGGACGCCGTGGCCAACGGCTCGTCGTCGGCGTACTTGCTGAGGTCGATCCCGGTATCGCCGGCATAGCTGACCAGCTGCGCCTCCAAGTGGTAGTTGCGCTGAAGCCCGTCATACTTCTCCTGCGCTTCGATCACGGTGGGTGCGGTGATGATCCGGGCCAGCGCCATGGACCGCACCTCACCGGCGGGACGGCCGCGCTCCAGCGCCCGGCGGTTGATGTCCGCCAGGCCTGCGGCGATCTCCTGCGGGTCCTTCTTGGGCAGCAGAATCACTTCGGCGTGCTTGGCCGCGAACTCGCGGCCCCGCGACGACCACCCCGCCTGGAACAGGGCGGGGGTCCGCTGCGGCGACGGCGACGTCAGCGACGGTCCGTCCACGCGGAAATGCTCGCCGTCGTGGTTGATCGACTGAACGGAACCGGGACGGGCGTAGACCTTTTCACTCTTGCTTCCGACGACGGCGTCGCCCGCCCAGCTGCCCTCCAGCAGCTTGTAGAACACATCCATGAATTCATCCGCGCGGCCGTATCGGTCCGCGTGCTTGAGCATCTCGTCCATGCCGAAGTTCCGGGCGGCGCTGGAGAGGTACGACGTAACGATATTCCAGCCGATCCGGCCGTTGCTGAGGTGGTCCAGGGTGCCGAAGCGGCGGGCCAGGGAGAACGGGTGCTCGTACGTCGTCGAGGCCGTAATCACGAACGACAGCCGCTCCGTGAGGGCGGCGAGTGCCGGCACATACATAAAGGGGTCGTTCGCAGGTGCTTCCACGGCCCAGCCCAGGGCGGCGTCGGCCGATCCGCCGTACACGTCATAGAGGCCCAGGACATCGGCAAAGAACAGTGCATCGAGGTTGGCCTGCTCGGCCGTGATGGCCACATCCCGCCAGCGGTCCAGTGAATTGAGCTCCAGACGGTTATCAAGCGGGTGCGTCCAGAGGCTCGGGGCGCCGCCGCAACCGACGCTGGCCTGTTCGTAGAGGGCAAAAAGCAGCGGGGAGGTGGGGGTGCTCAAGACGGATCACTTCGCTTTCGTGGACGGAACGACTTCAATCTATGTGCAGTATAGACAATTAGATATGCTTGTGTTGCCCGTCACCTTCTGTCAGGATGATGCAAACGCCACGCGAGCTGGCTCCGGACGATCCATGGAAGAGGCATCCAGACATGAATATTGGTATGAGAAGCGTGCGCAAACTCCGCGTCCACTGGCCTATTGCCGCAGTGTCGTTGAGGCAGCTGGTGGAGGGCGACCTGGAGGTCCTGAAAGCGGATCCGGGCCTCGCGTCACTTTTTGACGCATTGGAGTCATGCCCTGAACTGGGGGACTTTGGAAACTACCGGCATGTATTCGAATCGAGTCTCGGCTTCGAGGGGTTCACCGCTTCGGCGGCAGCCAACCCCACGTTCGGCCGCGCGGGCGAGAGGACGCTCTCGCCCACTTTTGTCCTGACCACGTACCTGGACGCTGATCTGTCCGAGGAGGCAGTCGGCCGGCTCCTGGAACGCATGATCGAAGTCCACCCTTGGGAGGTGCCGGTCATCGAGCTCTCCGATCCGGTCCGGGTCTCCACCGCAGCGGCGATTCGCCCGGTACTGGGCCGGGCGTCATGACAGTCCACGCCGCCTGCACCCAGGCCACCGGCACTCAGGCTACCGGCCTCTGGAAGGGCTTTCAGTCGCTGCTGTCCGGCAGGTCGTTCACAGACCTGACACACGCCTTCCACCCCGGCCAGCCACACTTCCCCGCTTTCCCGGACGAAGGCAGGACGGCCCTGTTCGACCTCGAAAAGGGCGACGGCTTCACGGCGCACGTCTACTCCATCGTCGGCCAGTGGGGCACCCACGTGGACCCGCCGTCGCACTTTATCCGGGGCGGGCGAAGCCTGGACAACATCCCCGTGGAAGAGATGGTGCTGCCCCTGGTGGTGCTGGACATCAGCACGCGGGCCGCGAGCGACGCCGACGCGACGCCCACCCTCGATGACGTCAGCGAATGGGAGGAGCGGAACGGCCGGATGCCGGCGGGCGCGTTCGTGGCGCTCCGGACCGGCTGGAGCAACCGCTGGCCCGACCCCGGGGCGATGGCGAACCGGGATGCCGACGGCGTCAGCCACACCCCGGGCTGGTCCCGGGACGTGCTGTCCTTCCTGGTCACCGAGCGGAACATCACGGCGATCGGCCACGAGCAGACGGATACGGACCCGGGCAGGGCGACGTCGTACCAGGACTTCAGCCTGGAAACCTACATCCTTGCCCAGGACTGCTGGCAGATCGAGCTCCTCGCCAACCTGGACGGGCTGCCGGAATCGGGGGCGTTGCTCGTGGCCACCTGGCCGAAGCCTCAAGGCGGCAGCGGATTCCCCGCCCGGGTCTTTGCGATCCACTAGGGACACCAAACCGCGGGTTGCCAGCAACTAAGATCGGAGCCATGTCGAAAATCTCCAGCATGGGCCGCGGAATGCAAGTTGTCTTCGCCGTCGGCTCCCGTCACGGCGGAGGAGCGCGGGGCGCGACCGTCGGGGACATCGCCGCAGATCTGGGCAAGGACCGCAGCCAGGTTTCCCGCGGGCTCAAGGCCGCCCAGCAGGAGAACTTCCTGCTCCGTGGCGGGCACCGGGAGTATTCGCTGGACTGGAGCCTCTACACGGATGCCCAGCTACTGACTGAGCAACGGCTCCGGACGGAAGGCATGACGGCATTGGAGGGGCTCGTAGAGGACACCGGGGAAGGCTGCTTCCTCGGTGTCCTCAACGGGGACAGCACCGTAACGATCGGTGAGCACGTCCCGCCGAACAGCAGGATGGTGGGCTCGTGGATCGGCCGGCCCTACCCCGCTTACTGCAGCGACGCCGGCCAGGCGCTGCTGTGGGACGCCACCGACGCCGAGGTCCGGGCCGTGTTCAGCCAGACCGACTTTGTCCGCCATGGCCCCAACACTCCCGCCGATATTGAAGACTTCCTGTCCCGCCTGGGCGGGGCGCGGGAGCGCGGCTATTCCGTTGTGGATGAAGAGGCGGAGCCCCATCTGTACTCGGTGGCCGTTCCCGTCCGCGACTTCCGCGGCGAAGCCATCGCTGCTTTGCAGGTGGTCGGATCAAAGGCCCGGCTGGAACCGAAGCGCGAAGAGATTGCCGCCGCGGCCCTGAAATGGGGCGGGTGGCTTGAAGCGGCCCTGGGCCGGCCTAGCTGACTCCCCCGCCGTCTGATCCCACCACCGAGAGGCGCTGTGCTGCCGTATGCAGCGCCCCGGCAATTTCCTCGCACCGGACGTCAAAAGCGGCACTGCCGCCCAGGACGGCAAGGGCTGCGGTCACACGCCCAGCCGGATCCCGGACGGGAACGGCGAGCTCATGGACGCCGTGCTCAAACTCCTCGGCCGCCCTGATGAAACCCCGCGGGCGGTCCTGTTCCATCAATTCGCACACTTCCGGCACGGAGTGAGCTGCCCGTGGGCCGCCCACGCCGATAAAGTCCACACCCTGAAGAAGCTCCTCAACCTCGGTGGCCTTGTGGTCCCAGAGGAGGGCCCGGCCTGAACCTGTGCACCAAACGGGGGTGACCATGCCGGGTTTCACAAAGCTTCCCAGCGCGCCGTCATTGCTGGACGTCCTGAGCAGGATCACCCGTACGCCGTCACGGACGGACAGCCGGGCCCGGAGGCCGAACTCAGCCACGAAAAGTTCCAGCTCACTCTTGGCCTGGCCTATCCAGCCAACATTGAGGCTAGCTCCAAGCTGGAAGAAGGCCGGCCCGGCACGGAACGGCCCGCGTTCCACCCGTTCCAGAATGGCCAGTTCGCAGAGCTCCTGGGTAAGCCGGGACACGCGGCCCTGGTCCATCGCAAGCTCTGCGGCGAGCTGCGAAACGCCCAGCAGTCCCCTGCCCCGCTTCTCGCGGTCGACGATGAGCCGGACAATGCGAAGGCCCTGGCCCAGCGATGACGCTTCCGACAATTCCAAGCTGAACCGCTCCCTCTGGTGGACTTCAACGCCCATTCTCACACAGCGCAGGCGGCGGTGACCGGCGGCTTTCGTCGTGCCGGCGGGCCTTTCGACAAATACGCCGGAGGCCCGACGGCCGAACCAATGTTCGGCCGCCGGGCCGGCGGGGTAGCCGCAGAACTGCCGCAGCAGGCTACTTAGCGAGCTGCCGCCGTCGTCCGTACTTGACGTAGAAGAAGGCGTAGCAGGCGCCCACGAAAGGAACGCCGAAGTAAAGGGCAGCGACCTGGTTCGGATCGAAGGCGATGCCGATCAGCGAGATAAGGCACAGCGTGAAGGCAAGGATCGGAACCACGGGGAACAGCGGGGCCCTGTAGGCGAGATCGTGGATGTTTCCGCCGTTCCGCACGAAGGCCCGCCGGTGGAAGAAGTGCGACGCCGTGATGGACATCCAGACCCCCACAACGGCGAACCCGGCAACAGACACCAGCGCGAGGTACACCGATTCCGGAGCCACCACGCTGCTGATCAGGGAGGCCAGCCCGCCGACCATGCTGACGCAGAGCGCGATGAGGGGAATCCCGTTTTTGGTCAGCTTCCGGAAAGCCTTCGGTGCGTGCCCTTCCTCGGACAGGGAAAAGAGCATCCGGGCGCAGGAGAACAGGCCGCTGTTTCCGGCGGAGAGCAGGGCGGTGATAATGACGAAGTTCATGATGTCAGCCGCATAGGGGATGCCTATGGAGGAAAAGACCGTCACGAAGGGGCTCTCGTCCAGGCCCACCTGGTCAAAGGGGATGGTGGCAGCGATGACACCGATGGCGCCCACGAAGAAGATCAGCAGGCGGAACACGGTGGTCCGCATGGCCTTGGGAATGCTGGTCTCGGGGTTGGCGGTTTCGCCCGCTGCGACGCCGATGAGTTCCGAACCGGAGAACGCGTAGAACACTGCAAGGGCAGTCACCAGGACGCCGGAGAAGCCGTTAGGGAACAGTCCGCCCGATGTGTTGAAGTTTTCGAGCAGGAACGGGTGGGAACCTCCGGCCAGCGGGTGGAACCCGACCAGGGCGGCCCCGCCGAAGGCAATCAGGACAACGATGGCGCCCACCTTGATGATGGAAAACCAGAACTCGGATTCGCCGAAGAAGCGCGATGAGACGGCGTTCAGGGCAAACAGGATGGACGCGAAGACGATGCACCACACCCACACCTCAATGCCCGGGAACCAGCGCTGCATGAGCAGTCCGGCCGCGGTGAACTCCGACCCCAGGGCCACTGCCCAGCACAGCCAGTACAGCCAGGCCGTGGTGAAGCCGGTGGCGGGACCGATGGACCTGGCTGCGTAGATGTGGAACGCGCCTGAGACCGGATAAGCGATGGCCAGCTCGCCGAGGCAGGCCATGACCAGATAGACGACGAACGCGCCCACGAGGTACGCGAGGACCGCGCCAAGCGGGCCGGCCTGGGAAATCGTGTAGCCCGAACTGAGGAAGAGGCCGGACCCGATGACGCCGCCCATGGCGATCATCACCAGATGCCGCGGCCCCATGGACCGGCGGAGCCCCGGCGCCGGTCCGCGCCCCGATTCAGCGGATTCCGATTCAAGAGATGAAGAAGCCTGCGGATCCAAGCGGGTGGTGGAAGAGAGTTCCATGAATTGCTCCCGGGAAAGTAGTCGGGGTGCGAACGGGATTGATGCACCGGAAAGCCTCGGAGGGGTTGGGGACCAGTCCGGTACACCCAACCGCTGTGATGAAAGTAACACCAAAAACATAGTTTTGATCTTTAAAAACATCCCTAGATGCATATATTGCACGAATATTAAGGAGTCACGGTACAAACGGCGTCATCCTTGGTCACTTTGCGCAGTCCTTTGGGCGGAATCACATGGCGGGACGGACACGGACCGGCCTGAGCATGGAACCACCAAGCATTTCCGAGAGAAGGACACGGCATGACCACCTACGACCTTGCACTTATTGGCTTCGGCGGAGTGAACCGCAGCCTGGCTGAGCTGATCTCCGCCCGCGGCGAAGCCCTCCGCGCCGAGCTGGGCTTCGGCCTGCGTGTAGTTGCCATCACCGACCTGCGCCTCGGTTCCCTGGTGGACGCCGACGGTATTGATCTGTCCATGGCCCTGGCGCTGGGCGGAGACGGCGAGACCTTTGTCCGGCACGGCGGTTCCGTGGCACCGGACAACGAGGCGGTGATCCGCAACTGCACAGCGGACATCATCTGTGAGGCCACTTTCACCAATCCCGACGACGGCGAGCCTGCGGTTTCGCACGTGCGCTGGGCCCTGGAATCGGGCAAAAGCGTCTGCACCACGAACAAGGGGCCGGTGGCCCTGCAGGGCCGGGAACTGGCGGCCCTGGCGGAACAGCAGGGAGTCCGCTTCGAGTTTGAGGGTGCCGTCATGAGCGGCACGCCGGTGATCCGGCTTGCCAAGCAGATGTTCAGCGGGCTGAAGCTCAACGGCTTTAAAGGGATCATGAACGGCACCAGCAACTACGTTCTGGGGCGCATGGAAGCCGGCCTTGACCTTGGCGAGGCGGTCCGTGAGGCCCAGGAGCTGGGCTATGCCGAGGCGAATCCTGCCGCGGACCTCGAGGGTTTTGACGTGCAACTGAAGGTGCTGATCCTCGCCAATGAGCTCCTCGGCGGGAACCTGCAGCTGAAGGACATCCGGCGCGAGGGCATCTCCGCAGTAACGCCGGAGGATATCCGGGCGGCTGCGTCAGCCGGCCGGCGCTGGAAGCTGATCGGATCCGCCAGGCGGACTCCCGACGGCGGCATCGCGGCGGGCGTTGCACCGCGCGCCGTCGACTTGGAGCACAGCCTTGCCGGCATCTCGGGTGCCACGAACGCTGTTTCGTTCGAAACTGACCTGCTGGGCCCCGTGACGGTTTCCGGCCCCGGCGCCGGACGGATCGAGACGGCCTACGCGCTGCTGTCCGACATCATTGCCATCCACCAGGCATCGGAAATCAGCGGCGCCGCCGGCTCCCCTGCCGCGGCCGGTTCCCTTGAGGCTGCCACGGAAGACGGAGGGCTGGCACGTGCCTGAGGCCACCGTTCTGCAGGACGTCCAGGTTCCCCCGCTCCACGAGGTGACCAGTCCCTATGACGGCAGGATTGTCGGAGCGGTCCCCACCGCCGACGTCAACGCCGTTGTTGCACTGATGGCAACGGCACGCTCCGGCGCTCTGACGGCAAAGTCCCTGCCCCGCCATGTACGCGCCGCCATCCTGTCCACGGCCGCGGCGGACATTGAACGCAGAACCGAGGACTTCGCCCGGACCATCGTGGCGGAGGCGGGGAAGACCATCCGCCAGGCGCGCAAGGAAGTGCACCGGGCCATCAACACCCTCCGGCTGTCCGCGGAGGAAGCCACGCGCGGCGCCGGCGAAGTCATCCCGTTCGACTCCTATGCCGGATCAGAGGACCGGACCGGCTGGTTCACGCGGGAGCCGCTCGGGGTCATTGCGGCCATCACGCCCTTCAACGATCCCCTTAACCTGGTGGCCCACAAGGTGGGCCCGGCGATCGCCGGGGGCAACGCCGTCGTACTCAAGCCGTCGGCCCTCACGCCGCTGTCCGCCCAACTGCTGGCTGACGCACTGTATGACGCCGGCCTGCCGCCGGAGGTCCTCACGGTGGTCCACGGCGGGAGGGATGTTGCGGCGGCCATCATCGGGACCCGGGACGTCCGGATGGTTTCCTTCACCGGCGGGTTCGCGACCGGTGAGGCAATCGCCCGCACGGCAGGGCTGAAGAAGCTCGCCATGGACCTGGGCGGCAACGCGCCGGTGATCGTCCTGGACGATGCGGACGTGGACAAGGCCGTGGACTCATGTGTATCCGGCGCGTTCTGGGCTGCGGGCCAGAACTGTGTGGGGGTGCAAAGGATTCTGGTCCACCGTTCCGTCTACGGCGAATTCCGCCGGAAGTTCGTGGCGGCCACGGGAGCACTGGTCACCGGCGACCCCGCCGAGGAACGGACTGACGTTGGCCCCATGATTAGCCCCGGAGCGGTCAGGGAGGTCCAGCTCAAGATCGGCGGCGCCATCGACGCGGGCGCAACGGTCCTGGCCGGCAACCGGGCTGAGGGAAATGTTTTGCTGCCGACCGTCCTGGAGTCCGTTCCGGAGGACTGCAGCCTCTGGCAGGAGGAAGTATTCGGACCGGTGGTCATACTCAAGATGTTCAGCACCTACGACGAAGCGATCGGGCTGGCGAACTCCATCGATTTCAGCCTTCATGCGGGCATCTTCACCCGCTCCCTTGCGGCGGCCATGCGTGCTGCCCGGGATCTGGACGCAGGTGGCGTGATGATCAACGACTCCTCGGACTACCGGTTCGACGGCATGCCGTTCGGCGGGTCCAAGTACGGCAGCATGGGCCGGGAAGGCGTCCGGTTCGCCTATGAGGAAATGACCCAGGCCAAGGTGGTCTGCATCAGGAACTAGCGGGGCGGCAGGCCCTGGAGCCCGTCAGCGGCGTGCCCGGCGCCGTTCCCGTCGGCGCCCCGCCGCCGGATGACGTTGGACAGGGTCAGCGCGGTCACGGTGTCGCCCACGCCGGGGAGGGCCGCGATCTGCTCCCA
Organism: Arthrobacter sp. ISL-69; assembly: GCF_018613775.1. Taxonomy (NCBI): domain Bacteria; kingdom Bacillati; phylum Actinomycetota; class Actinomycetes; order Micrococcales; family Micrococcaceae; genus Arthrobacter; species Arthrobacter sp. ISL-69. Next base: position 19,432 of record NZ_JAGGPO010000005.1, read on the forward strand.
GATCTCCTGGACCCTGTCCAGCGAGCGCGCCTCGAGCCGCACCAGCAGGTCAAAGTCGCCGCTCAGGACATCACAGAGGACCACTTCGGGAATGGTCCGCAACGCGGCCAGGACGTCTGCGCCGCGCATGCGGTCCTTGCGGTAAATCATGAGGAAAGCGGAAACCATGCTCTGGCCCACGCTGCCCGCCACAATCGTGTAGCCCTGGATGTAGCCCTGCCGCTCCAGGCGGTCCACACGCTGCCGCACGGCGTTCCGGGACAGGAGCACCCTGCTGGCCAGCTCGGCATGGGACACCCGGGCGTTCTTTGTGAGTTCCGCAAGGATCTTCTGGTCGATGTGATCCAAACCCGCCCCGTCCATCCCTACCCTCCGCCGCAATCATCGGTGCGCCACTGCCCCTGGGACTGTGTGCGCTCCGAAACCGTAGCCAGAAAGGCTCCGCAGAAATGATACGTCTACACCTGGACAATCAGGCACCCGCCGCCGTCAGCTGCATTCTGTTCGACATGGACGGGACGCTTTTGGACTCCGCACCGGGGGTGATGGATAGCGCTGCCCGGGCGCTCAAAGCCGTAAATGCGCCCGTTCCCCCGCGCCGGGATCTGCTCAAGTATGTCGGACCGCCCATGTACGAGTCGTTTCGGCACAGCGCGGGCCTGGACGCAGCAACTGCCCAGGAAGCGCTCCGGCACTACCGCGCAGCCTACGCCGACACGGGTGCGGAACAATCCAGCCTTTTCGACGGTGTTGGCGGCCTCCTGGACCAGCTGGCTTCGCTGCAGTGTCCGATGGCCGTGGCGACGTCCAAAGTGGAGGATCAGGCGCTCCGGCTGGCGGGCGCTTTTGGTATCGACCGTCACTTCGCCGATATTTGCGGTGCGTCCGACGCAGCCGGCAGGGCCTCCAAGGAGGACGTTATTGCCGAATCGCTCGGGCGGCTGAAGGCGCAGGGCGTGGACATTTCCAGCCCGGTCATGGTGGGCGACCGGAGCTACGACGTTGACGGGGCGGCCGCACACGGGGTCCCTTCGATCTTTGTCGCCTGGGGATACGGAGACCCGTCGGAAGCGCGCGGGGCCGCGGCTGTTGCCGGGTCTCCCGAGGTCCTTGCGATGCTGCTCCGTGCAGGCCGGTAAAGCAGCCGCCCGGTAACTGAAGCGGAGGACGACGGCGGGAAGTCCCGACGTCGTCCTCCGGCTTTAGCTCTTAGTCGCCACGGTGTTCACGTGGTTCCGGATCACCGTCCGCTGACGATGGAGACCGAGCTTGGGTTTTCGATGGCGCCCATCACCCTGTCGGTCACTTCATCGATGCCGCCGATGCCGTCGACCTGGGTCAGGATGCCGCGCTCGGCATACTTGGCCACAACGGCCTCTGTCTGCCCGTGGTACAGGTCCAGCCGGTGGCGGATGACGGCTTCGTTGTCGTCGCTGCGGCCCGTCTCCTTGGCGCGGCCCAGGAGACGGTGGACCAGTTCGTCGTCATCGGCCGTCAGCTGCAGGACGACGTCCAGTTCCTGCCCGCCCCTGGCCAGGACCCCGTCCAGATAATCAACCTGCGCCGTGGTGCGGGGGTATCCGTCCAGCAGGAAACCGTTCTCGACGTCGTCCTGGCAGAGGCGGCTGCGCACCATCTCGTTCGTGACGCTGTCCGGAACGAAGTCACCGGCGTCCATGTACTTCGTGGCCTCGATGCCAAGCGGCGTCCCGCCCTTCACATTGGCGCGGAAGATATCGCCGGTGGAGATGGCAACAACGCCGAGGCGCTCCGAGATGCGCTCCGCCTGCGTGCCCTTGCCGGAACCGGGCGGGCCAATAATCAACATTCTCGTCATTCAAATAACCCTTCGTAGTGCCGTTGCTTCATGTCAGTGGCGACCAGGATGCATCGGTGCGTGACAGCAGAGTACGACGGCGGGAGGTCCCGCCGCCGTCCACTGGCTTTTTATGCAGCTAACGGTAGTTATGGTGCAGTAGGCGGTCACGCGGTGGCAGTCCGGTGAGCCTGGGCTGGTGCCCGGGCTTAGAAGAAGCCGAGCTTGTTTTCGGAGTGGCTGACCAGGAGGTTTTTGGTCTGCTGGTAGTGGTCCAGCATCATGGCGTGGTTTTCACGTCCGATACCGGAGGACTTGTACCCGCCGAACGCGGCGCCGGCCGGGTAGGCGTGGTAGTTGTTGACCCAGACGCGGCCGGCCTGGATCTCGCGGCCGGCACGGTAGGCGACGTTGCCGTTGCGCGACCAGACGCCGGCGCCCAGCCCGTAGAGGGTGTCGTTCGCGATGCTGATGGCGTCGTTGTAGTCGGTGAAGCGTGCCACGGAGAGCACGGGGCCGAAGATTTCCTCCTGGAAGATCCGCATCTTGTTGTTGCCTTCGAAGATGGTGGGCTGGACGTAGTAGCCGCCGGCCAGGTCCCCGTCGAGCTCCGTCGGTGCACCGCCGGCCAGGATTTTGGCGCCCTCTTCGAGCCCGATGTCGATGTAGGAGAGGATCTTCTCCATCTGGCCCACCGATGCCTGGGCGCCGATCTGGGTGTTGGTGTCCAGCGGGTTGCCCTGGACGATCTTCTGGGTCCGGGCAACGGCGTCAGCCATGAAGGAATCGTAGATACCGTCCTGGACGAGGGCGCGGGACGGGCTGCTGCAGACCTCGCCCTGGTTAAAGGCATACAGGGTGAAGCCCTCCAGCGCCTTGTCGTAGAACGCGTCGTTGGACTCGGCAACGTCGTTGAAGAAGATGTTCGGGCTCTTGCCGCCCAGTTCCAGCGTGACCGGGATCAGGTTGGCGCTGGCGTACTGGCTGATCAGGCGTCCCGTGGAGGTCTCGCCGGTGAAGGCGATCTTGCGGATCCGCGGGCTGGAGGCCAGCGGCTTTCCCACTTCGGCACCAAAGCCGTTCACGATATTCAGCAGGCCCGGCGGCAGCAGGTCCGCGATGAGTTCGGCCAGGACCAGGATGGACGCCGGGGTGTTGGAAGCGGGCTTGAGCACCACCGCGTTACCGGCGGCCAGGGCAGGAGCCATCTTCCAGACTGCCATCAGGATGGGGAAGTTCCACGGGATGATCTGGCCCACCACGCCAAGGGGTTCGTGGAAGTGGTAGGCCGTGGTGTCGTCGTCGAGCTGGGAGAGCCGGCCTTCCTGGGCGCGGATGGCGCTTGCGAAGTAGCGGAAGTGGTCCGCCGCGAGCGGAATGTCCGCATTCAAGGTTTCGCGGATGGGCTTGCCGTTGTCCCACGATTCGGCGACCGCCAGCATCTCCAGGTTCGCGTCGATCCGGTCCGCGATCCTGTTCAGCACGGCGGCGCGCTCCGTGGCCGATGCCTTGCCCCAAGCCGGTGCGGCCTTGTGTGCGGCATCGAGTGCCAGCTCAACGTCCGCAGCGGCGCCACGGGCCACCTCCGTGAACTGCTTGCCATTCACTGGCGATACATTCTCAATGTATTGGCCGGTTGTCGGGGCCACCCATTCGCCGCCGATCCAGTTCTCGTAGCGGTCCTTGAACTGGACCTTGGATCCTTCTTGGCCGGGCTGTACATAAACAGTCATGGTCACTCCTCTGGAAAACAGACGTCTTCGTCCTGGCCCCCATGCTAGGTGTTCAAAGGTTGCGACCAGGCTGCATCGGCCGCTTGAGGCCCGCTTCCTACCGCGGGCTCCTCGGGCGGCCGGGGCTTGTAGACCCAGGCCACGAGCACCACGGAGATGATCATCAGCAGGAACCAGGAGACCAGCTTGTCGGGCGAGACCAGGTGCCATCCGTCCACCTGGTTGGGGTAGAGCCAGGCCCCGGACCAGGTGGCGATATTCTCCGCGATCCAGATGAACAGCGCCACGAGCAGGAAGGCCAGGACCAGCGGCATCCGGAACTTCCTGCGGAACACGCGGAAGTGCATCACGCACCGCCCGTAGATGATCACGACGGCGGCCAGCAGGACCCAGCGGGCGTCCACGATGTAATGGTGGGTGAAGAAGTTCACGTAGACGGCCGCGGCCACGACCGCCGTCACCCACCGCCTCGGGTAGCGGGCAAAGCGGAGGTCAAAGAGGCGGTAGACGCGCACCATGTAGGAACCGACGGCCGCGTACATAAAGCCGCTGAAGAGCGGTACGGCCCCGATGCGTAGGACACCCTCGGCTTCATAGGCCCAGGACCCCACGTCGGTCTTGAACAGCTCCATGACCGTTCCCACCAGATGGAAGAGGACAATCACCCTGAGCTCACGGAGGGTTTCGAGCCGTGTGGCTACCATCAGGATTTGGATCACGACGGCGGCGAGCGTCAGGAAGTCGTTCCTGGCCAGTCCGGCGTTGTCGGGATACCAGAGGCGCGCCGCAAGGAGCACGGCAAGGAGCACGGCGCCAAAGATGCACGCCCAGCCCTGCTTGAGGCCGAAGACAACAAACTCAGTGAGCCTGGAACGGGCACCGCCGGCAGGTGCCTTGTCCAGAAATCGGTGAGCACGCTCATCGATCAAAAGCTCTACGGACGTGAAGCTGCGCATCGGTATCCCGTTCCCCCGCCACGAGTGGCAATGTTAATTTTTCTGCCGGACATCCTGTCCGTTTCCTGCCTGCGCCTGGCGCTAGGCCGTGCCGAGCCGGGCCAGGCAATAGTTCTTGGGCCAGTGCCGGGCCCGTTGCGGCAGCCGCGGATACACCACGGCGGACCACCGCATGGTGCGGTCGAACCAGCGGCGATGGCGTTCACTCCACGGCAGCCCGAAGCCCCGCCGGAGCTGGTCCGGCAGGAGTCCCACGGTGATGAAGCGGGCCAGCGGCATGACCAGGCGCTGCCAAAGCTGCGGGTCGGACGGATACAGCAGGTCGCGGGCCACGCGGACGCTGACCTCGTCGGCCTGCAGCCTTTGCAGGGAGCCGTTCCAGTAGGTGGCGAAGGCCGCGCGGTCGGCGGGCCACAACTCTGCCGGAAGCTGCAGGGCCGTACCGATTCGCGCGTAGTCCCGGTACATGAGGTCCGCTGCTTCGTCGTCCAGCGCCCCGTAGATTCTCTCGTAGACCGTGACGGCGGTGTCATAGAGGGTTGCCACCACCCACAGCTGCGACTGGGCATCGAAGGCGCTGTAGCCCGCGGAACCCGCATCGGGTTTGCGGCGGACGGGACCATGGGCGCGGTTCACGCTGCGGCGCACCGCTGCCACCTGCCCCTCGGTGCCGTACACCACGGCGTACACGTAGGTCAGGGTGCCGCGAAGCCGCTCCAGCGGACGATCTGTGAAATTGCTGTGCTCTGCCACGCCGTGGCCCACCGCCGGGTTCGCGATCTGCAGCAAAATTGCGCGTCCTGCCCCCGCGAGCAGAACGCCTTCTGCTCCCATGTCGGCAAGTCCACGCACCATTCCCACACCCTACCCGAGTGGCCGGGATGGCGCCCCCGCAGGCGTCCCCTCAATGGCCGGACGCCTCGGCGCCAGCCGGCCCGTATAGCCTTGGGAGAGGAGGGAACATGACCGTTCGAAGCGCAGGAATACTGTTGTACCGGTGGAACCCGGCAGCCCAGCTGGAGGTCTGGATAGCCCACATGGGCGGACCGTTCTGGGCCCGCAAGGACGCCCACGCATGGTCCATCCCCAAGGGCGAATACCCTGAGGACGAGGATCCGCTAATCGCCGCCCGGCGGGAGTTCGCCGAGGAAATGGGCACGCCGGCGCCGCCCGCTGACTACATCCGGCTTGGCGAGTTCAGGCAGCCGTCAGGCAAGATCATCACGGCCTTCGCCGCAGAGTGGGACTTCCGGCCCGGACAGGTTGTGAGCAATACGTTCCCGCTGGAATGGCCTAAGGGATCCGGCGTCATCCAGCACTTTCCCGAGATAGACGACGCCCGCTGGTTCGAAGAACCCGAAGCGCGGACCAAGCTGGTGAAAGGCCAACTGCCCATCCTTGACGCCCTCAGCCAGCACCTCCGGGACAACCTTCCCTGAACGCTCTCGCCCGCCGCCGTCGGACGACGGCGGGACGTCCCGCCGTCGTGCTTGTCCCATTATTACCGCCGCATTTTGTCACCGCGGATTCGCCGCCTTATTCTTCTTGTTAGCTAAGCCTTACCTAACTAGATGAATCCGGGAGACTCACGTGCATGCTGCACCGCGACGCCATCCGCAAGGGGTCTCCGCCTATGCCCGCTGAGACGTTCCGCGACGAGTGGGGAATTCCGCACCTGCGGGCCGACAGCGCGGATGAACTGGCGTTCCTGCAGGGCTTCAACGCGGCCACGGACCGGTCCTGGCAGATCGAAATGGAACGGTGGCGCTCGGAAGGCAGGACAGCCGAGATGCTGGGAGCCGACGGGCTCGAATGGGACCGCTTTGCGCGGCGGACGCGGCTCGACGACACCGCGCGCCGCTGTTTCGCAAACCTGGATGCTGCCACGCGGGGCTGGTGCTCGGCCTATGTCGAAGGCATAAACCACGCCCTCGCTGCCGGACTCCGGAACGCCCCCGAGTTCCGGGACACGGACACCGTGCCTGCTTCCTGGAAGCCTTGGACGCCCCTGGGGGTTTTCCTGGTCCACCACATTCTCTTCGGTACCTTTCCCAACAAGCTCTGGCGTGCGCACGTGACCCAGACCCTCGGCGCGGGGGCGGTGGAGCTGTTCAGCATTGAAGCTCCGGTGTGGGCCGGCAGCAACGCCTGGGCGGCGGCGGGCAGCCTGACGCAGTCCGGTTCCCCGCTCATTGCCGGGGACCCGCACCGGCTGATGGAACTCCCGGGCGTGTACCAGCAGGTGCGGCTGGCATGCCCGGAGTTCGACGTCGTCGGCCTGGCCTTTCCCGGCGTTCCCGGGATCCCCCACTTCGGCCACAGCGGGACGGCGGCCTGGGCCGTCACCAACGCCATGGCGGACTACCAGGACCTCTACAGCGAGCAGTTGCGGCGCGAGGGAGACGTGGTGCTGGCCCTCGGACCCGACGGCGCGCGCCCGGTCCTGGTGCAGCACGAGGAAACGATCCTCGTCCGCGGTTCCGCTGCGGAGACGGTTGAAGTCATCGAAACGGAACGCGGCCCGGTGATCTCCGGAGGGGTCGAGGGCGGCGCCCTCAGCCTCCGCACGCCGGCACGCGTAGCGGGAACGCTGGGCTTTGAAGCGCTGCTGCCGCTCCTGCGGAGCCGTTCCGCGGACGATGTGGAAACAGCGCTGGAAGCCTGGGTGGAACCCGTCAACTGCGTGCTTGCGGCCGATTCCCAGGGCGGCGTGCGCCAACTGGTCGCCGGGAAGGTCCCGGTCCGAAGCCGGGAGAACCGGGTCCGTCCGGTCCCGGCGTGGTCAACGGAACACCAATGGACCGGCGGCTGGGAGGATCTGCCCGGGACTCCGGTGCCCGGGCTGGCGGTCAATGCCAACGACCGCGATTCCGGCGGCGGGGACCGGCTCGGACTGGAGTTTGCACCTGCCCACCGCGCCCGGCGGATCCGGCAGTTGCTGGAGGAGGGCGGCACGGGGCTGGACGCCGCCTACATGGAGCGCATCCACATGGACAGCCTGCTCGGTTCGTGGCCCGTCTTCCGTGCACTGCTGCAAGGGCTCACACCCCGGTCCGAAGCCGACCCGGCGTCCGCAACCGGCCCGCTGTCCGCAACCGCGCGGGCGCTCCGCGCACGGCTGCTGGAATGGGACGGCCAGATGCGCGCGGACAGCGGCGATGCCGCTGTCTTTGCAGCCTGGCGCTCGGCCTTGGTCACCGCGTTGGCGGCCGCGCCGGCGTTGAACCGGCTGGCTGCCGCCAACAGCTACGCTCCCCTGTTCGCTCCCTGGCTGAATCCGGTGGCGCGCGTGGGATTCGCTTTGGAGACACTCCTCGCGAAGGGCCCGGCGTACGGCATCGACGTCACCGGGGCAGCCAGCCGCGCGCTGGAAGAAACAGCCACCGCAGCTCCGTCAGGAACATGGGGCGGCAGCCATACCGTGCTGCCGCTGCACGCCCTGGCCGACCACGGCACGGCCGGGGCCGCATCAGTGCCCACCGTCCCACTCACCCGGCTGTCCGGCGACACCGCCTGCGTGCTTTCCACCGAAAGCCTTCCCGGACTCACCGACAGGTCTTTCCGGGGGCCTGTGGCCCGCTACGTCTGGGACCTGGAAAACCGTGCCAACAGCCGCTGGGTGGTGCCGTTTGGCGCCTCGGGCCTCCCCGAAAACCCGCATTTCGCCAGCCAGCTGCCCCTGTGGGCGGCCGGCGACTTCATTCCCATCATCACTGCCTGGGAGCAGCTCACCAAGGAGAACCATGACCCGCGCTGACACCGCCCTGCCTCTCTCTGCCAGGGAGTCCGCCTACGAGGAGGACCTGCCCGCGCTGGGCCGGCTCCGGCTTGTCCGGGTCCTCCCGGAGGCCGACGCCGACCTGATCTACAGCTGGGTGCGGGAGGAACGGGCCCGGTTCTGGGGCATGCGTGACTGGAGCCGGGACGAAGTCCGGGACATCTACGAATTCCTGGATGGGCTGGATACGCACCACGCGTACCTGATGTCCGTGGCGGACAGCCCGGTGGGAATCTTTCAGAGCTATGAGCCGCTCGAGGATCCCGTGGCCGAAGCGTACGCGGCCCGCCCCGAAGATACCGGCATGCACCTCCTGCTGGCTCCTGCCACCCGCCCGGTACGGAACTTCACCCCCATCCTGGTCGCCGGACTGGTCCGTTTCCTGCTGTCGGATCCCGCCAAGGACCGGGTCGTGGCGGAACCGGATGCCCGGAACGACAAGGCGATCCGGCGGTTCCACGGCTGCGGCTTCGAACCGGGATCCAAGGTGCGGCTCGCGGAAAAGGAAGCGCAGCTGGTGTTCCTGACCAGGGCAAAATTCGAATCACAGGAGTCCTAGCGGCCTTCCGGAAAGCCGCGATCATCCCAGAGGAAAGGTGTAATCCGTGCAGCAGGCCCTTCTTTTTCCCACCACCCGAAACCACGACCACCTGTACGGCCTGGCCAGCCATCTGTGGATCGGGGACGGCCTCTATCCCACCGTCCATAACCGGCGGGATCCCTACGCCCTGCCGGCCTTCGACATCAACGGCCAGTGGGTGTACCCGTCCCGGTACAACAGCTATCTGTCACCGCAGCTGCCCGTCTACCTCCTCGAGGAGGACTATCTTGTCTCAACGGGGCACGGCGAGGAGCCGCCCGGACTTCCGTTCTTCGAAATCCGCTGCATGTGCCTGCCCCAGCTGTAGGGCTAATTGCGGCCCAGGAAACTATCCGAAGGGCACCGGACACTATAGGTACGGGAAAAGCCGACGGTCAACCGGGCCGACAGCAGTCAGGCCCTGGATTTTGTCCAGGGCCTGACTTCAATTTATGGGCATCGTCATGACTTCCACATTCAAGTGGCTGTTTCTGAGGGATCCCCGTAAAACCGGCCGAAACGGTGGAGGTACAGGTACATGCCGAGGAAGGTGACTACGCCCAGGAGCGGCCCTGCCCAGATGGCAACCGGAGTGCCGTGGATGAGTATCGCGGCGGCTCCGAATATGCCTCCCGCGACGCCTACTCCGGGGGTGGCAGTGGCGAGCTTGCCTTGGACGTTTCGGCCTACCTGACGGTATCGAAGGCCGTGCAGGACGCCGAAGAGGATAAAGGCGGCCCCCATAATCAACGGCCACGGCCATTCGGCCATTGCTACAACGCTCAGGGTCAGCCCGTACATGGCGGCCAACACCAACCAATAGTTCCGTACAGTGGTGGTGACTTTCGTGTTCATCAGCATCCTCGGTTGAAGTCAATCACGGATCCGGCGATGGCCATGGCCGCTGAGCAACCAAGCGCAGCCATGGGGCCGAAGAATCCCAAAGCGCCGCAGAATGCGGCATTGGTGCCCCACCAAGCCCAGAGGGCAGCCCAAGCCGACGGGCACTGCGGGAACATCGGTTTCATGGACATGCTGCCTTTACCGCCACCGGCCATCGAAGGTTTCGCCTTAATGATTTTGGCTACCTTGGTGTTGTTGGGCCCATCGCTGACGTCGAGTGAAAGATACCCGGTGTCGGTGAGCTCGACCAACGATTTAAGTACGTCAGTAGGCATGGAAGCGGCCAGGAAGTTCTGTTGAAGTCCGCTGTCGAATCGACTATCGGACGACAGAAAGGTGGTGAGCGGCTTGGATTTCTTTATGATGCGAAGCCGCTCAGCGAACCCGGCCGGGTCGCTTGATCGAGCTTGCTCAAGTCGTTTCATGGCCTCGTCTGTCTGGGCCCGGGTCGGTTGGAGCAACGCGACCCCAGACCCGGTGCCGGCCACGGTGCGCGCTCCGGCGGCACTGGCAGGCCCGACGGATGCCAAGAAGACCGCAATTACTGCCACAATCGTAACGACTACTCGACAGGCTTGTTTCCAAGCGCCAATTGTTAAAAACATTTGAATTCCCCCAATACAGACTCCACCCACTCTTGCTGAGCAGGCGCACTACCGCGCGACCATTACAGGGCGCGGAAGCGGGGTCTAGGCTACAAACCCCACCAAGGTGATGCAAGTCAAATGGGCACCGTCCCATATTGAGGACTGGCGTGAGGCGCTTACGTTCGGGCGGGCTCGAAGCCTTGCGGGGTCCACGGCGAGGAGAACCGCCGCGAGCCGCGCGTTGAGCTCGAAAACACCGCGGCTGCTCGCCACCCCGGCTACGCCGGGCACTTGGTGGGGAACGCGCCCAAGCAAGCGGACGACGGCGGGAGGTGCCGCCGTCGTCCGCTCGCCGTTGCCGGCGGTGCTTTAGCTCCATTCGGGCGGCTGGAAGCTCGCTCCATCGAACATGGCGTAGGCGAGGATACCGCGCTGGTCCTTGAGCTGGGACCACGGTTTGTTGATTCCAAACGTCCCGTAGCGCCGGGCCTGCGTCACCCGGTCCAGGTCCAGGACGCCGTAAAGGATCTCCTCCCCGCCCCGGGCCTGCTGCATGATGGTCCCTTCCGGGTCAACGATGACGGTGTCGCCGACCCCTGAAGGATCCGCCCCGTTGACGTTCACCACGAAGACCTGGTTGACGAAGGCATTCGCCCGGGACATGACCACTTCCATTTCCCGGTCCCGCGTGGTGGTGAGGGTCGGCTGGATGATCACCTCGGCTCCAAGCCAGGCCAGCTGCCGGGAGACCGTGTGGCGCCGGACGTCGTCCGCAGTGTAGTTGCCGCCCGGACGCCGGCCCGGTCCCATGCGGCTCATCTTTCAGCCTTGGACTGGCGCAGCATGCCGCCGAGGGCCAAAGCCGAGAGGACGATGACAATGCCGCCCACCACGATTGCTGTCAGTTCGATTCCCCACATTGATGCGAGCAGCCCGGCCGCGATGGCCGGAACGCTCATCGCGAGGTAGCTGATGACATAGACCGTGGACAGCAGCGAGGCCCGTTCGGACGCCTTGGCGAGCGGCATTACCGTCCGCATGGCGCCCTGGAACCCTGTTCCGAAGCCGGCCCCCGCCACGACGACGCCGAGGAACAAGAGGACCGGCTGGCCGGCGACCACGGCGCCAAGGGTGACCGCGACGCCGGAAAGGAGGGCAGCCGCGCCACCCACCAGGACCCGCGCGGCCGGGCGGCGGCCAAAGGTGAAGACGGCTACGGCTCCGCTGGAGGTCAGCGCGAACACCAGCCAGCCTCCCACCATGGGTGAGGCGGAGCCGGTCTGAACCCGCGCGAGGCTTGGGCCAAGGGACAACACAAAACCACCGATGGCCCACACGGCGATGAGCACCGGGGACGCGACCAGGAGTGCCTTGCGGGCAGCGGGCGGGACGAACACGCTGATCCGTAGGGACTTCAGGGCACCCGGACGCCGTACCGCCGACTCCGGCAGAAAAAGCGCGGCCACCAGCAGCAGGGCGAACACCGCAATCAGAATCACGAAAACTTCCATGGCGGGGGCGGGAGCCGAAGCTGCCAGGGCTGCAGAGCCGAGCGCGCCCACGGCCATGCCGATGATCGGTGCCACGCTGTTCACCAGAGGGGCACGCCGCGGGGCAAGATCCGCGAGCGCTGCCCCCAAGGCCGCCGTCGCCGCCCCCGTGGCGACGCCCTGCAGGATGCGGGCTGAGATAAGTTCCGCGGCGCTGCCGGAAACGGCGAAGACGATCATGGCTGCCGTTTCCAGAGTCAGGGCGCCAAGAATGACGGCACGCCGGCCCAGATGGTCGGACAGCGAGCCGATGATCAGGAGCGCGGCCAGAAGAGCCAGCGCATACGCGGCGAAAACAACCGTCACGGTGAACTGCGTCAGATGCAGCTGCTCCTGGTAGATGGCGTAGAGCGGCGTTGGCGCGCTGGACGCCGCCAGGAATGAGACGGACATCAGCACCTGCACCACAACCGCCGCCCGGGCGCCCATTCTGGCGGGAAAAGGAACCTTGGCTGGCGCGGCGGATCGGGGAAGATATTCTGTGGTCACGAACAACACCTCTCAAAAGCAAACCGTTTGCTTTTATACCAACATATGATCGATTGACCGCAAAAGCAACTGGTTTGCGTTAGTATGGACGAATGACACCCCTCGATGGCTCCCGCCCCGGCGGCCGCAGCGCCCGCATCCAAGAGGCCGTCCATACGGCGACCAAGGAACTGCTTGCTGCCACAAGCCGCGATGACCTCACCATTCCCGCTATTGCGGCGCGGGCGGGAGTGAACCCGACCACCGTCTACCGCCGCTGGGGTGATCTTCCCGCGCTGCTTTCGGATGTGGCGGCCGACCGATTCCGCCAGACCGAGCCGCCTGCCGAAACCGGCTCCCTCGAAGGCGACCTCGCCGCCTGGGCGGAACAGTTCCGGGAAGAGATGGCCTCCGGACCCGGGCGGTCGTATGTGGCAGATGTGCTTGCCGGCGATGCCACCGGAGACAACGCGGGGATCTGCTCGCGCTATGCCGCAGACTCAGTCTCGATCATTGTCCAGAGGTTCCCGGCGGCGCACGCTCCGGCGACAGAGGACGTCCTCGACCGCGTGGTTGCGCCGATCCTCTACCGCATCCTCTTCACCCGCGACCGCCCGACGGCAGGGTATGCCGCCGGGCTGGTCTCGGGGCTGCTGGCGGACGGGCGCCCGGAAGCGGGATAGTCAGGGCGCGAAACCCGGCGTATCTCAAAGGCGTCGTCCAGTTGCCCGCCCACGGATAGCCGGACAACGCCCTGGTTGGAGAAAAAGCTCCCACGTGCCCCGGGTTGCTGGCACACTAAGCCAATGAAAGACGCGCGCTCCCCCTCCCGACGCCCCGGCATCCGGGCCGCCATGTTTGTTGACTTCGACAACGTTTTTACGGGCCTGCAGGCCCTCGATCCGGCGGCGGCGAAGCGGTTCGCGGAAGACCCCAAACACTGGGCAGACGCGTTGTCCGCCGCGGGCTCGGGCGAGAGCGCCCGGCGCTTCCTGATCCGCAACTGCTACCTGAATCCGGTGGTGTACTCGAAGTACCGGACGTACTGGACGCGTGCGGGTTTTCGCGTGATCGACTGCCCGTCGCTGACGCAACGCGGAAAGAGCAGCACCGATATCAACCTTGTGCTGGACGCAATGGACACCCTCTCCGGGAGCGGCGGCATCGACGAGTTCTTCATCGCGTCGGCCGACGCCGACTTCACATCACTGATCCAGCGATTCCGGGCCGCCGACAAGATGACCACGGTGATCGCCGCCGGCGCCGTAGCCTTCGCATACCGCGAGATGGCGGACAACGTGGTGGAGTCCCACGACTTTGTGGCCATCCTGAACGGCACCACGGTGGAGCCGATCCACGCGGTGGCGTCCGTCCAGCCGCAGCGGGCGGAGGGGGCACCGAAGGCGAAGCCGAGGGCAAAGACCGTTTCCGCCGCGGTCAAGGAGGTTTGCGACTTCGTCCGGACTGCCCCGGGCCCGGTCGTCGGGGCAATGGTGGCCCACCGGGCACTCACAGCCGACCCCTCCCTGAAAACTGACTGGGGCGGCTACGGGAAGTTCGGAACCTGGGTCGCCCAGATCGGCCAGGGTGTTGAATACACGGCTACGCGCGGCGGCTGGGTCTGGGACGCGCAGAGGTTCTCCAGCGACGATCTGCCGACCGAAGCAGACGTCGAGTCCGGCATTGAAGAACGGGTTGCCAGGGTCACCGATGTGCCCGCACTCTCCGCCGCCCAGTTCCGGCAGATGTTCCTGGCCATGGCGGCGAGGCTTCGTGAGCAGCCTGCCAACCGCAACGAACTGGCCAAGCTTGTGAGAGATGACTGTGTCACGGCGGGCCAGCCGGTGTCCCGCGGCGCCGTGAATTTTGTCATTCAGGGCCTGGGATACGTCGATTTCCAGCTCACTGACACTGCGACGGCGGAAGAGCTGGCGGCGGCCTGGACGGACGACGTGGAAGAACTATGCCGGGTGGCACTGATGGAGTTCGACGACGCCGAGAGGCTGGCCCTGCGGCGCTGGGCCGGTGGCGGCTTCGTGGATGCCTAAGAGGCGTGGTCCTCCCCGACTCCAGACGCCCGCCACAAGCACCTCTGAGACGTTGAACGCGGGGCGCTTCGCCCCTCCCACCTGAAAGAATGGCTGAATGGAAGTCGCCCTGGGACTGCTTGTTCTCGTGGCGGTGGTCTGCGCCGGCAGCGCACTGGGCAGGAAACTCAACGTTTCGGTGCCGCTGCTGCTGGTGCTGGCCGGCGTCGCCGGTTCTTTCCTCCCGTTCGTTCCGCCAATCGACCTCAACCCGGAACTGGTCCTCGTGGGCCTGCTGCCGCCGCTGCTCTATGCCGCCGCGCTGCGGACCTCGCTGTTCGACTTCGGCTCCAACCGCCGCGCCATCGGGCTCCTCTCGGTTGGCTACGTCATTTTCGGCACCCTCACCGTGGGCTACGTGGTCTGGTGGCTCTTCCCGGAGATCCCGCTGGCCGCCGCCATCGCCCTCGGCGCCGTGGTGGCGCCGCCAGATGCGGTGGCCGCGACCGCCATCGCGCGGAAGGTGGGGATGCCGCGCCGGATTGTCACCATCCTCGAGGGCGAGTCACTGGTCAACGATGCCACCGCCCTGGTCTGCCTCCGCGCTGCGATCGCCGCCATCGCGGGGTCCGTGTCCGCCGCCGGAATCGCCGGTGGATTCCTTCTCGCGGCCGGCGGCGGCCTGATAGTCGGCCTGGCCGCGGCCTACGTCCTGACCCAGCTCCGCAAACGGATCCGGAACGTCGCCATCAACACGTCGACGTCGCTGATGGCGCCGTTCGTCGCCTACCTGCCGGCCGAAGCGATCCACGCCTCCGGTGTCCTCGCCGTCGTTGTTACCGGGCTGGTGATGGGAACCAAGGCGCCGTCCATGCCCAACGGCGCCGCACGGCTGAGCCAGCGCAGCAACTGGAACACAGTGCAGTTCCTGTTGGAGAATTCCGTTTTCCTGCTGATCGGGCTGCAGGTCCGGACCATCATCGACGGTGTCCAGGATGACTCTCTCGGTGCGGCCCGCATCTGGGCGGGCTGCGCGGTCATCCTGCTGGCAGTGCTGCTGCTCCGGCCAGTCTGGGTCTTTCCAGCGACGTACCTGCCCCGGCTGATCCCGTCCGTGCGGCGCAACGACCCGGCGCCGCCGTGGCAGTTCGCCGCAATTGTGTCCTGGGCGGGCATGCGCGGCGTGGTGACCCTGGCTGCGGTATTGGTCCTGCCCGCGGACCTCGAGCACCGATCCGTGCTGGTCCTGGCTGCCATGGCGGTGGTCGCCGGGACGCTCACGCTGCAGGGGTTTACCCTTCCGCCGCTGGTCCGGCTCCTGCGTGTCAGGGGCCCGGACCAGCGCGAGGACGCCCTGAACCAGGCTTCCCTGGTGCAGCTGGCCACCGCCGCCGGCGTGGAGCGGCTGCAGGAAATGCGCACCGACAACGATCCGCCGGAGGTCGTGGCCATGCTGAAGCGGCGCACCCAGGAGCGCGGGCTGGCGGCGTGGGAACGGCTGGGCCGCCCGACGTCGGAAGCGGCGACGCCCAGCCAGCGCTACGCCCAGCTGCGGCTCGCCATGCTGGAAGCCGAGCGGGCCAAGGTCCTGGAACTGCGGAGCGGCGGCCAGTACGCCCACGAGGTCCTCGGTGAAGTCCTGGACCGGCTGGACGTCGAGGAATCGATGCTCGACGCCTCGCTGGATGAGCTGGATGCCTCCGGCGGGGGCGGCGGAGAGGGCATCGCGAGGCCGGGCGGCGTATGCGGCCACCTGGAGTCCGCGGCGGACCCGCAGGTCCCGCCGGACCCGTTCTGCCCGGACTGCGCACTCGAAGGCACGACGACGGTACACCTCAGGATGTGCCTGGACTGCGGGAACGTGGGCTGCTGTGATTCCTCCCCGGGAAACCACGCGTCCCGGCACTTCGGGTCGACAGGCCATCCGGTGATGCGGAGTATCGAACCCGGCGAAAACTGGCGCTGGTGCTACGAGGACGACCTGCTGGGGTGACCAGGGAACGCGCGCGGCGCCGGCCGTTGGCCAGCCAGGTTTAACAGCCCGGAAACACAAAACTCTTCCTGCAATTCAAATTGCATAGTACATTTGATGCAAACGCCATTGCAGAGTGATCCAGATTACAGAGAAGAGTTCCCGCCGTGTCCAGTTCGGCATCGCCCGGTCATCCCGCCAGCAGCAACGGCGCCTCCGATCCGGCATCCGCCTGGCTTGGCGACGCCCTGCCGGACGTCCTCCTGACCAAAGCCCAAGGCCGGGTAGTGGAGGTCATCGTGCGCAATCCGCAGCTGTCCTCCTACGCGGACATCGCGGAGATCGCGCAGCGTGCCGACGTAAACAACTCCACCGTGGTCCGGGCCGCACAGCACCTGGGCTACCGCGGCTGGCCCGACCTTCAGCGCGAACTGCGCGCCCGCTACCTGGTGATGATCTCCACCGAGGACACCCTGGTGGAACACGGCGCGCACCGCAGCCCGCTCCACGATGCGCTGAACCACGACATCGAAAATCTCCGCCTCACCCTCGAAGCGAACACCGCCGACGAGGCCGAGTCAGCCATCGCGACGCTTGCCGGGGCACGGTCGATCACCGTAGTGGGCATGGGCTCCTTCGCCGGCCCGGCCAGCGTCATGGCACATCTGGGAACCATCATGGGCTACCCCATCGCCCTGGAGCCCCGCGGCGGAGTCCATCTCGCCTCCAGCGTCAACAGGCTCGGTCCCGGCGATGTCCTGGTGGTGATCAACATGTGGCGCTCCATGCGCGAGATCATCGCCGCCGCGGAGGCAGCGCACCAGGCCGGCGTGAAGGTCGTGGCCATCAGCGACATGCGACGCGGCCGCCTGGCCACGATCGCAGACCACCTGCTGGTGGTCGCCTCCGAAGGCATCTCCTTCTTCCAGTCCGTCACGGCAGCCAACTCGGCGGTCTACGGCCTGCTGACCGGAATGGAGGCTGCCCACCCCGAACGCAGCCGCGAAACCATCCGCCGGACCCAGCAGCTCTGGAAAGACCTGGACATCTTCTTGGACTAAGCGCATTCCCCGACTGGGCTGCACGTCCGCCGCCCGTCCATCCGTCCCACACCCCTTCCGCACTTCAGCAACATCCCCAAGGAGCATTCAATGAGCACCAGCATCGACCGCCGCATAGCCGTCATCGGCCTCGGCGCGATGGGCGGAGCCATGGCAGACACCCTGCGCCGGACCGGCTGGCAGGTCACCGGCTTCGACCCCTCCGAAGCCGCCAGGGCAGCCGCCGAGGCACGCGGCATTGCCACGGTGAGGGAGGCCAATGCGTTGGCCGGAACGCCCTACGTGGTGCTTTCCCTGCCGTCGGCAGCGATTGTCGAGGCCACCGTGCCCGGCCTGTTCAGCGCACCCGGAACAGTCGCCGTCGTTGACACCACCACCTCCGAACCAGCCACCAGCGCCGCGATGGCCGCCCTGGCCGAATCGAACGGCGCCGCGTTTGTGGATGCGCCTGTTTCCGGCGGCCGGGACGGCGCCGCCAGCGGTTCCCTCAGCGCCTTCGTCGGAGCCAGCGAAGCAGCCCTCGCCGCGGCCGGGCCCGTGCTGAACGCACTGACCGGCGGAAAATACAGCCACATCGGCGGCCCGGGCAGCGGCAACGTCGTCAAGCTGCTGAACAACGTCCTGGCCGCCGCCAACCTCGTGGCCGTGGGCGAAGCCCTCGCCGTCGCGAAAGCCTACGGCATCGATCCGGGCACCGCCGCGGCCAGCATCAGCGCAGCCTCCGGGGGCAGCAAAGTCTCCGCCAACATGTACCCCAACTGGGTGCTCTCCGGCACCCACGATTCCGGCTTCACCCTGGGCCTTATGGCCCGCGACGCCGCCCTGGCGGTGGACGTTGCCCGGCAAAAGGGTGAGAACCCCGCCCTGCTCGCCGCCGTCGTCGGCAAGTGGCAGGAAGCCCTGGCCGCCCTCGGCCCCGCCGCCGACTTCACCGAAATAGCCCGCATGGTTGCCCCCGGCATCACCCGCGCCGGCACTCCCACCAACCCGGTGGCCGCAGCCACCGCGCACCGCGCTTAAGGACCCTGCATGACCATCACAACAGCACCCACTTCATCCTCGACGGACACCGCCCGCGCCGTCCTCGACGCGACCTTCCCCGGCGGCCTCGGCGCCTTCATCGGCGGCAAGATGGTGCCGGGCAGCGGGGAAAGCATCACGCTGACCGCCGCCGCCACCGGCGCACCCTTCGCCACCTACACCGATCCGGGCGCCGAAGGGGCCCGGGACATCCTGGAAAGCTCCGTCCGCGGCGCCGCGGCCTGGGGCGAACTCAACGGTTTCGAGCGCGCGGCCATCCTCCGGAACGTCAGCCGCACGCTGGAGGCCCACACCGAAGAACTGGCCATCCTGGAAGCGGGCACCACCGGAAAACCCATCCGCGATGCCCGGGTGGAAGCCGCCAAGGTGGCCGAAATGTTCGGTTACTACTCCGGCTGGGCGGACAAGCTCACCGGACAGACCATCCCGGTGCCCGGATCCTGGCACACGTACACCGAGCGGGTGCCGTGGGGCGTCATCGTGGCCATCACGCCCTGGAACGCACCGATGTTCACCGCCGGCTGGAACTCCGCCGCGCCCCTGGCCGCCGGCAACGCCGTGATCATCAAGCCCAGCGAGTTCACTCCGGCCTCCACGATCCGGGTGGCGCAGCTGGCCCACGAAGCCGGGTTGCCGGACGGTGTCTTCAACGTCGCCCCCGGGCTCGGCCAGACGGTCGGCGCAGCCCTCACCTCGGACCGCCGCGTCGGAAAAGTCAGCTTCATCGGCTCCGTGCCCACCGGTCGACGCGTCGCGGTGGCCGCTGCCCAGGCCGGCATTCCGGCCCTGCTGGAACTCGGCGGCAAAAGCGCCAACATCGTGTTCGCCGACGCCGACCTCGAGCGGGCGGCCGACGGCGCCATTTCGGCCATCTTCTCCGGGGCGGGGCAGTCCTGCGTGGCAGGGTCCCGGCTGCTCGTGGAACGGAGTGTGCACGACAGGTTCGTGGAGCTGGTCGCGGACCGGGCCGCCCGCCTCCGCGTCGGGGATCCCCTGAGCGCCGACACCGAGGTGGGCCCCATCATCACGGCCCAGCAGTTCGCCACCGTCAAGTCCCTCATCGACGCCGGCATGCAGGACGGCGGGCGCCGGATCACCGGATCCGTGCTTCCGTCCCACCTCGCTGACTCAGCCCTGGCCGGCGGCCACTGGGTGATGCCCACCCTGCTGGACGGCGTGACGCCGCAGAACCGTTTGGAGACCACCGAGGTTTTCGGCCCGGTGGTCGGCGCGGATGCCTTCGACACCGAGGCGGAAGCAATCGCCCGGGCCAACAGCACCAGTTTTGGCCTGGCGGGAGCCGTGTGGACCTCGGACGTTTCCCGGGCACATCACGTGGCGCGTTCGGTCAGGGCCGGAACGTTCTGGATCAACTCGTACAAGACCATCCACGTGGCCGTCCCGTTCGGCGGCTTCGGCGACTCAGGCCATGGACGGTCCTCCGGTCCCGGCGTGCTGGACGAGTACACGCAGACCAAGGCGATCTGGGTGCCCACTCGGGCAGCTGGCTCCCCCTTCCCTTCCCTTTCGTACTAGCCCTTTCCTACCAGCAAGGCAGAGACCCGTGGAACTTACAGACACATCCAGACCCGCCGATGCGCTGAGAGCTGAGCTCAGCGAGGGAGTGGACCGGTGGAAACCGAGCGTCCAGGCCATGGCCAGGAGCATGCACGCCAACCCCGAAATTTCCTTCGAGGAAACCCGTTCCGCCGAGGCGGCCGCCTCGCTGCTCGAAGAGGGCGGCTTCAGGGTTGAACGCGGAAGCTGCGGCCTGCCCACCGCCTTCACAGCGACCGCCGGCAGCGGCGACCTCGTCGTCGCACTTTGCGTGGAGTATGACGCGCTCCCGCAGATCGGCCACGCGTGCGGACACAACCTGATCGCCGGAGCCTCAGTTTCCGCGGCACTGGCGCTGGCTCCGCTGGCCGATGAACTGGGCATCACCCTCAAGGCCATCGGCACCCCGGCCGAAGAGCACGGCGGCGGCAAAGTCCTCATGCTCGAACGCGGCGGTTTCGACGGCGTGGGCCTGGCACTCATGGTCCACCCGGTCCAGGACGGCCTGACCTACAACCCGGCCGGGACAAGCGCCCAGGCCGTGGGGCGGTACCAGGCAACATTTACCGGCAAGGCTGCGCACGCGGCGGCCGCTCCGCACCAGGCCGTGAACGCCGCCGACGCCGCGGTGCTGAGCCAGGTTGCCGTGGGCCTGCTCAGGCAGCAGATCCCCGGCGACCACAGGATTGCCCTGTACGTCGCCGAGGCCGGGCACGTCACCAACATCATTCCCGAGCGGGCCGTGGTGAACTTCGAATGCCGCGCCTTCACCCTGCCGGAGTACGAAGCGCTGCTGGAACGCGTGCGGCGCTGCTTCGAGGGCGCCGCCCTGGCCACCGGGACGCAACTGACCATTGAAGCCACGGAACCGCTGTACGAACCCCTGCTCCAGGACGATGCCCTCGCAGCCCACTGGACCAGTGCGATGGACTCCTTCGGCAAGGACACCTCACCTTCGGCCGGACTCAGCGGCGGCTCCACGGACATGGGAAACGTCTCCCAGGTCATCCCCAGCCTGCACCCGTGGCTGAGCATCCCGGGCGCGGACGTGCCGATCCACTCCCACGCCTTCGCCGCCTTGGCGGACACCCCGGAGGCATACGCGGTCATGTTCGAGGCAGCCCTCGCCCTGGCCTGGACCGTCGCTGCCGCCGCCACCACCCCCACGGAACGCGAGCGGTTCACCGGTGCCGCGTTCAGCCGCCCCACCCCACAGGAAGTCACACCATGAGTACCAGCACCACAACCGCTCCGGTCACCAGGGCCGGAACCAAGCTGACACTTCCCGTTGCGGCGCTGGCCCTCGCCATCGCCGTCACCGTCCAGCTCATCGGCCAGCTGAAGATCGATCTGGGCATCGGCTCGATCATCATCTTCCCCATGGTCTGGGGCCTCATCCTCGGCCTCCTGACCTCGGTCCAGAAGTTCAGGCCCCTCGGACTGGACCTCCAGCGGGTGGCGGCAGCCCTGGTGGGCGTGGCCGTGTTCCTGCTGGTGGCCCGGCTTGCCTTCAACATCGGCCCCAGCCTCCCCAGCCTCATCAAGGCCGGGCCGGCGCTGCTCCTGCAGGAGATCGGCCATCTGCTCGGAACCGTTGTACTGGCACTCCCGCTGGCCGTCCTCCTGCGCATGGGCAAGGCAACTGTCGGTGCCACCTTCTCCCTGGACCGCGAGCCCTCCTTCGCCATGGTCTCCGAAAAGTACGGCCCCGACTCCGACCAGTACCGCGGCGTCCTTGCCATGTATGTCTTCGGCACCCTCTTCGGCGCCGTGTTCATCACCCTGCTGACCTCGCTCGTGGCCAACTGGAAGATCTTCGACCCCCTGGCCCTGGCCATGGGTGCAGGCGTGGGTTCCGGGTCGATGATGGCCGCCTCCGCAGCCAGCATCATCGGCGCCTACCCCGGCGACCAGGAGGCCATCCTCGCCATGGCCGCCATCTCCAACCTGATCACCACGGTCCTGGGCGTGTACGTCGGAATCTACGTGGCCCTGCCGCTCGCCGACCGTTTCTACCGGTTCCTGACCCGCAAGCAGACGGCCCGCGAAACCGCTGCCGTCACGGCCGGCGCCCCCGCCGAAAGGACGCAGGCAGATATCGACCGGGAAGAAGCCCAGGCTGACGCCAACCGCAAATTCCGGGAACAGGTCGCCGCGTCATCGGCAGCCATCACGCTGCCGCTCTGGCTCTCCCTTTCGGTCCTGACCGTCCTCGGTGTGGCCACGGCCTCGATCGCGGCCAAGGGATTCAGCTGGTCCATCGTCGGCGGCTACGCCATCCTGCTGGCCCTGGTGCTCTTCAGCCTCCTCCTGGCCAGGATCACCCGGAAGATCTCCGCGATCGTGTTCATCACCACGATCGGGGCGTTCATCTCCAGCCCGTGGTTCTTCGGGGCCGAGCCGCTCAACGCGATGGTGAAAACCGTTGACTTCCTGTCCATCGCCACGGTCATGCTGACCCTGGCCGGCCTGTCGCTCGGAAAGGACATCCCCCTGCTGAAAAACATCGGCTGGAAGATCATTCCCGTCGGGCTGCTCGCCATCACCGCGTCGTTCCTGCTCTCCACCGTGATCGCCGAGTTCGCGCTGGGGCTCTGGCACTAACCGCCGCCGCTGCTGCACTGCGGCAAACGCAACGGACGACGACGGCGGGACCTCCCGCCGTGTCGTCCGTTTGTTGCCCCCGCCGCTAGGCTGGCAGCATGACTGAGTTGGGCGCGTTCGTTCCCACGCTTCTCTGCCTCTCCCTGCTTGTAGCCCTGACGATGACGGTCCTACGGGGGTTCAAGGCGCCGCACAGTACCGCGCCGGCCCTGGCAATCCTGCGCGGAGCGGCCCAGCTTGCCGTGATCAGCTTCGTGCTCAGCGGCGTCATCACCAGCCCCGTCTTCGTCACCGCCGCGCTGCTGATCATGTTCACTGTGGCGGCAGCAACTGCCGCGCGGCGCATCGGTTGGAGCTGGACGCGCCTCGGACTCGTCAGTGCTTCGATGGCCGCCGGCATCGCTGCCACCCTTGCCATCATTTTCGTGACAGGCGCCATCCCTTTCACGCCGCGCTACGCCCTGGCGATCGGCGGCATAGTCATCGGAAACGCGATGACCATCGCCACCCTCGCCGGCCTGCGGTTTGCGGAATCCGTGAACGACCGCTGGGAGGAGGTGGAGGGCTGGCTCGCCCTCGGGGCCACGCCGCGGCAATCAACCCGGGAACTGGCCCACGCCGCCGTCTACTCGGCCCTGATTCCCAGCACCGACCAGACCAAAACGACGGGGCTGGTCACATTGCCGGGAGCCTTTGTGGGCGCCATCTTCGGAGGCATCTCGCCGTTGGAGGCCGGGCGCTTCCAGATCATTGTCCTGGCCGCGATCATGGCCGCAGGCTCCATCACCGCTGTCATAACCATCGCCGCCCTGGCGCCCGTCCGCATCCGCCCCGACCGGCCGCACTGACCACCCGAGCGCGAACTGGCAGGTAACGCCCGCAAAACAAGGATTTGAGGGCATTATCTGCCCGTTCGCGCGTCGGCTATGGGCCGCTTGTTACAGCAGCCGGTCACCTGACGAACTGGTAGAGCAGTGCCGCCATGGCGAAGCCCACCACGGACAGCACAGTTTCCAGCACGGTCCAGGTCTTCAGGGTGTCCTTGACGGACATGTTGAAGTACTTAGAGATGATCCAGAAGCCGCCGTCGTTGACGTGGCTGGCGATGATGGAGCCGGACGAAATGGCCACCACGATCAGGGCAAGCTGCGGCTGGGAGAAGCCGGAGGCCAGGCTGGGTGCCAGGATGCCGCCGGTGGTCACGATCGCCACTGTGGCGGAGCCCTGGGCGATGCGCATGCCCGCGCTGATGACAAATGCGGAAAGGATGATCGGCAGCCCGGCCTGGGCCAGCGAATCCGCAACGGCCTTGCCAACACCGGTGGCGGACAGGACCGCGCCGAAGAATGCACCGGCGCCGACCACCAGCAGGATCATGCCCACCGGGCGCAGCGATGCGCCCGTGATTTCGCTGAGCTCGTCCGGCGTCATGCCGCGGCGGATGCCCAGGAGCCACATGGCCAGCAGCACGGCCACGGTCAGTGCGATCGCCGGGTTGCCGAAGAACGTCAGGGCGTCACGCACCGGGCCTGCGGGAGCGAAGATGTTGCCGAACGTACCACCGAGGATGAGGAGCATCGGCAGGCCGATGGCCAGCAGCACCAGTCCGATGGACGGTTCGTGGCCCTTGGCTTCCTCAGCCTCGGGGACGATCCGGTCCTCGGGAACGTTAACCATAACGCGCTTGCCGATCCAGGTGCCCCACAAGATGCCAGAGGCGAACCAGGCCGGAATACCGCAGATCAGGCCCATGAGGATGATCCAGCCGAGGTCCACGTGGAACAGGCCGGCGGCAGCAACGGGGCCGGGGTGCGGCGGCAGGAAGGCGTGCGTCACGGAGAGGCCTGCCAGCAGCGGCAGTGCGTACAGGGCGAGGGACTTGCCGCCGCGGATGGCCGCGACGTACACCAGCGGCGCCAGGACGAAGATGCCGATGTCGAAGAACACCGGGATGCCCAGCACGAAGCCGGTGATGCCCATGGCGAGCGGCGTGCCCTTCTCCCCGAAGATCTTCACGAGCCTGCCCAGCAGCACTTCCGCGCCGCCGGATCGCTCAAGGATGGCGCCGAGCACCGTGCCGAGGCCGATGATCACCGTGATGTGGCCCAGGATGCCGGCGAAGCCCTTTTCAATGAGGGCGTCGCTGCTCTTGGTGGCCGAGCCAACCAGCGCCTCCACCGAGATCCCGCCCACCAAGGCCACGATCACGCCGGTTCCCACCAGGGCGATGAACGGCTCGAGCTTGAGCTTGATGATCAGGAACAGCAGGAGGGCGATGCCCGCGCCTGCCAGGAGGAGCAGGCCGGCGGTGTCGTGCCGGAGCCAGTTCAGGAATTCATTCATGGAACGTGTCTTTCTCGGTTAGTCCTACTTGAGGGTGCCGGTGAAGGCGACGGCACGTGCCGCGATGTCTGCCCAGTTGCCGGCAGCCACTGCTGCGGGCGGGACCACGCTGGTGCCGCAGCAGACCGCGGCAGCACCGGCGTCGAGGTAGCTCTTGGCGTTGGAGGCGTCAATGCCTCCGGAAGGAAGCAGCCGGATGCCCGGGTAGGGGCCTTGCAGGTCCTTCAGGTACACCGGGCCGAGCTGCCGGGCGGGGAAAATCTTGACGGCGGCGGAGCCCAGATCCAGGGCCTGCGCCACCTCGGTGGGAGTCATGGCGCCCAGGCTGAAGGGGATGCCGGCGTCGGCGGCGACTTTGGCGACCTCCGGGCGGAGCCCGGGCGTCACCAGGAACTGCGCCCCGGCGTCGATCGCCGCCCGTGCCTGGTCCGCAGTCATCACCGTGCCGATTCCGACGGCGGCACCGTGCTCCGCGGCCGTGTCCGCCGCGCGCCGGACGTGGGTCAGCACATCAGGCGTGGTGAAGGTCAGTTCGACGGTGCGGATGCCGCCGCCGGCCAGTGCCCGGCAGAGGTCCGCGGCGTCCGGGATGGACGCGGCGCGGACGACGGCGAGGGTGCGGTCGGCTTCAAGCTGCCGGACGAATTCTTCAGGAGTCATGGGTGGGTTGCTTTCCTTCTCGGGTGAGTCCGTCGCTGCTGCGGCGCAGGGCACGGCCGGCGCGGACGCCGGTGGGTTGGCCTCCGTCGATGGCTGCCGCGCCGTTGACGAAGACGTAGTGGATGCCGGCGGCGGCCTGGCGCGGGTTCTCAAAGGTGGCTTCGTCCCGGACGGTTTCCGGATCGAAGAGGACCACGTCGGCTGCGAAGCCTTCGCGGACCAGGCCGCGGCGGTCAAGCTTGAGCCGTGCCGCTGGACGGCCGCTCAGGTGCTGCACGGTTTCTTCGAGGCTGAGCAGCCCGAGGTCCCGGGAGTAATGGCCGAGGTAGCGCGGGAACGTGCCCCAGGCCCGCGGGTGCGGCTTGGCTCCGACCAGGAGTCCGTCGCTGCCGCCTGTGTGCGTGCGGTGTTTCATGATGGCCTGGACGTTTTCCTCGTGGCCAACGTGCTGCAGGATACCGGTGCCGAGTCGGTCCTCGGTGAGGATGCGTGCAAAGACGTCGAAGGGCTCTGCACCCGTTTCAGCGGCGATGCCCGCGATCGTCTTGCCCACATGCCCGGCGAGCGCCGGGTTCTGGACACCGCTGATCTCCAGGGTGTCCCATTCGGCCACCACCCCGTGGCAGCCGTCGGAACCGTAGATCTCCACGCTTTCGCGGATCTTCGCGCGGGTTTCCGGATCGGCCAGGCGCTCCAGGGTGGCCCCGGTGCCGCCGGACGACGCCCAGCTGGGGAGGATGGCAGAGAGCGTGGTGGCTCCGGGTAGGTAAGGGTACGTGTCCAGGGTGATGTCCACGCCGTCGTCCAGGGCTGCGTCGATCAGGTCCAGCAGTTCGCCGGCGCGGCCCTTATTCTCCGCAAAATTCATGGTGGCGTGGGACAGGTGCAGCGCACAGCCGGTGTCCCGGCTCAGGCCGATCATTTCGGCGTAGGCGCCAAGCGCGCCCTTGCCGTAGGAGCGGTGGTGCGGTGCGTAGAAGCCGCCCAGCTCCCCCACCGTCCGGCAGAGCCCGGCGAGTTCCTCGGTGCGGGCATACATTCCCGGCGTGTAGGTCAGCCCGGAGGACATTCCCACGGCGCCCTCCTCCATGGCGGTGCGGACCACGTCCTGCATCCGCTCTTGCTGCCCGGGCGTGGGGTCACCTTCGGCGAAGCCCATCACCATGGCACGGACGGTTCCCTGCGGGACGAGGTAGGCGGCGTTGGTGGCGATCCTGCCGCCGTCGCCGTCTTCGCGGTCCAGCCGGTCGAGGTACTCGCCCACTGTCCGCCAGTTCCAGTCGAAGTCCGCGGGGTTGTCGTTCCAGCCGGCAATCTTCTCGCGGACTCCGGCCAGCGTGGCGTCATCCACCGGTGCGTAGGACAGTCCGTCCTGGCCCAGCAGTTCCGTGGTGACGCCCTGGCTGAGTTTGGCGTAGTGGTCCTTGTTGACCAGCAGCTGAAGGTCCGAGTGGGCGTGCATGTCGATGAAGCCGGGGCTCAGGACCAGGCCGGCGGCGTCGATCGTGCGGTCGGCGCCGGTTCCGGCCACCGTGAGGGATCCGGCGTCGGCGACGGCGGCAATCACCGGGCCGTCCAGCAGGACGTCCGCCGGGCGGCGGTCCGCTCCGGATCCGTCCACTAGGACGGCGTTGCTGATGAGGGTCTTCATGGCATGTGTCCTAGAAGAAGGTGTGGATGAGGTCGACGACGGTCCGGTCGCCGTCGGTGTCCGCCAGTACCGGGATGACGGTCCATTTGTCGAGCGCGGTGCACGGGTGGGACAGGCCAAGCCGGACCACGTCACCGGGCCGCACCGATGTGGTTCCGGCGTCGAACGTCATGAAGCAGTGCTGGTCGTTGACGGCGGTGATTTCGGCACCGGCGAGCGGTTCCATGGGGCCGCCGAGGGCGGGTCCGATCAGCTGGGGACGCGGCAGTCCTTCGTCGACGGGAAGGTCCCGTTTGCCGGCGTCGAGGATGGCCAGGCCGGGTTCAGGCTGGGAGACAACCCGCGCCCAGCCGTGCATTCCGGCACGGAAGGGTTCGCCTCCGTCGCGGGAAAACGGCGAGATGCCGCGGTAGAAGCCGTCGTCGTGGATGATGTACGCGCCGCTGCGGATCATGAGTTCCACCCGGGGGCCGTTCGCCGGGCCGCCTGGCTCGGCGCCGGCCGTGATGCAGGGTGAAAGGACGGAGACGACGTCGTCGAAGTAGGCGCTGCCGCCGGCGGTGAGGATGACGGCGTCGGACCCGTACAGGCCGCCGTCGAGCAGTTCCTCATGAAGCTGGCGCATGTGGCCGAGGTAGCCGCGGACGGCGGCGAGGCTGTCCTGGTCCGCCGTGTGGGCCAGCGATCCTTCGTAGCCGCTGACGCCCACCAGCCGCAGGTGCGGCGACGCCGAGACGGCCCGGGCCACCTCCAGGGCAGCGTCCACGCCGCGGGCACCCGTCCGGCCGCCGGTTCCGCCAAGTTCCACGAGGACATCCAGGACAGCCCCGCTTCCGGCGGCTGCCAGGGTGCGGCCGATGACCTCCACGGTGTCCACGGAGTCCACCCAGGACAGGATGGGCGCGTCTTCGGTGGCGGTGTTGGCCACCCACTCGATGGCGTGCGGGTCCGTGAGGCTGTTGGCGAGCTGCAGGCGGCGGACGCCGAACTCGCGGGCCACCCGGAGCTGGGCGAAGTTGGCGAGCGTGATGCCCCAGGCTCCGCGGTTGAGCTGTTCGGTCCACAGCTGGGGTGCCATAGTGGTTTTTCCGTGTGGGGCCAGCAGCACGCCGTGCTCCTTGCACCACGTGGCGAGCCGGTCCGCGTTGCCGCCCAGTGCCCGGGCATCGAGCGTAAGCAGCGGGGTCTGCAGGTCAGCCAGGTTGTGGCCCGCCTCGACGAACCCGGCGTGGGTTGTCCCGTTGGCGGTGGCGGGCACGGCCTTGTGCCGCCAGTCGAGCCGGACGTCTTCGAGGCGGGCCACGGCGGCCGCCGAAATGGCCTCAGCCGTTGCTTCGGTGCCGTACGCGGAAGTATTCACGGGTTCATTCCCTTCACGGTGCGCTGCGTTGTTGGAGCTGCGTTGTGGGTCTCGGCGATGGGTACACCGCCAGTGCGTTGCGTATTTTGCAACGTCGGTTGCAAAGCTGCTGGTGATATGTCTAACATGGTGCAGGATTGAGAGTCAAGGCCGCGGCGTGCCCGCAGAGCCGGTTTATCCGCCGCGGAACCCTCCGTACCGCGGCGTCCGAGTGCCGCTGAAAAGCGCAAGAGGGAGTGCGGGAGTTACATGCTGTCAGCTGTATGTGTTGGCGAGACGATGGCCATGCTTACCCCGGTACAGGCCGTACCGCTGCACCAGGCCACCGAGCTCCACTGCGGGATCGGTGGTGCCGAGTCGAACGTTGCCATGGGGCTCGCAGCCATGGGCCTGGACTCGCACTGGGTGGGACGCGTCGGCCGGGACGGTTTCGGCAGGCGGATCCTTAACGAGCTCAGCGGACACGGCGTGGGGGTGGCCGGCGTCGAAGTTGATCCCGCCCTGCCCACCGGCCTCTACGTGAAGGTTCCCGCCCAGGAGTCAGATCCCGACGGCGGCAGCTCGGTCCTGTACTACCGGCAAGGCAGCGCGGCGTCGGCCATGGGACGCGAAACACTGGCGAATCCGGTGGTCGCCGGCCTGCTGGAAAGCGCGGCCCTGATCCACCTCAGCGGAATCACCGCCGCCCTCTCCCCCGAGTGCCTGGAACTCATCGAGGCCGTCCTGACCGCCCCGCGGAACGGACGGACCATCAGCTTCGACGTCAACTGGCGGGCCGCCCTCTGGGCCGGCCGGGACCGCTCGGTGCTTCGACGGATGGCCAACCTGGCCGACGTCGTCCTTGTTGGCAAGGACGAAGCCGAGCACGCGTTCGGCACCACCGACGAGGCCGAACTCCGCAGGCTCCTCCCGGACCCTGACGTCCTGGTGATCAAGAACGAGGCGATCAGCGCGATTGCGCTGAACCGGAACGGCAGCCGCGACGAGGTCCCGGCACTGTCCGTGGACGTTGTCGAACCGGTAGGCGCCGGGGATTCCTTCGCTGCCGGCTACCTGAGCGGCATGCTCTTCGGCCTGGACCAGAAGGCAAGCCTCCGCAGGGGCCACGTGGCGGCAGCCTGCACGCTCACCGTCCACGGTGACCGCGGCCCGCTCCCCGAGGCCGCGCAGCTGGCCGCAATCCTTGCATCGACCGACGCCGAGTGGGCCGCCATCCGCGTTGCCGACGGTCACTTCAACACCAGAACCGGAGCGTGACACCGTGAGCCAGAGCCTGATGCGGGCCATCGACCTGCTCGCTGAACTCGCCGCCAAACCCGCCACCTTGGACGAGCTCGCCGCCAAGGCGTCCGTGCACAAGACCACAGTGATGCGCCTGCTGCACGCCATGGAAGAAAAGCGTTTTGTGGTCCGGGACGAGGACCAGCGCTTCATGCTTGGCTCCAAACTGTTTGAACTGTCTTCGCTCGCGCTGGAGCAGCGGGACATCCGCAAGGTGGCCCACCAGCATCTGGCCGAACTGAATGGCCGCACCGGGCACACAGTGCACCTTGCGGCCTTCGAAGGCAACGAGGTGGTGTACATCGACAAGTTCGAATCGCACCACCCTGTCCGCATGTATTCGCGCATCGGCCTGACTGCATCGCTGCACTCGGCCGCTGTGGCGAAAGTCCTCCTCGCCGACATGCCGCGCAGCCGGCAGGAAAAGATCGCCGCGGGGCTGGACTACGTCAAAGTTACCGACAACACCCTGACCTCGCCGGAAGCCCTGCTGGCCGAACTGGAGCAGGTCAGGATCCAGGGCTGGGCCCACGACAACGCCGAGCACGAAGCGTTCGTGCACTGCATCGCGACCCCCATTCGCGACGCCAGCGGCGCCGTTGTTGCCGCAGCCTCTTGTTCGGTACCGGTGGTGATGCTCAGCTATGAAGGATTGCTGGAGCTGCTGCCCGACCTCAAAGCCAGCACCGAGGCCATCTCGAAGGACCTCGGCTGGATCAGCCACGAAAGGAACTCAGCATGAGTGAAAAGACCGTAGTACTGACCGAAAACGCTCCCGCCCCGGCACACGTATTCTCCCAGGGCATCCAGAAGGGCGGCTTCTTCCAGGTCTCCGGCCAGGGCCCGATGGACCCCGCCACCAACCAGTACATCGGCGCGGGCGACGTCCGCGTCCAGACCCGCCGCACGCTGGAGAACGTCAAGGCCATCCTGGAAGCCGGCGGCTCCTCCGTGGAGGACGTGCTGATGTTCCGCGTTTACCTCACCACCCGCGACGACTTCTCCGCCATGAACGAGGTCTATGGCGAGTTCATCAAGGAAAACGTCCCCAGTGGAGCCCTTCCCAGCCGCACCACCGTGTTCGTTGACCTCCCCCACGAGGTCATGCTCGTGGAGATCGACGCCCTGGCCGTCACGGCCTAGTCACCAACGGTAAGGTTCGACGGCGGCACTCGGGTGAGTGCCGCCGTCGTGCGTTTCTGGGTGGTTGGGACACGCAAACGGCGTGAGCACACGACACACGCGGATGCAGATGTCATCGCACCGTTGGGGCGTCCCTTGGGAATATGCGCGTCGCTAGGCCGTGCGCGCCGTGACCAGCACGTCGGGCTTCCCCGGAGTGACGCCGTCCGCCGTCTCCACCGGAAGACCGTTCCGTGCCCAGTACTCGATGCCGCCGATCATTTCCCGCACGGGATAGCCCAGCTCAGCGAACGCCAGGGCCGCGAAGGTGCTGCCGTTGCAGCCCGGCCCCCAGGAATAGACCACCACGTCGGTGCCGGCGGGGATCAGTTCCGGGGCGCGGGACGGGATGTCGGCGGTGGGCAGGTGCACGGCACCGGGGATATGGCCGTGGTCCCAGGACGCCCGCCGCCTGGTGTCGACGAGCACGAATCCCCCGGGAGGGAGGTTTTCGAGGGTCTCGGCCACGTCCATGACATCGATCTCGAACCTGAGTTTGGCGCGGAAGTACGCCGCCGCGTCATTGTGTGCGGCCCCGGTGTCTGTGCGTTCAGTATTCACTCGTGTCCTATCCGGCGTGGGTGCCCTGTTCGGCGTCGTAGTCCCGTTTCCAGCCCTCCACGCCGGGCCGCTGCTGCCACGGCTTGGGTCCGGACAGTGGCCGGTATTCCACTCCCATGGCATCCAGCCGAGCCAGGTGCGCCCCGGTGAGCCGGGCCAGGAACCCATCGTAGTCCCGCTGTTCGGGCCGCGACCAAAACACTTCGGCGACGGCACTGAGGCGCGGATACGCCGCGTAGTAGACGCGCCGCGGCGAGTCCAGGTGCTCGGTCCAGATGTTGGCCTGGGCGCCGAGGAGCCGGCCGGGGAACGCAGGATCAACGTCGTCCGGGAGCGGCTCGAAATCGTAGACGGCCTGCAGGGTGGTGACAAAACCGACCGGGACCGGCTCCGCGTCGCCGTCGGCCTGCCTGTGGTCCAGGTACAGCTTGTGCTCGGGGCACATCACCACGTCGTAGCCGTTCTTCAGGGCTTCGATCCCGCCCTCATAACCGCGCCAGGATGCCACGAGGGCGCCGTCCGGCAGTCCGCCGTCGCCGATTTCGTCCCACACGGATGTGGCGCGTCCGTGCCCCTCAAGGTGGAGGGCCAACTGCCGCACGAACCAGCTGTGCAGCCCTGCCACGTCCGGCAACCCCAGGCCGGCGGCTTTGGCGCTGGCCCGGTCGCTGGCCTGCCATTGGGTGAGCGGGACTTCGTCGCCGCCGAGGCTGATCCAGGGGGACGGGAAGATTTCCACGACTTCGTCCAGCACGTTGCGGTAGAACTCCAGCGAGGTGTCCGAGATTTCCAGGACGGTTTCGCTGATGCCCCAGCGGGTCCAGACCTCCACCGACGCGGAACCATCCAAGGTGCCGGTGCCCAGTTCGGGGTAGGCGGCGATGGCTGCCTGGCTGTGGCCGGGCACGTCGACTTCCGGGATAACGGTGATGTGCCGTTCGGCTGCGAAGGCCACCACTTCGCGGAGGTCCGCCTGCGTGTAGAAGCCGCCGTGCGGCAGCGAGTCGAAGACCCCTGCACGCCAGGATCCGCGGGAGGACTCACGCCGCCACGAGCCGGTTTCTGTGAGCTTCGGGTAGCGGTTGATCTGGATCCGCCAGCCTTGGTCGTCCGTGAGGTGCAGGTGCAGGACGTTGAGCTTGTGCATGGCCATCACTTCGATGAACCGCAGCAGGTTGTCCTTGGGCATGAAGTGCCGTGCCACGTCCAGCATGGCGCCACGGTAGCCGAAGCGGGGCTTATCCTCCACAGACACCCGCGGCACCGGCCACGCAGAGGCGTCACCAACGGGAGCCTGCCGCAACGCAGCCGGACCCATCAGCTGCAGTAACGTCTGCGCGGCATAGAAGGCGCCCGCAGGACCGCCGGCATGGATCACGACGGCGGCGTCCACGTCCAGCCGGTACGCCTCGGCGTCGAGCTCCGGATCCAGCCGGAGGCTGATGGTGGCAGAGGCTCGCGGGGCGGGCATCAGGTCCCAGCCGGTGGCCGCGCCCAGGGCCCGGGACAGCCAGCGGCGCGCCGTGTTCAGTTCCCGGTCGGCACCGAGGGTGGTGGAACCGTCCAGCTCCAGCACGCCCTGCTGCAGGTCCACCGACCACGGCGCCGGGACGAGGTGGTGCGCGCTCATCCCTTCACCGCCCCGGCCAGTCCGGACACCAGCTTGCGCTGCACGGCTATGAAGAAGATCAGCACGGGGATGGTCATGATCACGGAACCGGCCATGATGGCGCCCCAGTCGTTCTGGTCGGGTTTGAAGAAGGTCAGCAACGCCATGGGCAGCGTCTGGTTCTCCTGAGCCGAGATGATGAACGTTTTGGCGAACAGGAAGTCGTTCCAGGTGGAGATGAAGGAGAATACCGAGCAGGCCACCACGCCCGGTGCCACCAGCGGGAACAGGATGGACCGGACGAAGCGGAAGCTGCTGGCGCCGTCCAGCCGGGCTGCCTCCTCGATCTCCACCGGCACGGCGGCCACGAAGCCGCGAAGCATCCAGATAGCGAACGGAATGCTGAAGCCGACGTGGACCAGCACCAGGGACCCCAGCTGGTTCAGCCCCACCAGCGGGATGGCTTCGCCGGCGTTGCGGAGCAGGAAGAACAGCGGGATAGT
Organism: Arthrobacter sp. ISL-69; assembly: GCF_018613775.1. Lineage (NCBI taxonomy): Bacteria > Bacillati > Actinomycetota > Actinomycetes > Micrococcales > Micrococcaceae > Arthrobacter > Arthrobacter sp. ISL-69. Next base: position 53,215 of record NZ_JAGGPO010000005.1, read on the forward strand.
GAGGGCTTCCACGGGCACCATCTGGGACACGAGGATGATGATGAGCAGCTTGGTGCGCATCTTGAAGTTGTAGCGGGTCAGCGCCACGGCGGCCAGGAAGGCCAAGACGGTGGAAATGACGACGACGGCCAGTGCCACGATCACGCTGTTCAGGAAGTACTGGCCGAAGTTGTTTACGGCCAGCACTCGGCCGAACGAGTCGAGCGACGGTTCCAGGGTGAACGGCGCCGCGTCGCCGGCGTCGAGGTCTGTTTTGGGCTTCAGCGCCGAGAGCACCATCCAGAACAGCGGGAAGGCGACCACCAGCGCGATGGCGAGGGCCGCGGCGTCGGCGCCGAACCGCCGTCGTCCGTTCTTGCGGAACTTCTGCGGCGCGTCCGCCGCGGACGGCAGGTTGTTGCGGAGTGAAACGTCGACGGCGGTCACAGTGCTTCTCCCGTTCTCTTGAGGATGCGGAGGTAGACGAGGGTGATGACCATGAGCAGGGCGGTCATGATGACGCCCAGGGCCGAACCGAGCCCGTAGAGGCTGGCCGCGAACGCCTGCTGGTAGCCGTAGACGTTCAGCACGAGGTTCTGCCCCGCGATCCCGCCGCCGTTGGTCATGATGTAGATCTGGGAGAAGATCTTGAAGTTCCAGATGATCGACTGGATGGTCACCACGATCACGATGGGCCGCAGCATGGGAAGCATGATGCTGCTTGCGATCCGCGGCATGGTGGCGCCGTCGATCCGGGCTGCTTCGATCACCTCGGTGGGGATGGCCTGGATGCCGGCGTAGACGGTCACCAGGACGAACGGGAACGAGCACCAGACCACTTCGCTGGCCACGAGGCCGAAGCCCGACCATTTGTCGTACGTCCAGGAATGGCCGGCGAACTGCGTCAGCCCCGCGGACACGAGCGTCTTGTTGACCAGGCCGAGCGTGGGGTCGAAGAGGAATAGCCAGACGGCGCTGCCGGTGACGGCGGGAGTGGCCCACGCGCCCAGCGAGACGATAAAGAGGGTGGAGCGGACCCACGGCCTCAGCCGGGTGGCCAGCACCGCGAGCGTGCTGCCCACCAGCAGCGTGAGGACCACGCAGGCGGCAGCGAACAGCACCGTGTTGCCCAGCACCGTCCAGAACTGCGGGTCGGCGAAGAGCTTCTGGTAGTTCTCCAGGCCGGTGAACCGGAGCGGCGCCTTGCCGCTGACCTGGGCCTGGCGGTAGTCGTACAGCGAGACGTTGATCAGCTGGAAGATGGGGTAGCCCAGCAGGGCGATCAGGACGATGAAGGCGGGGGCAAGGTACAGCCACGGTTCCAGTCCGCGTTTGGCCTTTGAGCGGCGGACCGACCTGCCGTCCGGCGTCGGGGCGCCGCCGGGCCGGGTGCCGTTGTTGCCGCGCGGCGATTCGGCCTGCAGCGGCGCCAGGGCCGTCATGCCGCGCCGCCCGGCGCGAGGGTGGGTGAAGGATTGTGTGACATTACTTGGCTCCGAATGCCTTGTTCATGGCGTCGGCGGCTTCGCTGGTGGCCGTATTGACGTCCGCCTTGCCGGTGACGATCTTCTGGTACATGCCGGTGAAGACGCCCTGCGCGTCGATGGTGGACCAGGTCTCCGTGACCGGGACGAAGTTGGTGCCGGCGCCGAGGGTCTGGATGAAGGGCGCCACCTGGGCGTTGGAAGCGGCCACGTCCTTCTGGACGTCCGAGAACGTGGGCAGGTTGCCCATGGAGTCGAACATCTTCTGCTGGTACTTCTTGCTGGCCAGCAGCTTCACGAAGTCTGCAGCCAGGGTGCGGTGGGTGCTGCTGTTGAAGACCCCGAGGTTGTTGCCGCCGGCGAAGGCCGGCGCAACGGAACCCGCTGTCTTACCCGGAACGGGGACTACGGCGAACTTGTCCTTGACGGCGCTGGCCGCCACGGCCTTGTAGTTGAAGTCGCCGCCGATGGTCATTGCCGACTTGCCGGCGATGAACTGCTGGACGCTGGCGTTGCCGCCGAATTCGGCGCAGGTCTGGGCGGGGCAGATATCGTCCTTGAGGAGGCGGGTGTAGGCGGCCACGCCTTCGCGGGATTCCGTTGAGTCCAGGCCGGAGACGAACGTGTTTCCGTCTTTGGTGGCGATGCTGCCGCCGTTGGCCCAGAGGTACGGCATGGCCGAGAACTGGGCTGCGCCGCCCACCGAGATGCCGAGCATCCCGGGGTTGGCCGCCCGGACGGCACGGGCCACGGATTCCACGTCGGCCAGGGTCTTGGGGACTTCCAGGCCGAGCTGCTGGAGCAGGTCGGTGCGGTAGTAGAGGGCGCGCACGCCGACGAACCACGGGACGCCGTAGTTCTTGCCGTCGATTTCGGTGGTGGCCAGGATCTTGCCGTCCAGGTCCCTGCCCTCGTCCCAGGCCTTGATGTCTTCAGTGACATCGGCCAGGCCGCCGGAGGCCACGTAGCTGGCCAGGTCGGTGTTGCCGAATTCGGCGACGTCCGGGGCGCTGGAGGGATCGTTGAAGGCGGCCTTGAAGCGTTCGGCCCGGCTGTCCACGGGGATGTACTGGACGTCGATCTTGGCGCCGCTGTGGGCTGCCTCGAACTCGGTCACGGCCTCTTTGACCACTGCCGATTTGGGGTCCTGATTGACTTCGGAGAAGAGCCACACGCGGACAGTTCCGGTCTGCTCATCCGAGGACGAGGCGGCGTTGTTCGAGGTGGGCGGGGCGCAGGATGTCAGTGCGAGGGCGGCCAGGGCGACTGCCGCGGCGGTGCGTGCGATTTTCAAAATTCCTCCGTTGCGAAAGTGGGATAACCGGTTGGAATGTGGGGGCTGCTGGAGGTACGGATGACGGCTGCTAGGACGTCCGGATGAGGTTCTCGTGAGGGGTTTCTATCTGCCGGGACAGTGCCGCGGCGCCGAGCGCCGCCAGCGGAATCTCTGACGGGAGCAGCTCAAAGCGCCCTGGGAGCCCCAGGGACTCGAGGAACCGGGACTTCCCGGCACGGTGGTTGAGTTCGGACCGGATGCCATTCAGTAGTGCCGGTCCCAGGGCGGCGAGGCCTCCGCCGATGATGATGCGGTCGGCGCCCGTGGACAGCACGAGCAGCTGGACCGCCAGGGCGACGCCGCGGCACAGCACCGCGGCCGCCGCGCGGGCCTGTTCGTCGCCGGCGAGCGCAGCCGCGAAGGGATCCCGTCCGCCGCCCGGCGGCGCAGTCCACATCCGGGCGAGGGCAGACCCGGACGCGAGGGTTTCCAGGCAGCCCACCTGGCCGCAGGCGCAGGGGGTGTCCCCGCCTACCGGCAAGTGGCCGATTTCGCCCAGCATGCCGTCCGGTCCGCGCAGCACCCTGCCGTTCCGGACGACGCCGGCGGCCAGGCCGGTGCCCAGGTTCAGGTATGCGAGAGTCTCAGCCCCGCCGGGACCACCGGCCGCCGACCGATGGGCAGTTCGGGCCGCAAGGATGCCATGGGCTCCGAGTGCTGCCGCCTTCACATCGTTCTCGACGGCGACAGGAGTTCCGAGCAATTCCTCCAGCTCACCCGCCAGATTGAGGGTTTCCACGCCCAGGTTCACGGCGTGGCGGACCACGCCGGTGGACGGATCCACCAGGCCGGGCATGCACGCCCCGACGGAGTCCAGCCGCCCGGGGCCGGCCTCGGCCATGGCGTCCCTGGCCAGGGCCGCGGCCACCCGGATCACCTGGTCCCGGCCGTAGCCGGAAGGTGCGGTGCACAGGGCCGCCAGCGAGCCGTCGTCGTGCAGGATCGCGGCGGCAGTTTTGGTTCCGCCGATATCCAGTCCGAGCCTCATGAAGCGGGTCCGGTCAGTATCGGTCCCATCAGGCAACGCCCAACTGGTTCCAGAGCACCAGCACGGAGGTTCCGCGCAGGACGATGTCGGGGGCATCGTCCGCGAGCCGGACGGATACCGGCGCCGGGTCCTGCTGCAGCAGCCGTGCGAGGAGAGTTGTCTCCACGGATTCGAGCAGCTGTCCGTCCAGCAGGTGCGGCGGTCCGCTCAGGACCACTTCCGATAGGTCCAGGGCGCCGACAACCGGTGCCAGGGCAACGGCGAGCCGTTCGCCCGCTTCACGGAACAGGGCGTCGGCTGCGGCCTCCGGTTCGGCGCTTGCGGCCGCTTCGGCCATCTTCCGCTCCAGGTTGGGGACGGACATCCAGGTTTCCAGGCAACCGGTCTTTCCGCAGTTGCACATGGCTCCGCCGTCGGTGCCGACGGTGACGTGGCCGATCTCGCCTGCGCCGGAGTGGGCGCCGCGGACCCGCCGGCCACCCACGATCAGCCCGGAGCCGACGCCGCGGCCGATCTTCACCAGGATCATGTCGTCGCTGCCGTCCCCGAAGGTGTACTCCGCGTGGACGGCGGCGTCCGCGTCGTTGGATACCAACACCGGCAGGCCGGTGTGCTGCTGCAGCACGTCCCGGAGCCGCACGTTTTTCCAGCCCAGGTTGGAGGCCTCGACCACGACGCCGTCGGGGTTGACGATGCCCGGGGTTCCCACGCCGATGCCCAGGAGCGTGGCGGTGGCCAGCTCCACGGCGTCGGCGGCGAGCCGGAGTACCTGGCTGACTACGGCGTCGCCGGTTTCCGGTCCGATGGTGCGTTCGAGCCGGTCCACGATGTTGCCGTCAAGGTCCAGCACGGCGGCGCGCAACAGGCCGTTTTCCGCCAGGTCCATGCCGATGATCTGCAGCCCGCGGCGGTTGAGGTCCACCAGGATTGCCGGTTTGCCCGGGCGGCCCTTTTCGGACTGGCCCAGCTCCACCACGTGGCCGCGTTCCATCAGATGCGCGACGAGGTCCGAAACGGTCACCCGGGTCAGGCCGAGGGCCCGTGAGAGATCCGCCCGGCTCATGGCGCCGGAGGAGTGGAGGGTCTGGCGCACCAGCGAAAGGTTGCGTGCACGGCCGTCGGAGGGAAGGGTTCCGCTTACCGAGCCGGCAGTGCGAACACCTGGAGATTCAGTCATGTTTGTTAGTAAACTATACTAACTATCAAATAGCAATGGTTTCTTTGGCCTCATCCCGGGCTCGGTACTGAACGGGTGGCCGCACCAAACGTCCGCCCTTACCGCAGGAGCTATCCGTGAAACTTGAAATTGCAGTGGTAAGTGCCGAGGGCGCGGGGATTGCGGCCGCTGAGGGTGCCGACCGGATCGAGCTGTGCAGCAGCCTGGAGCTCGGCGGCATCACGCCGTCCCAGGGCCTGATGGAGGCGGCAGCGGAACGGGTTGACGGCAGGCTGGAGATTCATCCGCTCATCCGGTGCCGGCCCGGAGATTTCAGCTACTCCCCCGCAGAGCTGGACACCATGGAGCGCGAGATCCGCAGCCTGCTGATGCAGGGGGCCCACGGGGTGGTGCTCGGGGCACTGAAGCCCGGCGGGGAAGTGGATGCTCCGGCCATGCGCCGCCTCGCTGAGTCCGGGCGGAACGCAAACCCGCTGGCGCAGCTGACGTTCCACCGTGCCATCGACCAGACCCCTGACGCAGTGGCAGCCGTGGACGTGCTGATGGACCTCGGCTTCACCCGGGTTCTGAGCTCGGGCCGGTCCGCGTCGGTGCACGAAGGCCTGGACACGCTCGCGCGGATGGCCCGGCGGTCTGCCGGACGCCTACAGGTGATGGCTGGTGGAGGGCTGAGGATTATCGACATTCCGGCCGTCAGGCGTTCCGGGATGGATGCCGTGCACCTGTCCGCCAAGCAGAGGGTGCCCGTTTCAGTATCCGGTGCATTGTCCCTGGGCACCGGGGATGGAGCCGATCCGGCGGCATACTACGTGACCGACGCGGCGGTTGTGCGGGCGGCCCGCATGGCGTGCGGCTGAAACTGAGCCCATCCCGGTGCGCAGGCGCCTGCGATGGGGATAGTTTTGAGGTATGACGGCAAGCTACCGGTACGACGTTGAGGTCCTTCATCTGCTCGTATCTCCGGCGCACGCCTATTTTGGCCGCGCCCGGGAGGGTGCGGCCGACGTTCCGACAACTGACGCCGACCACGTCGAACTGGTGGCCGGCAAAGGCATTGTGGGAGACCGGTTCTTCGGCAAGGCCGCGCACATGGATGCAGCGGTCACGCTGATCGCGGTCGAGGCCCTCGAAGCCATGGCCGCGGAGCTTGGGACCGGCCCCTTTGACCCGCTGCTGACGCGGCGCAACGTGGTCCTCCGGGGCGCCCACCTCGCCCCGCTGCTTGGCGGCGAGTTCGCTCTGGAATCGCGCGGTGACCTCGTGCGGCTCCGGGCCGGCAGGCCGGCCCACCCCTGCGCCTGGATGGATGAGATGCTGGCCCCGGGCGCCCATAAAGCGATGCGCGGGCGGGGCGGCGTTCGCTGCCAGCCGCTCTCGGACGGCATCCTGCACCGCGGGCCCGCCGTACTGATCAGCCCGGTGCCCCTCGACCCCGAAAGTGCCGGCACGCCCGCCCTGCTGCATCCATCGCGGCTGCCCTGACAGTCCCTCACGCGTCAGTAAGCGGACGACGGCGGGAAGTCCCGCCGTCGTCCGCTCGCCGTTTGCTGGCCTTACAGTCGGTGACGCTCCGGAGCTGCCCACCGGGCGTCTCCGGAATCGGCTTTGCTCGCCGGTTGGCCTGCGTACGTCCAGACGCAGGGCCGGCCGCCATCGCTCGGGAAGAGCTGGCCTTCGTACAGCGAGATGCTCGCTCCCGCCGGGCTCTGCCAGACTCCGGTCAGTTCGCAGTGGGTGCCGGTGGCCTGCCGCCGCGGCGCCGAGAGGTTGATGATCCTGCGTGCCCGTTTCTCGGCAACGGGAAGTCTCTTCTTCACGATGACGCCCCTGCCGATTCCCGGTACGTGCTTTCGGGAACATCAGTGATGAACATGTAGCCGGGGGCGTGGCTGATGGCAAAGGAGGGCGTGGATGCCATCACCGCGCTCTGCGGTGTCACCCCGCAGGCCCAGAAGACCGGCACTTCCCCCGGCCGGATCTCCACCGCATCGCCGAAATCGGGGCGGTTGATGTCGGCGATGCCGAGGTCCTCGGGCGATCCGACGTGAACCGGGCTGCCGTGGACCTTCGGTACTTCCGATGTCACCCTGATGGCCGTTTCGACCAGTTCGGGCGGCATCGGCCGCATGGAAACCACCATCGGGCCGTGGATCCGCCCGGCAGGGGTGCACTCGACGTTCGTGCGGTACATCGGGACATTCCGGCCGGTTTCGGTGTGGCGGAGCGGGACGCCCGCACTGGCAAGCGCGGCCTCGAAGGTGAAGCTGCAGCCGATGAGGACGCCCACCATGTCGTCACGCCAGACCGATGAGACGTCCGTGACTTCGTTGGCAAGTTCGCCGTCCACCCACACCCGGTAGGCGGGGATGTCACTGCGGATGTCGGACCCTGCGGCGAGGACGCTCCCGTACTTTCCCGCCGGGATGATGTCGATGACCGGGCAGGCTTTGGGATTGAGCCGGCAGAATTCGATGAATTCGTCGGCGTAGTCGGCCGTCACCGCTATCAGGTTCGCCTGGGTGTAGCCATCGCTCCATCCGGAGGTGGGGGTGACCAGGCCGTTGCGGAACTTCAGGCGTGCATCGGATGGGGCCAGGAGGGCGCTGTCCTTGCTCATCGGGTCCCGCTCTCAACGACTTCCGTGGCCGGCTCGGTTGAAGACTGCAGGTACTCGTCGTCCTCGGCAACATTGGAGTCGCGGCCGAGGGCCAGGCCCACGAGAGTCAGGAGGCAGGCGACGCTGAGGTAGATGGCCACCGGGACCCAGCTGTCATAGGTGCTCAGCAGGAGGGTGAACATGAACGGAGCGATGGCCCCGCCAATGATTCCGGCGAACGTGTAGGCCAGTGAGCTGCCGGTGGAGCGGAGCCGCGGCGAGAACTGCTCGACGACGAATGCTGCCTGGGGTCCGTACATAAACGAGTGGCAGAGCAGGCCAAGCACGATGCCCACGATCAGCATGACCGGGGACCGTCCTTCGAGGATGATGAAGAACAGGTAGGCCCAGACGGCGGCGCCAACTGCGGCGATTGCGTAGACCAGGCGGCGGTTGATGCGGTCGGAGATGGCGCCGGCGAGCGGCATGGTGAAGAGCTGGAGGGCTGACCCGATCAGGACGGCGACGAGAACCTGGCCGCGGTCGAAGCCGAGCTCCTGGATGCCGTAGGTGAGCGTAAAGACTGTGCACATGGCGTAGAGAACGTCCGGGCCAATGCGGCTGAGCATGGCGGCGATGAGGGGCCGGCGCTGGGTGGCCAGCACTTCGCGGATGGGGGCCTTGGGCTTGTCGCCCCGGGCCTCCATGGCCTTGAAGATGGGGGTGTCCTCGAGCTTGAGCCGGATCCAGAGGCCGAAGGCCACAAGCAGCGCGGAGATCAGGAAGGCGATGCGCCAGCCAAAGCTCAGGAAGTCTTCTTCGGACAGGGTCAGGGTGAGAACGGCGAGTGCACCGTTGGCCATCAGGTTGCCGGCCGGCGGGCCGATCTGCGCGGCTGATGCCCAGAAGCCACGGCGTCGCGGGTCGCCGAATTCGCTGGAGAGCAGGACCGCGCCGCCCCATTCGCCGCCGACGCCAACACCCTGGGCGAAGCGGAGGAAAACGAGGATGGCGGGGGCGATGACGCCGATGTTGTCGTACGTGGGCAGCAGGCCGATCAGGAACGTGGCGACGCCGATCAGCATGAGCGTGATGACCAAGATCTTCTTGCGGCCGATCTCGTCCCCGAGCCGGCCGAAGATGATGCCGCCGACGGGCCGGGAAATGTAGCCCACGGCGTAAGTGGAGAAGGCCAGCAGGGTACCCGTGACAGGGTCCGAGGCCGGGAAGAAGATGAGCGGGAAAACGATCGCGGCCGCGGCGGAGTAGACGGCGAAGTCGTAGAACTCCAGCGCGGTTCCGGTCAGGCTGGCCGCGAATGCCTTGTACATGCCCTTGCGCCCTACAAAGGGTTTCGGGTCAGCGGGGGCCATTACTGATGGAGTGGCCATTTGTACCTCCATGAAGAGTGTGGATGTCATCCGGGTGGGGGCGGATGGTGTTTGTGCGCCTTTCTGTCCGGGCCTGCGGCGTTGCAGGTCGAGGCATTCGGGCGCCTGTGCGGCTACCGTGATTGGCTGCGGAAGTCGGGACTACGAGCAATTGTTGGATTGTTGAACAATCCGAACTTGTTGAACAATTTACGCGACGCAGATCACACCGTCAAGGGGTTAAGGGTGATTCGGTCGTCGCGGCAGTTGCCGGATTTAGGGCGGGAAGCGCTACTTCGAAGCGTCAGGCCCGGACGCGTGAACCGCCGTCTGGTGCTCTTCGGACCGGACGAGGTAATCGGTCAGGCGGTCGGCCGCGAGCTCTGTGTCCCCGGCTTCGAGGGCCTTGCAGATCTGTTCGTTGTCTGCCAGCCAGTCCCGGTAGAACCCGCCGTCAACAGCGGCCTTGTGGAAGAAGAGCCGCATCTCGGCAAGCACCTGCGACATGATGGTGTTCAGCCGTTCGCTGTCCGCCATGGCCACCAGGGCGCCATGGAAGTGCTGGTTGGCGCTGCCGAGGCGTTCGCTGTCCCCCGCGGCGGCTGCACTTTTGCCTTCCTCGACGGCGGCCCTCACCAGGGCGATGCTCTCGGGACTGCCCCCGCCGCGGACAGCGCTCACCTCGATGGCGCGCCTGACGGTGTAGACGTCGTGGATGTCCTTCGCGCCCAGGCTGGCAACGAAGACGCCGCGGTTGGGCTCGCGGACAACCAGGCGCTCGCTCACGAGTTCGGCGAATGCCTCTCGGACAGTGTTGCGGGAGACCCCGAGCTCGTCGGAAAGGGCCTCTTCCCTGAGTTTCGTCCCCGGCGGCAGCGCGCCCTCTGCGATCTGAAGCCGCAGCTCCGCAGCCACCCTGGCCGCCACCGACGGCACTGCGACCCGCAGCCTGGACGCCCCGCCCGGCATCCCAGTCCCGTTCCGCGGGCCACCCGGGAGTTCGCGGAAGGAGGGAGTTTCGGCGTTCGGGTTGAGGGTGGCCATACCCTGAATCTACCCCGGGCCATCAACAATCCCTTTGTTGAATTGTTCAGTTGCGGCATGAACGACGACGACGGGACCTCCCGTCGTCGTCCGCCTTGCCTTTGGTGCCGCTCCCCTACAGAGCCGGGTGGCCAGGGATGAACGCTTCCTGGGCCAGCCGGGTGAAGTCGGCGACGAGAACCGAAGGGTCGTCCTTCCAGGACGCAAGGAAAACGGAAATCGGCGGGGCGTCGCGGACCGGCCGGTATGCGATCCCGGGTCGTGGATTCTGCGCAGCCGTTGCCTCGGAGGACATGCCGATGGCCTGTCCCGTGGAGATAAGCGTCAGCCATTCGTCGACGCCTTGCACCAGCCGGACCGAGGCCGGCCGGGCGGCGTCGGACCAGAGGTCTTCCGTCGTGGTTCCCGTGCGGTGGTCGACGGCAATCGTTCGTCCCGCGAAGTCGGCCAGGCAGAGGAAGCGCCGCCGGGCGAGCGGATCAGCCTTGGCGAGGGCGCCGTACCGGGCCTCAGTTCCGATGAGCGTGGACGCGAAGCGGTGGTCATTGAGGTGGCGCCTGACAATGGCGACGTCGACGGACCCATTCGCAAGGCCGCCCGTCGGGGCGTTGGACTGCACCCAGATCAGGCGCACGCCCGGGTGTATCTCCTCCCATTTCCGCTGCAGGGCCACGGTGCGGCGGCCCAGCGCCGACCATGCATAGCTCACCCTGAGCTCGCCACCCTGGTCCTGGGCTGCGCGTTCAAGCAGCGCGACCTGGTCAAGGACGCTCCGTGCATGCTCGATGATCCGCTCCCCGGCGGCCGTCGGGGTGACCTGGCGGGTCGTTCTTTGCAGAATCCGCAATCCAAGGGCCAGCTCCAGGGCAGCGACGGACCGTGACACTGCAGCCTGGGAGGTGCCGAGGGCGATAGCCGCGTCCGTAAATGTCTGGGAGTCCACCACGCTGGCCGCAGGTTTGGGAGTCTTCATCCTTGTGTTGCCGAGACCTAGCAGCGACTTCGTCGGGATTGCCATCGGCATGGCAGGTGCCGCGGGCTGGGCGGCGCACATCCATCTGGCTGGCCGGCCGCAGGCCGTCCCTAAACGTTGACCGCAGGCCAGGGCTGGATGTTGAGTGAGGGCCACTCCGTGCTCCACCGTTTGGTCTTGTCCAAGTACACGTCCCTGGGGGCAAGGACAGGGTTGGGCACCACGTTCCGGCCGAAGAGGTCGTCGTAACCGTGCGGTGCGTACGTCGTAACGCCGCCGTGTTCGTCGGCCGTGACTGCGAAGCAGCAGGTCTTCGCTGCGAAGTGGTCTATCGCGTCGACAGTGCTGGTGAACGGCACCGCCGGGACGCCGAAATGCTCCTCATACCAAAGGTGGACCCGGGCTTCGTTGCGGACTTCGACCTCCGCATCCAGGTCCTTGAACAGTTCCCGCGCCCGGTGAATTACCGCATCTTCCGCGTCGTAGGAGGTGTCTTCGTCAAAATAGAACAGATCGTAGTCCCGGATGCCGGCTCCGGGGTTTCTGCCGTCCAGCACGTTCCAGACGGTCTGGAACAGTGCACCCGCTGTCAGCCACCAGTCCGAAACACCCAGCGCCGGCGCCAACTGAAGGATCTGCCGGTTAATCGGGTTCCTTTGGATATAGGTCAGAAAGAGGCGCTCATCATCGGAAGTCACCAGCCAATCGTGCCCCAGCCTAGGCAATACTCGAGGGGTGAACATGCAGAGTGAGGTTCTTTTCATCGGCGGCCGGTCGGGTGTCGGCAAGAGCTCCGTGGCGTTTGAACTCCACGCGCAGCTCGCCGCCCTGAACATCAAACATTGCGTGATCGAAGGGGACAGCCTCGACCTGGCCTTTCCCCAACCATGGGAGCAGCACCTGGCCGAGCGCAATCTGGCCGCGATCTGGGCAAACTACCGGGATCTTGGCTACCGGCGGATGATCTACACGAACACGGTTAGCGTCCGATACACCCAGGAATTGGCGGCAGCCATGGGCGACGAACCCAGCATTACTGCTGTTCTGCTGACCGCCACCGATGAGACATCCTCAGCCCGGCTGCGCGGTCGCATCCTGGGGAGCGACTTTCAGGAACATCTTGACCGCAGTATTGCCGCCGCGAGGGAACTGGAGCTCCAAACGCCGCGGTGGGTCCATCGATGCCCGACGGACAACCGCAGCGTCCAGGCCATTGCTGCTGACCTCCTGCCGCTCACGGGCTGGACCGCCAACCCGGCCGACTAGGAAATATCGCTCCCATGTCTCGGTCTGGCAATTCACAGTCCCGGTGACGGGTCGTGTCTGCAATGCTGTTCAGCATGACGATTGCTTTGAAATGGCGCGGAGCGTTGACGAACGAAGAAATCAATCAGCTGCACGCTGAGGGCTTCGATCACGCTTACGTTGAAGACGACTGGACTGACCGGCTCTCCCGCCTCAGCCTGGGGTGGGTCACGGCCCGTGACGATCAAGGGCTGGTCGGCTTCGTCAACGTGATCTGGGACGGCGACGTGCACGCCTTCATCGAAGACACTTTGGTGGCACACAGCGCACGCCGTCAGGGCGTCGGCAAAAGACTCCTCGCCGTTGCCACGGAACAAGCCCGGGAGGCGGGCTGCGAATGGATCCATGCCGACTTCGACGATCACCTGAAGAGTTTCTACTTCGACGCGTGCGGGTTCCGGCCCACCAATGCTGGTCTGATCCAGCTCCGCTAGCAGCGCCGGACGGTGACCCGCCAGAAGGGCACTCTGGCTTCTGGAATTTATACCATCAGTATGCTTAGCATTTGGCCTGAATCGGGTTTACGATGAACTAGTAGCCGCGGGCGGATCGCCGGCGGCAACCAACCGGAGGGAGTATCACCGTGGGTCTGGATGACAAGATTCAAAATGCTGCCGAGAAGCTTGGCGGCAAAGGCAAGGAAGCTGCCGGAGACGCCAAGAATGATCCGGGCCTGAAGGCTGAAGGTCAGGCCGATCAGTCCAAGGCGGACCTGAAGCAGGCTGGCGAGAAGGTCAAGGACGCCTTCAAGGAATAGGCCGGCAACACAAGGAAGGGTGCAAGCCGAACTCGGCTTGCACCCTTCCTTACTGTCCGGCCCCCAGGGCGGCAACCGGATTGATGACCCGGGACGATTGGCCCTATTTGAGGCTGGCAGTTTGGTGCTAAGAATGCAGCAGGTATCCGGAGCAAGAGATCCGGCTATTGATAGGAAGTCCAGTGGATCCGACGACCGCTGCAGGGTATGCCCTCATGTATATGGCGGCAATCGCCGTGATCGTCGTCCTCTTGCTGCCGGTTCTTGTCACGTTTTTCCTGCTCCTGCTTGTGGCCGGAGCAATTCAGATTGTGGTTTTCCTGGTGAAAGTCGCCACCGTCAGCTTGATCAGGGGCATCATCGGGCTCTTCAGAGGTTCGGACGACGGGTCCCAGCCCAAGGACCACCGCGGCGGGCTGGTGCCGCACTGACTGGCAGCCGATCGCAAACGGCGAGATAACTCCTACCCGGAGACGGACCAGCCTTCCTCATACTCAGGGTGCCAGCTGTACACCGAGGCCAAACACATCAGCACGTACTCGCTGGTCCCGCCCATCTGCGACGGTATGTCGGTAACCAACGGTACGTTCTCCAGAATCTTCCGCTTGGCGGCGCACTCGGCCAGCACCCGCGCCGCTGTGAACGGCGAGACTTCGAGGCGGGTCCCGATCACCTGATGACCTGGCCCGATCTCCACCAGTTCCTCCGCGGCCGCCTCGTCCTCGGCAACCCGAGCTTCTAGGAATTCGATGATGTCAGCCATGCCCCCATTCTTCAACGCGCACACAATTTCCGGGAAACCGGTCCGTGTACCGATACGGTCCAGCGGACGACGGCGGGGCCTCCCGCCGTCGTCCGCTTGCGTTGTCGACTGCTTGCTCTTGTCACACAGGCAGGTAGTGAGTAATGTACGGCCCACCACCGGACTTTCGGCGCATCAGGCGGCGCCCGGAACGGCGCTGCCGTCAGGGGCTACACCCCGTACATATAAGACGCCCAGTGACCGCGCTCACCGACAATGCGGAACACAGGACGCCACGCTTCCATTCAAGGGAGAACCTGATGTTAGGCACCAGAAGCTGCCTCGCCGCAGCTGTTGCCGCCATGCTTGTGACCACAGCCAGCCCCGCGCAAGCAGCCCCCGCCACGCTCGTGAGCGCCGGGCCGGGAATCCTCGTCGCCGACGGCGCCGCGGTGGATGTTCCCGTCACCTTCGTGTGCGACACCGACCCCGCCTTGATCATCGCAATTCCCGTCGTCCAAGTCACCCAAAGGGTCAGCGACGGACGGATCGCCGGCGGCGGCGGAAACGATCAGCTCAGCTGCACCAAGCAGGCCCAAACAGTCACCATACGAGTGGTTCCAAACATGATGGCGTTCAACGAAGGCGCTGCCGCGGCTTCGGTCTACCTGCAAACCTGCAGCGCGCAATTCCAGTGCACCACGGTCATCAACAACATGGAAATAACACTCGCCAAACCAGCCGGCGTCGGGTGACCAATCGAGCTCGGAAAGAGGATCTGGAAATGCCCAGCGACCCTACGGACATGGTCAGCGTCCGGTACATGGTGGACGATGTCGGTGCGGCGATCGACTTTTACACCAAGCACCTCGGGTTCACCCTGAGGATGAGCGCTGCACCGGCGTTCGCCGACGTCGCCCGCGGCCAGCTGCGGCTTCTGCTGAGCGGGCCAACCAGTTCGGCGGGCCGGTCAATGCCGGACGGCACGGTGCCGTCACCGGGAGGATGGAACCGCATCCACCTCATCGTGGACGATATCGCGGCCGAGGTGGACCGGCTGCGCGCCGCGGGCGTCACGTTCCGGAACAACATTGTCACCGGTCCGGGCGGTCAGCAGATCCTGCTGGAAGATCCGGCCGGCAACGTGGTCGAGCTATTCCAGCCCGGTCCTTCTTAACGAAGCCAGGCGGATAGCGCGCAACAACCGATAGGACGACGGCGGGACGTCCCGCCGTCGTCCGCGTGCGTTTGCTTCCGCTCCCCCCGCCGACCTACGCGTCGAGGAACCGCAGGAGGAACGGGACCGTGGCGTGCATCGTCCGGAGATCCCCGCCGCTGGCGGCCTGCTCACCGAGGTAGTCACCGTGGCCACCGGGGACGATCAGCAGCCGGGCGCCCGGGATGAGGAGCAGCGGCGGCCGGCCGGGCACCTCCCGGCCGTGGACCTCGTAGTACGTGCGAAGGCCGTTGTTGTCCGCGAAGCCGTGGGTGAAAGTCATGCGGCGTCTGCCAGTCCCAGTCTGATCAGGCGCAGTTCGTCCTCCACTGCACGGGAGGGCCAGTGGTTCTTCACTAGCTCGCGTGCCCGGTTCTGGTCTGCTTCCGGGAAAAGCCTGGCGAGCAGCCCGGCCGCCTGGAGCAGCGCGATCAGTGCTGTGGTCCTGGCATCGGGCGGCGTGGCTGCTGCCGGCGTGGCACCTGACGGCCTAAGGCCGAGTGCGGTTTGGATCGTTTGCAGGAGCGCCGCTTCCGGAGCGTGGTCCTTCTCCGGGTAGCGCGTGGACTTAAACAGACCAAGGTGTTTTTCGCCGACGTGCTCCACGATGCCCAGCGACGCCATCCCTTCGTACACACGGTGCACTTCGCCGCGGCCCTCCAGCATGGAGACCCACCGCTTGGGAGTGTGTGGCCGTGATTTTTCCCGGATGAGTTCCAGCTCGTGCTGGAAGTCCGATTCCGGGGCGGCCCCGATAGCCCGGACATGCTTACCCCGCGCCGCGATGGCACCGAGCAGGTCCAGCTCAGCCAGGATTGCCCCTGCCACCGTGGTCCTCAGTACGTACGCCGGCAGTTCGGGTTCGCCGTCCTTGTCGTTCGTTGCCAGCAGGAGGAAAGCCTGGGGAAGGCTTAGGTCCTCGGCCTTCGGTATCGCAGCGTTCATACCTTCATGGTGGACCCGTTGGGCAGCGGCCACAACGGCCGCTTAGGTGGCGGCTTCAGCCTCCGCCAGCCTGATCATGCGCAGTTCGTCCGTCACCGCACGGGACGGCCAGTGGTCCTTCACCAGTTGCCTGACCCGGTTCTGATCTGCTGCTGGGAAAAGCCTGTCGAGCAGGCCTGCGGCCTGAAGCAGGGCGATCAGTGCCGTGGTCCTGGAATCGGACAGCGAACCGCCGAGCGCGGCTTGGATCTTCTGCAGGATGGCTGCTTCCGGGGCGTGGTCCTTCTCCGGATACCGCGTGGCCCCGAACAAACCGAGGCGTTTTTCGCCGACGTGCTCCAAGATGCCCAGCGACACCATCCCCTCGTAAACACGGTGCAGTTCGGCGCGGCTCTCCAGCATCGAGACCCACCGCTTGGGAGTGTGGGGCCGCGACTTGTCCCGGATGAGGTCCAGCTGGTCTTGGAAATCCGGTTGCGGGGCGTTGCCGGTAGCCCTGAGGTGCTTCCCCTGCAGTCCGATTGCACCGCGGAGGTGCAGCTCAGCCAGTATTGCCCCTGCCAGGGCGGCCTTGAGCACGACTACCGGCAGTTCAGCTTCGCCGTTCTTGTCGTTCGTGGCTAGGAGGAGGAGGGCCTGGGGAAGGCTCAGCTCCTCGGCCTTCGGTGTTTCAGCGTTCATAGGATCATGGTGGCGCAGTTGGGCACCCACCACAACGGCGATTCTCAGGATAGGACGACGGCGGGACGTCCCGCCGTCGTCCGCTCGCGTTTGTCGGCAGAAGTCAGTGATCCCGGGAGGAGACGGGAGTGGTAATCCGGGTGACGGCTTCCGCCGTCACCGCCCGGTCATGCTGCTCGGTATCCAAGGCTGCGTGCAGGAAGGAACCTTCGATCAGCGCGTCCAGCATCCGGCAGGTGACCGGGTCGAAGTGGCGGGCCAACGAGGTGCGGCTCTGCCGCATCCACGCGTGGGTGATGGCGCGGTAGGCCGGGTCCCGGGCCGCCAGCGTGTACAACTCCTGGGTGAGAACCAGCTCACGGGGCGACACGTTCAGGTCCTCGTGGACCAGATCCACCACCGCTTCCCGTGCCTCTTCCATGGTGTGGGCCTGCAGCAGGCGTGCTTCGAAACGGGCGGAGATGGCGGTGGCGAAGCGGGTGAAGGCCTCGTGCAGCAGGTCCTCCATGCCGCTGAAGTGGTAGGTCATCGATCCCAGCGGCACATCGGCCTGGGCGGCGATCTTCCGGTGTGAGGCTCCGGCCACGCCGTGTTCGGCAATCACGTCCAGGGCCGCATCGATAATCCGATCGCGGCGTTCCGGGTCAAAGCGACGCTGGACCATGAGCCTAGATGGAGCGCACGACGCGGGCGGGATTGCCCACGGCCACCACGTTGTCGGGGACGTCCTTGGTGACCACGGCGCCGGCTCCGATCACGCTGTTCTCCCCGATTGTCACGCCGGGCAGAACTATGGCTCCGCCGCCCAGCCAAACGTTGTCCTCAATGGTGATCGGCTCGGCGGCCTCCAGCTTGTCCCGACGCGGCTGGGGGTCCACCGGATGGGTGGGGGTGAGTAGCTGGACGTTCGGGCCGATCTGGCAGTCACGGCCGATCGTAATGGCGGCGACGTCCAGGGCGGTCAGGCCCGAATTGATAAACGTCCCGGCTCCGATGGTGATGTAGCTGCCGTAGTCCACCGACAGGTGAGGCCGGACGTCGACGTTCTCCCCGAGGTCTCCCACGAGCTCCTCAAGGATGGGCCGCGCCGATCCCGGGTCCTCGACGTAGGCCGCGGCGTACCGGTGCGGCGGGACTTCTGCCGCCGTCACGGTCCCGGAAACGTTGTTTGTCGTGGGGCTGTCAGAGTGCCGTCAGGCCGCCGTCGACGGTGAAGAGGCCGCCGGTCGCGTAGGCCGATTCATCGCTGGCCAGGAAAACCATAATCCCTTCGACGTCGCCGGCGGTGCCTGCCCGTCCGAGCATCGTGGAGTCGACCAGGCCGGCCCGGCTGACTGGATCGTCTGCGATGGTCTGCACGAGAGGGGTCTCGGTGTAACCGGGCACCACGGTGTTCACGCGGATGCCTTCTCTGGCATAGTCGGCCGCGACGACGCGCGCAAGCCCGTGGACGCCGGCCTTGGAGCTGGAGTAGGCGGTGAACGTCTGCCCGCACGCGACTACCGCGGTGGGGCTGCCGGTGCAGATGATCGATCCGCCCCGGCCCTGGAGGGCCCGCACCGCGTGCTTGAGCGTCAGGAACGCCCCGCGGTGGTTGATCGCTACGGTTTTTTCCCAGACTTCCAGGGAGAGCTCGCCTACTTTGGCGTCCTGGCCAAAGAGTTGGACGCCGGCGTTGGCTACGACGATATCCAGCGAGCCGCCGGTGGCGATAGTGGCGTAGGCGGCTTCCACGCTGGCCTCGTCAGAGATGTCCATCGGAAGGGCCACGGCACTGTCGTTGCCTGTGGAGGCGGCTGCTTTTTCGGCAGCTTCAATGTTGATGTCGGCGAAGTACACCCGGGCACCTTCGGCAGTGAAGCGCTGTGCCACGGCCAGGCCAATGCCTGATCCGGCTCCCGTGACGAGAGCGGTCTTGCCTGCAAGCCTGTTGGACATCATGTTCCTCATTTCGTGTTTGGTGGATTCAGCCCAGCAGCCGGGTTTGGACCGACCAGGCAGGAATGTCGAGGGTGTGTGTGTTGCCGCCTTCGAGCCTGACGGCCGTGCTCAGCGTCTCTTGCGTGAGGTTCGCGGCAAAGAGCAGCACGCCGGCGTCGGCAGTGACCGGGTAGAGAACCAGCCCGGGGACGGGGCACTCCACCTCTAGCACTTCGGCGCCGCGCAAGGCCGCCAGTTTCTGCAGAAGGTGGAATGCCGGCGTCGGGGTGCCAGCGTCGGTGAGAAGACCCCTGGTTCCGCTGGCCTCGAAATAGCTGACTGATTCCACACCGGGCAGGGTCAGGGCCGCAATGCTGCCCAGCAGCCAGGCGGCTGTGAAGTCTTCCGCCTGCAGCGGGTCGGTGGTCATTTCCTCGATGGTCCCCGCGTCATAAGCCCCGTCGGTGGAGACGGCGTTGAAGCGGGCCTTGAGGGTAATCGGGCCAATGTGAAGGGGCTTCCCCGCCCCGATCCGGAGGGCGTTCAGCGCAAGTAGCCGCTGGATCGGGAGGCTTTCGACGACGTGGGGTACTTCGGTCGCGTGCATCTGGGGTGTGATGCTGTAGGTGATGGCATCGGCGTTTGACGGGACAGAGTCCCGCCGACGGTTAAGCTCTGTGAAATGGGAGCGGGCCCCGACTAGGAGTGCGCCAGTGAAACCGCGCCGCTGCGCTTCGGAGTGCAGCTCCTCCCACAGGTCAGGCTCTGTGACGTGGCTGCGGGAGCTGAAAGCGCCGATTCTGACTGCGTTTTCCAAGGGCAGCAGGTCCATCACGGCCCGAATTTCCCCAGGGCCGGTCGCGATGATCCTCACGTCCAGCGCAGCTGCCAGCTCTGCTGCCTGCTGCACGGCATGCCCAAGGATCTGGGTGGCTGAGGCGGTGTCATCTCCCGGAACTTCGACGATCAGGGCGCCCAGGCCGGGTACCTGGCTGAGTCTGACAGCAGACAGGGACGACGACGTTCCCAAGGCGGGTACGCGGCCTTGGGCCTGTCCGCACACCGTCACCACCTCGGCCGAGGGTCCCGGGGAAGGAGCTTCTGCCGCCTGGTCTGCTGGTGCGGCCTGGTCTGCTGGTGCGGCGGTCAGACGAACGCTCTGGTGCACTCGGTCTCCGGCATGCACGGTGACGGGGAAAGGACGTGACAGCGGCGTGCTGTAGGTCTTGAAGGAGGCGTCGGTCCAGTTTCGCTGATCCTCGGTTTCAAAGATGTCGCCGCTGAATTCGAGGCCGAAGGTGGTGCCGTCGCGTTCCCAGCTCATCGCTGCAATGTCCATGAAGGGCTGGTGCGGTCCGATGGCCGTAGGAAATACGAGCTCGCTGCGGCTCTGGTCGGGCGCAGTGATGGTGACGTTGCGCCCGGCGTCGTCGGGTCGGTGCAGGACCACCAGTCCGATGCGGTTGCTGCGCAAGTCGCCGGGCGCGACACCATCAAAGGTCACTGTGAGGTCGTCGCCGAAAATCCGGACAGCCAGCTCTGCACGGTACTCGGGGCCAAATCCGGCGAACGCGACGACGAGCCGCAGGGTAAACCTGCCGTCGTCGTTCCAGGTCGTTGATTCGACAATGGGCGCCAGCGTCCTCCAGTCGTGGTCGCGGACCACGGGCCGGATGGCCCTGAGCACGGGATGCCCGCGGTATTCGATGTCGGCCAGTTCATCCCCGCGCAGTTGCAGCCGCCACGGGCCGGTTTCAATCGTTTTAGCCGGTGCAAGGAGCCGGGATTGGTTCTCGGCGAGGATCACGTTTGTGCTTTCGGTCGGGATGGGCGAAGTATGGCCGGCCGGGGACAGGGAAACCCGCCCCCGGCCGTCAAGGCGTCAGGCCTCGACGCGAAGCCGCACGGCAATGTACTGCCGGCCAGGCAGATCTATGCGGAAGCGGCCTTCGAAGGTGCCGGGAAGGGTTTCCACGGTCATGTTCCAGGTGTCGATGACGTCGATCTGGAACCGGATGCCCGGAGGCATGACGAACCGCCGGTACGTGGGCTGGTTGAAGCCGAAGTAGATCAGCTCGTACTGGTCCTTGATGCCGGCGCTGGGCGCATCCCAGTGGCCGGGGAGTGGCTCGAGGTGGCCTGCGGGGCTTTCCTCCAGGATGCGGCGCAGGAATCCGATGCGGTCCGGGCTGGTGCCGTGCAGCTTTCCGCCTTTGGCCCACCAGAGGATGTCGTCGGGGTGGACGTAGGTTTCGCCGTGTCCGACGTAGCCGCCGCGGATGGCACCTTCCCAGAACCGCCGCGTCATCTCTTCGCCGGTGATGTTGCCCCAGCCCTGGTCGATGTTCCCTTCGTAGGCGCATTCATCGATGACGACGGGCTTCTGCCATTCCTGCCGCCACTGGGTGGTCATTTCGGCGGTCTTGTAGATGTCCAGCCGCTGAATGCTTGCGTGCGTGACCCAGGGGCGGGAGTGGTCATACATCTGGCGGCAGTTGTGGATGGAGAGCAGGTGCTTGTTGGGGTCGTTCTCCTGCACGATCGCGGCGAAGCGTTCCCAATCCTCGATTGTCTTCTCGAACATGAGGTCGAATTCGTTGGCCAGCGACCACCAGATGTTCCGGTGGGACGCCAGCCGGGCGGTGACGTACTTGACGTACAGGTCATCCGCCGCGGCGTTCATCGTGGAGAAGCCCCACCGGTCGTAGGCATGGAAGAGGATCAGGTCTGCCTCGATGCCGAGCTGTTCCAGTTGGCTGATCCGCTTCTCCAGATGGTGGTAGTAGACGGGGTTGGGCCGGGAGTAGTCGAAGCCGTCCTCGAGGGTCCCCTCATAGGGGTAGATCCCGGGCTCGTTTTCGTTGAACAGGTAGGACTTGGGGAAGACGCACATGCGCATCTTGTTGAAGGGACCGCTTTTCAGGGACTGCAGGGTCTGTTCTTCGCGGGCGTCGCCCTGATGGGTCCAGACGTAGGAGGTTGTGCCGATCGGAAGGTAGGGTGTTCCGTCGTCGTAGGCGAAGTGGAACGTGTCGGCCACTCGGACCACGCCGCGGGCATCCGGTGAAGCGGCCGCCGCGGTGAAGCTTCCGGTGATGGCTTCCAAAGACTTGGCGTTGCTTCGGGTGATGAAGGACCACTCCCCCTCTGCCGGGACAAGCAGCCGGACAAGGTATGTCCCGTCGCCGTCGTAGAAGCCGGGAACCGTGAGCGTTTCTCCTCCGGAGGTGAAGTCCGCGGTCAGGGTGACCTCCGTGAACGGGTTGCCGTGGGAGGGGCCCTGCAGGGTGATCTCGTATCGCTGCCATTTCCGTCCCTTGGCCGCGAAGTCTGCTTGGGCGCTGCCACGTTCCACCGATTCGGACTCGTAGCCGGCAGCCGGTTCGTTGTTCCGGTCGGAACGGTCGGGCGCCGGTGAAGGCTGCAGGGCCTCGATCTTTGCGAGGATCTCGGCTTTCTTAGCCGGGTCGTTGCGCAGGGATTCCTCGGTGCCGAGGATCAAGCCGAGCTGATAGTGGTACAGGGTGTGGAGCAGCGGGTTGGCCGCGAGCTCGGGCACGTGGTGAGCCAGGATCTCGTGTCCGGCCGGGTCACGCATGACCTCGAAGAGCGGGGTCGTTGCGGTAAAGGTCGCCATGATGGCCTTTCTGCGTTGAAAGTTGTTGCGAATGTGCGGTGTTAGCCCTTGACGGCGCCGCTGAACATGCCCTCGACGAAGTAGCGCTGGAATAGCAGGTACACGATGAGCACCGGGAGGATCGACATGATCGTGAAGGCGTTCAACGGGCCGTAGGAGCTGGTGAACTGGGACTGGAAGCCCTGGATGGCCAGCGGAATTGTCTGGGCTGCCTGGTCCTGCAGGATCACCAAGGCGATGGCGTATTCATTCCAGGTGGCCACGAAGTCCAGGATGAACAGCGCGGCGAGAGCGGGCTTGGACAGGGGAAGGATGATCTGCCAGAAGAGGCGCCAGTTGCCGCCGCCGTCCACGCGGACGCTTTCGTCTATTTCCTTGGGTATGGCGCTGAAGAAGCCGTGGAGGATGAAGATCTGGATGGGCAGCCCGAACCCGATATACGGGAGGATCACGCCGAGCGGGCTGTTGAGCATGCCCAGGTCCAGGATGATTTTGAACAGCGGTCCGAGGGCGACCTGGATCGGAACCATGGAACCCAGCGCGAAGGCCCCCAGAATCAGTTTGCTGTGCCTGAAGCGGATCCGGGACAAGCCAAAGGCCGCAGCTGCTGAGAAGAGCAGGCCCAAGGGAACCTTGATGGCGGCAATGAGGAGGCTGTTGCCGCCGGCGGCAAGGAGGTTTCCAGTCTCCAACGCATCGGCGTAGTTCTGCCATTCGGCGGCGGCAGGCAGGGAGAAGGACGAGGTGGAGAAGATCGCGGCTTCGGATTTCAGTGAAGTGAACATCACGAAAATCAGGGGCATGGCCCAGATGACCATGGTGACGGCCAGTGCGAGCCACAGTCCGACCCTGACGTAGTCGACACTGGGGCGTGGGCGCGAGGTCCCGTGGGCGTGCTTTGCGGGCCTGAGAGTGAGGGTGCTCATCAGTCTTCGTTTCCTTTGGTGGACCAGATCAGGTAGGGGATGACAAGGACAAGGGTGATGGCGAGCAGCACCGTGGCTATCGCATTGCCCATTCCGAAGTCGTGCTGGAGGAATGACTGGGAGTAGGACCAGAGTGCCAGCACCTGTGAGGATTGGGCGGGACCGCCGCCGGTCATGCCGACTACGAGGTCGAAGACCTTGATGGAGTGCACGATGGTCAGCACCATGACGACCACGATGGTGGGGCGGAGGGCCGGGAACGTGACGTGGCGGAAGACCTTCCAGTTGTTGGCGCCATCCAGGCGAGCCGATTCAACGAGTTCCTTGGACACGCTTTGCAGACCGGCAAGGAAGAGGACCATGTTCAGGCCGGCGATCTGCCAGACGAACGCAGCGAAGATGGCGTAAATGGCCACCTTGGGGTCGCTGAGGAAGGTAACGCCTGAACCGTCGCCGAGATGCCAGGCCTTTGCGAGTTCTGAGAATACGCCGTAATTCGGGTTGTACATCCAGCGCCACATGTTCGCGATGGCGATCGGCGCCAGCACCCCCGGGATGTAAAAGACGGAGCGGAAAAGGTTCCGGCCGAAGATCGGGCGGTTCAGGGCCAGCGCCATCACCAGGCCGAGGGTGGTTGGAATGACCAAAGACAGGAGAACCCAGATGACAGTGTTCTGCAGGGCCGTCCAGAACACCGCGTCCTGGGTGAACAGACGGACATAGTTCTGGAACCCGACGAACACCTGCGGGTCAGTGTTGAAGCCTGACCATTCGTAGAGGCTCAGGCGCACCGCGCTGACCATCGGGCCGATGACGAAGACAACATATGCGGCCAGAGCAGGGGCAAGGAAGGGCAGGGCTGCGATGAACCCACCGCTGACAAGGCGCTTCAGGAGTGGTTTCTTCGGAGGTTGCCGCGGAACAGGAACTGGGTGCGTCTGGAGGCGCGTGGCTGTGAGCTTAGACAAAAGAGTCGCCTTTGATCTTTGGATCGGTCATGGGGCTGAAGGGTGGGACCGTGCGGAACACACAGCCCCACCCCTGAGCGAAGGAGCTATTTGCTCGTATCCAGGAACTTCTGGAACTCTGCCCCGGCCTTGGCCGGGTCAAGACCGCCGGTGGCAACCAGATTCTGGATGCGCCAGTACTCAGTGGTCTGGGACTGGCTGAGGTTCTG
Organism: Arthrobacter sp. ISL-69; assembly: GCF_018613775.1. Taxonomy (NCBI): domain Bacteria; kingdom Bacillati; phylum Actinomycetota; class Actinomycetes; order Micrococcales; family Micrococcaceae; genus Arthrobacter; species Arthrobacter sp. ISL-69. The sequence continues at coordinate 77,468 of NZ_JAGGPO010000005.1, forward strand.
GTCGTTGTTCATGTACAGGCCCTTGGCGTTGGCGAAGATGCCCGCCCAGGACGTGCTGAGTTCGTCCGTCTCGGTGGGCTTGACTTCCTTGTTTACCGATTGCGTCGAGAACGTACCCAGCGTCTCCTTCTGGACCGGGGTGGACATCATGAAGTCCAGGAACTTGGCCGCTGCATCCGCGTTCTTGCTGTCCTTGGTGACGTACATGGCCTGCTCGAAGCCGTACATGCGGCCTGTACCTGTCGGCAAGGGGAACACGCCGAAGTCCTCGACCTTGGCCTTGTCCTTGATCTGGGAATTGAACCAGTCGCCTTCAAGGGCCATCGCTGCCTTGCCGCTGAAGAAGAGGGCGGAGGACTCGTCATTATTGATGCCGATGAAGCCGGGGTTGAAGTAGTCCTTTGACCACTTTTGAAGGTTCGTGAAGGACTCGGTCACACACTCTTCCTGACCCCAGTTCGCCTGCTTGGTGACCAGCTTGTCGAAAGTCTCCGCCCCGCAATAGCCCTCGAGGAAGGTATCGAGCAGGCGCATCACGTGCCAATTGACGGTTCCGCCGAACTGGATCGGCGTGATGCCGGCGTCCTTCAGCTTGGCAGCGGCGTCGTTCAGCTCGTCAATGGTCGCTGGCAGTTTCGTGATGCCAGCTTGTTCGAACAAAGCCTTGTTGTAGTACATGGCCTCACCGTTGAGCTTCCAGGGCACACCGTGGAAACCGCCGTATTGTTTGACCGGCTCAAGGGCGGCCTCCGTGAACCGGCTCTCCCACTTGTACTCGGTGTACCGGCTGGACAGATCGATGCTGGCGTTGTTCTTGACCAGTTCCCCGCCGAGGCCTGGACCTGCCCAGAAGTCGTAAATGTCCGGCGCCGCAGAAGTACCAATCGCGGTGCGCAGGGCGTCCTTGTGTGCGTCCACAGCACGATTCGTCTTCTTAACCGTGATGTCAGGGTTGGAAGCTTCGAAATCCTGGATGATCTTGTCTTGGGCCTTCGCCGCAGTCGGGGAGCTCGGGTTGATCACCCACCAGTCCAGCTGGGTTTTGCCTGAGGCATTGGATCCTGAGCCGGCGGAACAGCCGGCCAGCACAGCAATGGCCGTAAGAGCAACAGCGCCTTTGGCAAGCAAACGCATCGTCGCGTCCTTTCGTAGGGGTAATTGAGGGTGCTTCGTCACGGATATCTCGGCGAACCCTGCTGAGAACGCCGCGTATGTGACCTGACCCACAACGAGTATGTGGGTTTACGATAACTCACGTCAACCGGTTGACCAATTATTAATGAAAAGAGAACTTGGGGTCTCCCAGGCGCCAGCGAAGCCGCAACACCGTTTTCGACCATTGGTGGGCGCGAACGCAACGTATTCGTGGGTGATCGTAAACTTTTGATGAGTAGTAGCTCTGGAAGAGGAGACGGGTGACAAAAGTACGGACCGCGGCACGGCCGAACATGGCTGATGTCGGCAGACTGGCCAACGTCTCAAGTCAGACGGTTTCGCGCTATTTCACCGGTGTCGGCTATGTGCGGGCCGAGACGCGCAAGCGGATTACCGATGCAATCGAACAACTTGGGTACGTCCCGAATCAGTCCGCCCGCGCGCTTCGCACGAGCAGGACAAACTCTGTCGGCGTTTTAGCCATGGGCGCCTTCAACTACGGGAGCGCAGGCGTGCTCACCGGATTGGGACTTGCGGCACGCGAGGCCGACGTCACCCTCACTATCGCTCAGCTTGATCTCGACTTCGAAGCAAAAGACTGGGAAGTCGAGGCGCGACGAGCACTCGCGCACTTCAAGTCGGTACAAGTTGACGGGATTGTGCTGTCCACACCGCTACCGGACGTCGACAAGCTGCTCGCCGATTGGGACCAGTCAACGCCCCTGATAACGGTCTCCGAGCTTCCGTCGGCGGACGAAGGCTCCGCGGGCACTCACTCGTACGCTGCCGGCTGGGAAGCGACCCATCATCTCATCGAGTTGGGACACCGCGACATAGTCCATGTCGCTGGCCCTTCGACGCGTAATGAGGCACGCGAGCGTGAGCGCGGCTATCGCGACGCCATGCAGAGCGCCGGCCTGACCCCCCATGTCCTCGATGTAGCAAACGACTGGTCCTCGGTTTCTGGATATCGCGCTGGCGAGCTGGCGGATCCGGCCACGTTCACGGCTGTCTTTGCAAGCAACGACGAGATTGCCCTCGGCTTCATAAGCGCCTTGGAACGGCGCGGCACCAGGGCACCGGAGGATTTTTCAATCGTGGGCGTTGACGATATGCCTGCAGCCGCCTACTTCTCGCCTCCGTTGACCACAATGAGGCTTGACTTCCGGGCACTGGGCGTTGCCACTTTCAAGATGCTCCACCACCAGATCCTCACAGGAGAACGCGCCCAGCACTACGTCGTCGAGCCCGAGCTCGTGATCCGCGAGTCGACGGCACGCATCGCACGGCCTTAGCGTCACGGCCTTGCAGTGACGGCTAGATCTCAGGCAGATTTCCGGCCGTCCTCAACGGAATATGTCATCTCCCAATTGGGATTCTCACTCTGCGCAGTTCATTGTCCTCTTATCATTTCTAAACCAAGTACATATCCCGAAAAGATGGAATTAGCCTCGGCTTCTTGGCCACACAGTCTGTGGGGATTCCGCCAGCCCGCCCCTTCATGGCTTGCAGGGTTTTGTTTATCAGGCTGCCAGTGGCAAATCGAAAAGATTCTCGGCAAGGCGGATTAGATGGCGCGGCGCGTCTAATTCCTCACCGCACTCCCGTGGCCTAGGAAAACCGCCGTTCCATTGAAGGCGTCCTCGAGATAGACGCCGGCTTCTCGGATGAGCACTTCGGCTCTGACGTTCGGAGGCATGCGGTTTGCCCCGTCGTTCAGGTAGACATGCCAGTCTGCGCCAGTCATGGATTCGATGTTTCCCGCAACCAGTTTCTGCAGTGCTGCTGTGCCTGTGTCCACGGTTTCGATGCGCACCGGTTGGGTGAGGCGGGCTGGAACGATGAGGGCGTTGTAGGTGGCGTGTTCATGGGCTAGCGCTGGTTTTTGCGCGGCTTTACGAACTGAATTCACTAGTTTCGTTTTTTGCCGTTTTGTCGGCACGTTTTTCGAGAATAGATTTCCCCGTCTTCTTGGCGCTGACGCTCCTTGGCGATTTTCCTGACAATGGAATCACACCTTTCTGTGCTTTGTACCTACCCGATACCATACACACTTCTATTTTTTATGCCAGTTTCCCGAAAAGCACCACAAATCGTCGGAAAGCGGCCGACGGCGGGAGGTCCCGCCGTCGGCCGCTTTCGTTTTAGCGTGAGTCTTTGGCCGCGATGAATTGCCGGATCCAGCGGAGGGTTTCGGGAAGGTCCAGATGAAGGTTATGGCCGGCGCCGGGGACCTTGACCAGCGTGGAACGGCGTATGTGCCAATGCAACTGGACGGCGTTGGGCAGGGGCGTCAGCGCATCGTCGGTGCCGTGCAGAATGAGGGTCGGCGATTGGATGGAGCCGAGCCGGCTCCACGCGTCGTGCTCCCGGCTGGCGCGGGCCAGTTTGCCCCCGCTCGTTGCGGCGAGGATGAGCGCGCGAACACTCTGTGGATGATCAATGGCGAGCCACTGGGCGATCCTCCCGCCCATGGAATGGCTGTACACGTGGGGCGCTGTCAACGCGGGCGGCCTCTAGGACAGCGGCCGCATCGGCTGCCAGGAGCCTCGTGGTGTAGCGGTCGGCGTCGCCATTGCTGCTCCCGCCGATCCCCCGGTGGTCAAACCGGATGACGCGGAAATGTTCGGCCAGCGCCTCCGCAGGCGGCCCCCAGCCGTCCATGGCCGTTGCTTGACCGGCAATCAGGAGCAACGGTTCCCCGCGCCCCTCCTCGGTCCAAGCCAGCGCGGCGCCATCTGGAACCAAGGCAATCTTCACCGTGACACTACATCTTCCGGCGGACAGGCGGCTGTGGTGCAGCCCATAGCGGAGTCTCACGAGTCGCAGGCGAAGGGCTGTGGGGGCGGTGGCCTGCATCAGCGGTCCGAGGCTTGGGCCGCAAGCTGGGACTACCAGCACCTTTCGCACTTCATTAGGCGCCTTTGGCCCAAATTGGCACAGTGCTGAGCTACGGTTGGCAGCACCAACATTTTTCAAGGGGGACAAATGGAGTTTGCAGAAAAGCTGTCAGCACTGGCAGCAAAGGTGCGCCAACAGCGGGATGCGATCCAAACTGAAGAGGCCACAAAGAATGCATTTGTCATGCCCTTCATTCCCACAATTCTCGGCTACGACGTCTTCAACCCCATGGAAGTCGTTCCGGAATTCATCGCGGACGTAGGTCTCAAGGAGGGCGGGAAGATCGACTATGCGATCGTCAAAAACGGCGAGGTCCAGATGCTGATCGAGTGCAAGAAGTCCACGGAGCCCGTGAAGATCGAGCATGCGTCCCAGCTTTTTCGGTACTTTGCCGTCACCACCGCCAGGATCGCAATCCTCACCAATGGTGAGTGTACCAATTCTTCACTGACCTCGATGCACCGAACCGCATGGACGCGAAACCGTTCCTTGTGCTCGATCTGAACGACATTGACGAGTCGCTCATTCCGGAACTTCAAAAACTATCCAAGGATGTTTTTGATCTCGACTCGATCATCAGCGCCGCCGGTGAACTGAAATACATCGGCGAACTCAAAAGGACGCTGGCGGCGCAATTCAGGGAACCGGAGGATGAGTGGATCAAGTTCCTTACCGGACGCGTATATCCAGGCGCTTATACACAGAAAGTGCGCGAGCAGTTCACCGCTCTAGTAATCAAGGCATCCAAGCAATTCCTGAATGACCAAGTGAACGAGCGCCTCAAGAAGGCCCTCGGAGCCCCGAGCTTCCCGCAAAATGACGACGCCGCCGCCGCTGCCAGCGTCACCAGCGCACCTGTGGCCGAAGCCGACCTGGCCGACGCTGACGGCCTGGAAACAACGCTCGAGGAAATTGAGGGCTACCAGATCGTCCGGGCCATCGTCTGCAGTGAGGTTAAGCCGGCCCGCGTGATCCAACGGGATGCCAAGTCCTACTTCTCGGTACTGCTGGACGATAACAACCGCAAGCCGATCGCACGCCTGCACTTCAACCGCACGCAGAAGTACATCGGAATATTCGATGACAACAAAGAAGAGACTCGGGTGCCGATCAGCTCGCTGGAAGAGATCTACGAGCACACCGAAGCCCTGCGTGCGAGCGTCAAGAGCTACCTGTGAGCGCGGCGGCCACTGACCTGGACCTGCTTCTCCTCGCGATTGCCGCCATGCCAACGCCTTGGAAGAAGTGGCCCGGCGGTTATCCCGACCGTTTGGACCTCGCATTGGTCGACGCTGTCATGTCGATCCGATTCCGCTATGGCCGGGAACGCAAAGATGGTTCGTGGACAGGGGCACGCGGAGCGGTTCTGCGATACCAGAAACATTCAGAAGACATCACAGGCGCAGAAAAGATGAAGCATCTCGCGAACCACGACCCGGTCGCGCTCGAAAGGATTCTGAACCGCCAGAAGGTCCACTCCGGAAAGACCAAAGCCTTCGCCATCGTGGAAGCGGCTAAGCGCTTTACTGCCATCGGAGTCACCGAGCTAGCGCACGTAAGGCCCCATGACCCTGAACACAGACATCAGTACACCGGCGTTTCAGGCCTCGGCCCCGTCACGTGGGAGTACTTCACCATGCTTCTCAGTCACGAGGGCGTGAAGGCGGACACGTGGCTCACCGAGTTCGTGGGGCGCGCAGTCCGGCGGCCGGTGTTGTCTGAATTTGCGGGATCCTTGGTCAAGGAGGCTGCCGAGACGCTTGGCGCAAAGCAGAATGAACTCGACCACGCCATTTGGAGCTTCGCCAGCACTACGCGGTTGAAGAGCATGCCGGAAATACCCTGAACCATCTCAGGCAGGAAGCGGACGACGGCGGAACTTCCCGCCGTCGTCCGCTTGAGTTTGACCAGGGGAATGTCCATGAATCCGGGTCCACAGCTATTCCGGCAGGCTGCCGACGTCGTTGAAGGGTCCGTTGCGGCGCCGCCGCAGCTGTTGACCGGGGACTGACGGTGGGTCTGACAGCGGGGGGTGTTCCCGCCGTCGTCCGGCCAGCTCGCTAAACCGGTCAACAGCCTGCTGGGCCGCCGCCTGCAAGTCTGGATCCTGAGTTGCCGCCCGGGCATAGGTGCCCACTGCGGTGAGGGCGTCGGACAGCAACCGGGCGGGAACCTCCCCTGATGCGTCGCCGCCCTGCAGCAGTATGGCCTCGCGATCTGCCACCAGTGTGTCAGCCATGGTGCCCACGGTGATGCGCTGCCACACGTCTGGGATGCTCTCCACGCTGGCCAGCTTTTCGCGCAGCGGCCATGATGCGATGAATCGGGCAAGCCACGCCTTGTGCCGCTTTTTGTGCCGCCATCCCTGCCAATGCGGGTAGAAGCTGAAGACGAGAGCGAATGGCGCGATGATTCCCAGCACCACAAGCGCCCAGTCCGCTTCCCCCGGGTAGGGTCCGTCAGCTGCGTCTTCGTAGACGCCAAACAGCACGCCTGCGGTAATGCACGCCAGGATCCACGTAACACCCAAGAGATCCCGGGCGCGTTTCTGTGATGTGGTGGCGTACTGGACGGGGGCTGGTTCCGAGACGACGTGAGCTTCAGCCGCAGTAAGCCCCGTATTCAGGAGTTTGGATGTCGCAGCACCCTGCAAACCGGATTGGTGCGGCACTTCCAGGTACACCAGCGGCAGTCCGTGCGTTTCCTGTGCAGGCACACTAGTTCGGTCGTCCATGTCTCCCCCGATAAGGCCGTCCGGATTGGACTCTTGAGTATAGGGTCCGCTGCGGGCAGGACGGTGCAGCGTCGATCCTACGCCGCGATGGATAGCGCCCAGTCCGGCAAGGGATCGACCGGTAGTGGTGGCCCGGTCTGTCCGAGACCGGTGGCACAGGCAAGTACGTCCGGCCAGTCGGGCGGTTCCCACTCCGGGTCTTCGCCCGCGCGCCCGGGGTTGTCCGGCCAGTGTGGTGGTTCCCAGTCCTGTTGTTCGCTGGGATAGGAGCGTCCCGCAGGTGAGATCCAGCCGGGTGGCTGGTCCCGGGTGGCGTCAACCGGCCTCCACGACGTGGTGTGTTTGAGTCTGTGGTGTCTCCGGCATGGCTGGCCCAGGTTGGAGATGCCGGTGCCGCCGCCCTCGGACCAAGCCAGCAGATGGTCGGCTTCATTATCCAAGGAGTGGTTGTTGCAGCCGGGAAACGGGCACCGGCCATCCCGAAGCCGCAACCATTGGCGCATCGCCTTCGGGACCCGGTAGCTGGTGCGTCCGATCTCCAGCGGCGCTCCGCTGCGCGCATCCGTCAGCACGTGCAGGAATGATCCGGCACCATCCGCGACCAGCCGACGGGCCATGCTCGGCGGAATTGGACCATACCCATCCAGCGTGGCCGGTTCCGTCACGGCGCCCAGGAGCGACAACACCGGAACAGTCACCAATACCTGTGCCTTGGGAGACGGGGTTCCTGCCGCCACCCCCACCAGCAGCCAGTCAGCGGCGACGTCCACACGGAGCTGGGTCAGAGTCCGGGATTCGGCCGGCCCCTGCAGGGCACGCGCTGCTTCCGTGGCACGCGACCAAACAGCCGCGGCCACATCCGCGGTCACGTAGGCAGAGAGCCAGGCCATGCCGTCCCGGTCCGGGACATATTCCAACCGACGGTCCTGCACGCCCTTGCTGTGGCGCGCTTCGATGCTTACAGGATGGTGACGCTCGCGCCAGCTCCGCGCTTTGGCCCGGAACCTACCCGGCACCAGCTGTCCCGCCGGGCAGCCACGCGCAGCAAAGGGAGCTTCGGGGTCGAGGAAATGAGCCTCCAAGGCAGCAGCCGCGGCGGGGTCCAGACCGGATGTTTCATCACACATCACTCGCGCGTGCTGCCACGAAATGCTCCCTGACCGCAGCGCAGACAGCGTCAGGGGCAACCCGGTGATCAGGGTGGCTGCCTCTGCCAGGAGGGCCGCTGCCGATCTTTCACTCACAGTCAGGACACAGGCCACCTCCGCTGTCACCGCCATTTCCTGGGCGGTGCGCTCCTGCGGGGAGGCGGCCGGGGCCGCCATGGCTGCGGCAGCGTGGGCGTATCCGCCGGCGAAGTGCACTTTCAGGGCGGCCATTCCGGCCTCCACGCGGGCCACCACAGCCATGCCGTCCAGGCACGCGTCCGCTTCCTCCTGGAGAGGGTCAGCACCAGTCGAGGCCAGGTTTCCGGCGTCGTTCCCGGCCGCGCGACCGGCAAATGCAGCCAGCGCAACCAGGGAGGCCGCCATGGCCTCCAACGTCTCCGCAACCGCTCTGCTGTCCATACCCACAGCATGTCAGCAGGCACTGACAATAAAGCCGGCATCAGAGTTGCAGCAAGGTCAGCCCTCCAGGATCTGCCTGATCCCGAACTCCCCGACGGCGAACATCCGCGGATTATCGTCGGAGTTGCTCAGCATGGCGGTGGACAGGATGAGAGCCCAGCCGCGGGCCCTCATCCAGGTGTCCCCTTCCATTGCGGGGCCAAAGGCGTCCATGAAGCGGTGGCGGGCGCCGGCGTCGAACATCAGCCACCCCACCGCCAGATCGACCGCTGGGTCACCTGCCCCGACGTCGCCGAAATCGATGACGCCGGCCAGCGAGCCGTCGTCGGCCAGCAGGATATTTCCCGGGTGAAGGTCCCCGTGGAGCATCATCGCCGGACCATCCCACGCTTTAGCGGCGCAGGCCTGCGCCCACACCGATCCCAATGCTGCTGCCTGCGGGTAGCGTTCGCGGTCCCCGAGCCGTTCCACCACCGCAGAGTCACGGTCCGTCAGCGGCACGCCGCGGAATGGATTCACCGGGACGCCGGATTCGGCGGGCACGTGGAGGGACAGGAGGAAATCGGCCAGGCCTTCAGCGGCCGGCCCGCGTTCTGCCGGGCCGACGTCCGCCGCGGCGGCTCCGGGGACCCACCGCACGATGCTCCACGGCCAAGGAAAGTCCAACGTCGGCTGGCCGGCATGGACGGGGACAGGAACCGCAACCGGGGAACGGCGGGCTATGTCGGGAAGGTAGCGCCGCTCATGCAGTATGAGCGAAACGGCCTCCGCCCTGCGCGGCAGCCGGACGGCCAGGTCGTCGCCGAGCCGGAAGGTCGCGTTGTCCCAGCCATTCGCAACCCGCGCTAAAGGCCGGTCGCCGAGGTCGGGCCGCTGGTCCCGGACGAGGCCCTGGACCAGGCTGTCACTCACTTCAACCGTGGCTGGTGGCATTCCCGCCATCAGAGATCCGCCTCCGTAGGTCCTGCGATTTCCTTGTTCCTGCAATGCAATCCGGCTGTTTCCCTTATCAGGGAAGGATTACGGCCGGGCTTGAAACTATACGGGTGGCGCCTTTGCGGTGCATTTTCGGAGAACGGACGGATCAGCCAGCGTGTGGCGGACGACGGCGGGACGTCCCGCCGTCGTCCGACTCACCAGCCCTCGGTCGCCCTGGGCGCAGACGCGTCGTGATGAGGTACCCGTTAGGTCGGGATGTTGCGGGTGGGTATGATCCGGGAGCATGAGCGCAACGCTGAGCACCACTGGAACTGTCCGGGCTGTCTTCCTTGACGTGGACGGCACCTACGCGGACTACGGCGTCGTACCTGAAGGCCATGTGCGCGCTGTACAGGCGGCGCGGCAGGCCGGACACCGAGTCTTCTTGTGCACGGGGCGCCCAGTGTCTATGTTGCCCCCGAGCATCCTCGCCGCGGGTTTCGACGGCCTCGTGGCCAGCGCCGGCGCCTACGCCGAGGTGGCCGGGACGGTCCTCGTGGACCGGCGCTTTCCGGCGGATCTTGCGGCCAGGACGGTCCGGGCGCTGGACGCGCACGACGCCGTATATGTCCTGGAAGCGCAGGAGGCGCTGCACGTACCACCTGCGGCGCTGGAACGTTTGCGGGCCATCCTTGACGCCCACTTCGAGCAGGCACCCGAAGGCCCGGTAGGTTCGTCCGACATCCTCCGGGCGGTGCGCACCACCTCCAACCGTGCCGACGTGCCGTTCGCTAAGGTCTCCGTGTTTGACTCCCCCGTTGCAATGGAGAGCTTGGTCGGGGAAATCGGCGGGGACATTGCAGTGGTCGCCAATTCGGTGGCGGACGAGGGCCGGCATGCGGGAGAACTGTACCAGCGCGGAATCAGCAAGGCCGACGGCGTCGCGGCCGTCGCCGCCCATCTGGGCATCGCCCAAGCGGACACGATTGCGGTGGGCGACGGTGCCAACGACCTGGAGATGATCGCCTACGCGGGCGTCGGCATCGCCATCGAAGGATCGCTCCCGGAGCTGGTGGCGCTTGCCGACCGCACGGCCGCTCCTCCCCGTCAGGAAGGTCTCGTTGCCGCCTTCGCCGAGCTCGGCCTCATCTGATCCGGCCCGATTAGAGTCATTCGTTCCCCGGTCGTGAGGGTGGCTCCCGGCCTGATCAGTGGATGCGGCGCGTATCTGGCTCAATGGCCCAAGCAAGGCGATGGAGCACGCTTGCCAAAAACAGCGGCGTAAGCGGTCGACGGCGGGACGTCCCGCCGTCGACCGTTCGCCGTTTCCGGCACCTTAAGGCAGCATCACAAGGTAGCGGCTTCTTCCTCCGCCAGTCGGGTCAGACGAAGTTCGTCCTCCGCGGCGCGGGTGGGCCAGTAGTCCCTCGCCAGCTCACTTGCCCGGGTTAGGTCTGCTGCCGGGAAGAGCTTGCCGAGCAGTCCGGCTGCCTGAAGCAGGGCGATCAGCACTGTGGTCCTGACATCGGGCGTCTTGGCATCAGGCTTGGCGTCAGGCTTGGCATCAGGCGCCCCGGCACCAGGCTTCGTGGAATCAGGCGCCTCAGCATCTGTGGCCTCGGAATCAGGCGCTTCGAGATCGGCCGGCGCACCGCTGAGTGCGGCCTCGATCTTTTCAAGTAGCGCCGCCTCCGGAGCGTGATCCTTATGCGGGTACCGCACGGGCCGGAACCGGCTCAGGTGCTTTTCACCGACATGTTCCACGATGCCCAGTGATGCCATTCCCTCGTAGACGCTCTGCACTTCGGCGCGGCTGTCCAGCACGGAGACCCACCATTTGGGGGTGCGGGGCCGGGATTTGCCGCGGATGAGCTCCAGTTCGTGCTGGAAGTCCGTCGTGGGGTCGGTGCCGGTAGCCCTGACATACTTCCCCTGCAGCCCGACCGCACCGAGCAGGTCCAGCTCGGCCAATATTGCCCCTGCCACCGTGGTCCTGAGTGCGAACAAGGGCACTTCAGGTTTGCCGTTTTTGTCGTTCGTAGCCAGAAGGAGGAAAGCCTGGGGAAGGCTCAACTCCGCCGCCTTGGGTGTTTCAGCGTTCATAGCATCATGGTGGACCCGTTGGGCAGTCACCACAATGAGGATTTACAAGCGTCGCTGAGTTTCCACTGGAGACGCAGTAAAAAACCTTCAACGCCGACCAGCCGCCTTCGGACGCGAGGGCTGGGGGACGGTGGCTAGGCGGGGGCCAGTGCCCGTACCGAGTTCCGTTCCACAGTGGGACAGTAGATCTTTGTGGGGGCAGTGGCCTGTGCTTCTTCAAGGCCCAGGAGCATTCTCACTCCGGCGGCGCCCAGTTCGTAGTGGGGTAGAGATACGGTGGAAAGTGGTGGCCGGAGGTGGGCGGCGATGACTTCCTGGTTGTCGAATCCCACCACTGCAATGTCGTCTGGTATGGCGAGCCCGCGCTCGCGTAGTCCGTCGTATAGCCCCATCGCCATTCGGTCGTTGTAGCAGTACACGGCCGTGACATCGCGTTTGAGGAGTTCCTCGGTCGCTCCGTACCCGCCTTCCTGATCTGGATAGGCCTCCAGGACCAGGCCCGCATCGAACGGAATGCCTTCGGCTTCCAGCGCTTCCTTGTAGCCCTGGAGTCGTCCGTCCTTTGCTGGGGCGGGGATGGTGGCATTGATGAACGCGATTCGGCGGTGGCCATGCTTCAGCATGATTTCGGTGGCTGAACGTCCGCCTTGTATTTCATCCGGGACGACAGCTCTGGCGCCGTGTTCCGCAGAAAAGCAGTTGACGAGGACGAAGTCCGATTCCCGGAGAGATGCCGGCACGTCCGTGGCTCGGTGGAACCAGGTTGAGTAAAGAATGCCGCGGACCTTGTACTCGAGCATCATCGCGATCGCGTCCGTCTCAAGTTCGCGGTTGCCTTCGGTGTTGGCGATGAGAAGGGCGTAGCCGTGCTTCCAGGCCTCATCCTGGGCGCCGTGGATGATCTGGCCGGCGAAAGGAGTGGTGGCGATGGCGTCGGCGACCAGGCCGATGAATCGGGAACTGCCGCTGACCAGGGTTTGCGCCATGGCATTTGGCCGGTAACCCAGGTCCCGGATCGCGTCCCGCACCCGCTTGCGGGTCTCGTCGGAAATTCGTGCGGCCTTCTTCTTGTTCACGACCAGAGAAACGGTGGCAGTTGAGACACCGGCGGCCTCGGCAACTTGCCGGAGGGTGACGGGTTGAGTGCGTGGGGGACGTTCCAGCGGGGCAGCCGCCCCCAGCGGCGTGACCGAGTTATTCTCCTGCGAAATCATGTGCCCTCCTTCAGGAGTATATCCGTCTGTTCCTGCCGTCATCCTTTGGTCGCCCCGCTCTCAAGGCCTTGGATCATGGCCTTGTTGAGCACGAGGAAGACCAGCAACAGGGGCGTGATGGTGACGCAGACGGCCGCGAACGTGGCTGTCCAGTCGGTTTTGCCCATGGCTCCGATGTAGTTCTGCAGACCCAGCGGGATGGTCTTCAGTTCCTCGGAGAGGACGAAGGTGTTGGCGAAGATGAAGTCGTTCCAGATGAAGATGCTGTTGACCAGCACGACCGTCACAACAGTGTTTACCGACAGGGGCAGGGTGATAAGTCCGAAGATGCGGTACGGTCCCGCTCCGTCAAGAGACGCCGCCTCGTACGTTTCCCGCGGGATGTACTCAAAGAAGGAGCAAAAGAGGTAGATCGACATGGGAAGGGCGAATCCAGCCAAGGGGATGATCATCGACGGGTAGGTGTCGAGCAGGTTGATCGTGGAGTAGTCGATGAAGAGCGGTACGAGCGAGATCTGGACCGGCACGATGATGCCGATCAGGAACAGGCCGCGGACGAACTTGCTGAAGCGGAAGCCCAGGACCTGGAGCGCGTAGGCGGCCATCATTCCCAGGAGCACGATCAGGAGGTTCGCGCCCATTGTGACGATGAAGCTGTTGAGGATGTTCATCCCCAGGTTGCCAGTCTCGAAAGCGCGGGCGTAGTTCTCCCAAGTAAGCGAGGTGGGCAGGGCGAAGGGGTCCCCGGTCGCGAAGTCGTGCTCGGTGCGAAGGCTGGTGATGAACAGCCAGGCCAGAGGGTAGACCTGCACGATGACGATGAGGGCAATCAGCACTCTTGACAGAGTGCTGAACAGGTTGGGCTTCCGCCGCCTGCGGAGCGGCGGCTGGCTGTCTGATGGGGCTGGCGCTGTGATGGCCCTGGTAACCGGGGCTGCTGGCGCGGTCATGCGTCCGCCTTTCGTTTGAGCATGAAGAGGATGAGTCCTACGGCAACCAGGCATTCGACGACGATGAATACGGCGATGGTGCTGGCATATCCGAAGTCGGTGCTCGTGAATGCTGTCTTGTACATATAGGTGGTCAGGAGCTCCGAGGACTGTCCGGGGCCACCGTTCGTCATCAGGTAGGGAATGTCGAATCCGCGCAGGCCGTAGGTGGTCGCCATGATGGTGGTGGTGATCCAGACGGGCCGGATGTGGGGGAAACGGATCTTGGTGAACAGTTGCCACCGCGACGCGCCGTCCAGGCGGGCGGCTTCCTCAAGTTCCAGCGGAACAGACAGCAATGCCGCGTAGAGGATGAGCATGTAGAGGCCGGTGAAGCGCCAGCCTTCCGGTACCGATACCGCGGCAAGCACGGTGTTCACGTCAGAGAGCCATGCGTGTTCAAGGGCGCCGAGCCCGATCCAGTGCAGCAGCTGGTTTAGAAGGCCGACCGGTTCGATCGAGTAGATGCGCACGAACAGGAACGCGATTGCCACGGTTGAGATCACTGCCGGCAGCAGGTAGAGAGTCTTAATGAGTTCGCGGCCGCGGCGCAGCGAGGTCAGGAGGCTGGCGACGAGAAGGGCGCCGCCGAGCTGCAGGACCAGGCAGATGGCGAGATAACCGAGGGCGTTGAAGAAGGAGCGCCAGAAAATGTCGTCTCCGGTAAACATCCGCACATAGTTGGTGAGGCCCACGAACTCCATATCGCTGATGCCGTTCCAGGAGAAGAAGCTCAGGAACAGCGATTGGAGAATCGGGATCAGTACTGCTGCGCCGTAGAGAAGCAGTGGCGGGAGCAGGAATACCAGGACTGAAAGTCGCGACCTGTTGGGGAGCATGGCGAGGCCTTTCGGGTGGGGGGCCGAAGCCCCCCACCGCTACGTGTTATTTAAAGAACTTCGGTGCGTTCTGCGCGATGGTGCTGTCCATCGTGCTAGTGAACTGTTCGGGCGTGATGTCGCCCTGGACGAGGAGCACGAGCTCCTGCTTGAGCCGGGAGTCAGTCGTCGGGTCCAGCTGGGTATCCCATGGCATGGCTTGCTGGTCGCCGAGGTCGTTGGCCGTCTCGAGGGCTTTCTTGTACAGCGGAGTCGCATTCGCCGGGGTGGCAGTCTGCACGTCGGTCGTCGGTGACAGCGCGCCGGTGGCCGCATACTCCGAGGGGTACTTCGTCAGTGCGAACTTCAGAAAGTCGCTTACGAGCGGGTCGTAGGTCTTGGAGTTCACGGCCATGCCGATTCCGGACGGCGAGACGTATTCGTTGGCAGCGGTGACTGATCCCTCAGTTGTTGGGAGGGTCATGAAATCGATGTTGTCCCGAACCTCGGGGTTCAGCTTGTCTGTCGCCAGGCTTGGCAGTTCCCACGTGCCGATGTTGTACATGGCCGCCTTGCCGGAAGTGAACTGGTTTTGGGCATCGGAGTAGCCCTGCGAGGAGAAGCCGTCCTGGAAGCATTTGGCCTTTCCGAGCGCAGCCATCCAGTCAACGGCCTTCTTCCCGGCAGGATCGGAGAACTTCGCCTCGCCTCTCTTCAGTTTCTGGAGGAAGTCGGGACCCGCCTCCCTGAACGCCTGGTAGGCCACGTAGCGTTCCAGTGGCCACTGGTCCTGCCCGTCGATGGCGATCGGTGTGATGCCGGCGCCGCGCAGGGCGGTGCACATCGCGGGGATGTCATCCAGCGACTTTGGCACCGGGACGCCGGCCTGCTGCAGCAGGGCCTTGTTGTACCAGATGAACTCCAGCTCGAACTGGAATGGAATCATGTTCAGGGACCCGTCGTCGAAGCGCTGGTAGTCAAGCGCGCTGGGCCGGTAGCTGTCGTAGACGCCAAGGGATTTGAGCAGCTTTTCGGCGTCGACCATCTTGCCCTGTTTGGCCAATTGCTGGGCGAAGGGTGTGGCGTCGGTGTCGAAGAGCTCGGGAAGCTTGTTCGCGGCGGCCAGGGTCTCAAGCTTCTGGATGTAGGAGGGCCTGTCCGGGGTGGTGATCAGGTTGAGCGAGAAGCCCGGGTGGTCCTTGGCGTAGTCGTCCGCGATTTTCTTCATGATGTTGATGACGGCCCCGTCGGCCGGCCGGGACAGCAGCCATGAAATCTCACGGGGCTTGACTTCCCCGGTGGGACTGACGTTGGAAGGGTCGCTGGCTCCTCCGCTGCCGCATCCGGCCAGAGCGAGGGCTGCGGCCGCTGCCACGGCAGCTGTTCGGAATAGCTTCTTCATGGGATAAATCTCCTTTGATTCGAGCCGAAAGTGGTGTGGGTGTTTAGGTGTCTGTGCGCTTACGTACCTGAAGTTCGGTAAGAGTTGCGGACCCCTCCCCGGCGAAGACGCCGATCCGCCCCGCCGGCAGGTCGTAGATCCTGGTGCTGAGAGCTACCTGCCGATCCAAAACGGCGACGCACAGGTCCCCGTCGACGACGAGTTCGAGGGTGTGCTCTCCGGGAGTCAGGTCGCAGGGGCGCTCCAGTTCGATGTCGAATGGCGTGTCCCCGGAGACATGCCACTGCGCGTCACCGGTGACTTTCCGCGGCCACCGGTCGAACACCATGCGGCCGCGCTTCGGTTCCAGGCGCAGAACGTAGGACTGGTCCCCGTCCTGGCTTGAGCGCAGCAACAGACCGCATTCGGTGGTGTTGGGGCCGATGTCCAGGACTGCCGTGGCGTAGAACTGGCTGGGCAGTTCTTCGTCGGAGACGATGGCGGTGTACCCGTCCGGTACGTCCAGTCGTGTCGGCAGCTCGTTCGTCAGGGATACCGGGACGTCCTCCCAGAAGCTGTCAACGAGTTCGGCGGCCAAGGCGAATCCCAGGGTTCCGTCGGGGTTTTGCCGGGCTTCCAGGACCGACATCGTGCCGGCCCACTGCCAGGGCCCGTCATCGGTGTTGCCTTCTTTGCTGGCGATCCAGCCGAAAAAGAAGCGGCGTCCGTCGCGTTCGGCGGACTTGGATGCGTAGAAGGCACGGCCGTCGATGCTGTCCAGGGTCGGTACGCTCCAGGGGCCGTCGGGGCTCCTGGCCATGCGGTACCGGGTCGTGAAGGATTCGGAGAACTCCGAGTAGACCATGTACCACCAGTCGCCCCAAGAGAAGACGTCCGGGCATTCATGGGTGATGTAGCGGCGCGGGTCCCAGAACGGTTCGGTGTGCTGCCAGGTCACCAAGTCGCTGGAGACGCACTGGGCTATGACACCGCGCCGACGTTCCGGCCCGGTGGAGTGCCGGGCCGCCAGCAGCATCCGCCACTGGCCCGCGGCCTCGTCCCGGAAGACGAAGGGATCCCGCCAGTCGCCGGACTCGTAGCCGTCCGGGGCGCCGAAAGTGAGTTCCGGGTGCTTCACCCAGGTCTGCATACCGTCTGTGCTCGTGGCGTGCATAACGAGCTGAAGGGGCGCACCGTCCGGTCCGAGGTTGCGCGGGTTTTGGCCCGTGTAGAACAGATGGTGGACGCCGGTTTCATCGACGACGACGCTGCCCGTGTAGGCGTTGAAATCCAGGTCCGTTTCACTTCCGTGCTCTAGGGAAACGCCCTGGTCCTCAAACTGCGTGAGGTCTTTGGTGGTGACAAGGTTCCACGAGGTTCCCGGCTTCGGGTCCGCGCGGACCTCGTGAAGGTAGAAGAGCCAGAACTCCCCGTCCTTCTCGAAGGGGATGAGGTCTCCCACCCAACCGTCGGCGGGTTTAAAGAAAACTGAGCGATTCATCGGCGCTGATGTCCATTCTGCTAAAGCGTTTGATCACGAGTAATCTAACCTCAATCCTGAGCTTGATCAAGCGTTTTAGCAGAATTGGATGTTTAATCTTTCGTCGACCCCCAAACGGGGACTGAGCTGGAGCGCGAACTGCTCTTTCTCCTCCGGCGTGGACTTCCTCCTACTTGAAGATCCGTCGCTTAAAGACGACACGGTCGTTGCAACTCCCAAAAACTCTGGGTGTTGCAACGACCGCTAGAAGCTGAGACTTCCCGCCGTCGTCCGCTGCCGTCTGGTGCCTACTGGCTGAAGGGGACTTTCTCCCAGCTCAGGACATCTCCGACGTCGCGGCTGTTGCCGGCCACCGTAAACCTGACGTAGTTGGTGGCGTTGGCAGATCCGTCCACGGTGATGCGCTGCAGGTCATCCGCGGCGGGCTGGCCGTAGATCTCCAGCCATGGCGATCCGTCTGCCAGCGGCTGGTTCTGGGCAAAGACGTGGCTGTCGCCGTTGATGAGATAGACCGGGCGGTCGAAGCGGTTGGTCTCGTCAATGATGGCCGCCACGATCTCCCGGAACCCGGAGACCGCTTCGGGGCTGGCCGTAGCCGCGGCGAGCAGCGACGGATCGAACATGTCGGCCTGCGTCATCAGCACCACGGCGCGGTCGTTGCGGCGCTCGGCGTCAGTGAACGTGGCGTGTATCTGGTCCAGGACGGCATCCGTCCGGTGCTCAACTTCGGCCAACTGCTCGGGCGTGGGGGTGGTTTCGCCCAGGCCGCTCCACGGAAGCAGCGAGTTGTTGCTGCCCTGAATGTTGACTACGGAGAAGGCCACGCGATTCTGGGTGAAACGGACATTTTCCGGAAGTCCAAGGTTCTCCTGGGCCTTGACCGGCATGGTTGCGCCCAGGGTCTTGCCGGGCTGGTCGAAGAAGACCTCCCGCAGCTTGTCCAGCCGTTCCAGCGGGTTGTAGGCGCCGTTGTTGGTGCGGTGGCAGTCCACCCACTCGTTGTCGCCCGGGGTGAAGACCAGCGGGTGCTCGAAGGTGTCGAACTGTGAGCGGATGTTGGCGAAGTACTCGTCTGAGCAGACCGAGGAACCGTTCTTGATGTCGCCCACGTGGGTGACGAATTTCAGCGCGCTGTCGGCGTTGATGTCCTGGATGCGGGACGGGAACTTGGCGATTTCGGCGTCGCCGTAGGGGACGTCGCCGATGACGCCAAAGGTGAACGCTTCTTTGTTGGAGGCGCTGTCGGAGCTGTTGTTGGCTGCGTTGGCGGACTGGGCCGCAAGGAGGGCGAGCGCCAGGACGGCTGCCGCCGTCGTTGTTTTCAAGGTCTTTGAAGGCATGGAGGCGTTCCTGTTTCTACTGAGTGGGGCGGCTTAGAGCGTGCGGGCGGTGAGGAACTGTTCCAGCGCCTCAAGGTCGTCGGTGTTGATGTGGTCCACGCCGGCGTCGAAGAGTTCATTCCATACCGCGTCGCGTGCGGCGCCGGGCTGGTCGGGAGTGGCCCAGAAGCGGACCCGGTAGCCCTTGGCGTGGGCGTCGGCAACATATGCCTGGAGCTTGGTGCGTTCGGTTTCGGGCATAGGGCCCACACCCTGCCAGGTGAAGAGCTTGGTCCAGTTGTCGCTGACCAGCGGCATCAGCCCGGCAGGCATGCCTGAGGTGAGGTCGGCGGAGCGTCCGTCATAGAAGCCGAACCGCTTTTCCTGTGCCTGCATGGTTGCCAGGGGACGGTTTCCGCTGATGACGGCGGTGACGGGCCCGGTTTTGGTGGTGCCGTTGCTGTAGCGGCTCATGATGTCCCGGTGCTCGGCCAGTTCCTGCTCGACGGCGGCGTACGTGGCATCCCCTTCACTCTTGATGTCGATCAGGAGTTGCAGGCTTCCGTCCCAGTGGGGATAAACGCTGTGGCCCCGGTTCCGTACCAGCTCGTCCAGCGGATCGAGGTAGAGGCTCTCGAGCGTTACTCCTGGCTTGGCGTCCTCGAGGTCGTGTGCCACCCGAAGTTCGCCGTCGACCAGCCACACGTCTGCTTCAACGCTGGTGAATCCATGCTCCAGCGCATCGAACAGGGGACGGCCGTGCTCATAGTCATTGTGCGCGTGGGCTGCGGCCAGAGGCTGTCCGAGGACCACGGACGCCGGCGCGTGGGCGTCGGCGGGATTCGCGGCCGACGGGGCGGCGATTCCGGTCAGGGAGGTGAGGGCCACAAGGGCTGTGACGGCGCTTTTCAGGAACACGGAGTTCTCCTTGGTACAGCTGAGTCGATTCATGTGCCAGGCGATGGGGGCGCTGGGGGGTGCGTGAAAAGACTTCCTGCTGCGGAAGAACGGGCATGGCTCCAACGGTTTCGGGACGGTGAACAGGGGGCGTCGTTTGGACCTGGCTACGGCCGCGGGTTCTCCGGACGACGGCGGGACCTCCCGCCGTCGTCCATTTACTCCACCCCGTGAGGCATTTCCATGAATGCCGCCAGGGCACGTTTCTCTGCGGCATCGAGGTCGTCAGCGTAGTAGCGGTAGATGTTACTCACTGCCATCGAACCTGCTTCTTTGGCCTGGCGGTTAGCTATGGCAGCGACCAATAGTGAAGCATCGCGGGCGCTCCGTTCCAACCGGGAACGGCGGTCCGAGTCTACGGACAGCCGCCGGTCCACGAGGTCGGTCATAATCCCGCCGACGACGGTTCCGCAGACCTCCATCAGCCGGTTTCCTGATGCGCGCCGGATTGCTGCGTGGAAGCGATCGACGTGCTGTCCGAACGGGCCGTCGACTTGGGCAGCAGCGACTTCTTTCAGGGCAGCAGCGTGATGCCTTATCTGTGCGAGGTCTTCCTCGGAGCGGTTGATTGCCGCCAGCATGCAGGAGTGGCCTTCAATGAGAAGCCTGAACTGGAGCAGCTCCACCCTGGAGATGCCTTCCAGGTTCGCGAGCCTGGCCATTGCCTTCTCCAGCACCCGCGGCGAGTACGGCATGACCACGGGGCCCTTAGGGTCTCCGGGCCGTGACTCAATGATGTCGTTCGCCTGAAGCACGCGAAGAGCCTCCCGGACAGTAGCGCGGCTCACGGAAAAGTCGCCCATGAGTTGGCGCTCGCTCGGCAGCCGGTCCCCCGGCTTGAGCTCGCCGCTCTCTATCGCGCTCTCAACCTGCTTGACGATCGACTCATAGGCACTGACCTTCTGAACGGGGCTGAACGTCATGAGCTTCCTTCATTTCGATTGCGGACCCGCAGGTTAAATCTTTGTTTCCGCCTTGATCTGCGCTGATACCCCATCCTAGTCTGAATGCAACTGGTCAGACCAGTAGCCTAACTAGGCCGGAATTACTCCACGCACGTCCACCCATGACTTTGGAGGCGCCCCAAATGACCGCATTCACCAAACGGATATCCATACTCGCCCCGGCAACCGCCGCCATTCTCGCCCTTGCGGCGTGCAGTGCCGGAGCCGGAGCGGGTTCTTCCGCCAACAGCGGCGGAACGCACAGTCCATCCGTCAAGATCGGGCTCACCGGCGAACCGGCCAACTTTGACCTCACGGCAATTGCCGGCTCCGCCATTCCGCAGGTTCTGATGAACAACGTTTATGAAGGCCTGGTCACCCTGGACCAGGACGGCACCGTCCAGCCTCGGCTGGCGGAATCCTGGACTGTCAGCGATGACCGCACCACCTATGACTTCAAGCTCCGCGAAGGCGTCACTTTTTCCAACGGCGAGGCTTTCACCGCCGAAGATGTCAAGTTTTCGCTGGAACGGGTTGCCACGAACTGGAAGATCAACCAGGCCAAGATGTCGCTGCTGGATCACGTAGAGGTCGTGTCCCCCACCGAGGCCAAAGTGGTTTTGAAGACACCGAGCAACGCATGGCTGTTCGACATGACCGGCACCGTGGGCCTGATGTTCGATCCCAGCGGCATCGCCAAGCTGGCGACCGAGCCAATCGGCACGGGACCCTTCACGATTACCGAACGCGTCCAGGGCGACCACATCGGCCTCGCGGCCCGCGCCGGATACTGGGGCGAGGAGCCCGAGGTCACCGATGTCAGGTTCCGCTACTTCGCCGATGCTGTGGCCAGCACCAATGCCCTCCGGTCCGGCGACGTCGACATGCTCTTCAACATGCAGGCTCCTGACCTCATTTCCCAGTTCGAATCCGACAGCAAGTTCGAGGTCATCCAGGGCTCCTCCAACGGCGAGATCCTGCTCTCCCTGAACAACAAGACCGCCCCCTTCAAAGACGTCAGGGTCCGTCAGGCCATCGCCTATGCGCTGGACCCGCAGGCCATTATGGACACCGCGTGGGCGGGCAACGGCGCGAGGATCGGCGCCATGGTGCCTCCCACCGACCCCTACTACGAAGACCTGACGGGCATGTACAAGCAGGACCTCCAGAAGGCCAAGGACCTGTTGAAAGAGGCCGGGGCGGAGAACCTGAGCATCACGTTTGATGTCCCCACCCGCCCTTACGCCAAGGCCGTTTCCGAAGTGGTTGTGTCACAGCTCGCCGAAATAGGCGTCAAGGCCACCATCAACACCAACGAATTCCCCGCTGTATGGCTCGACAAGGTCTTCACCAAGCACGACTACCAGATGTCCGTCATCCTGGCCGTGGAGCCCCGGGACATTCTGGCCACCTTCAACAACCCGAACTACTACATCGGCTACGACAACACTGAGATTGCCCCCATTGCCGCCGCGGCCGACCAGGGAACGTCCGAGGAGTGGGTCCAGGGGATGAAGGAAGTCACGAAGAAGACCGCGGAAGACGTTGCCTCAATTCCGCTCTTCCTGTTCCCAAATGTGGTAGTGGCCGATTCCGAACTGAAGGGGATCGCGGCTAACGCAGTAACCGAATCACTGGAACTCCAGGGCCTGAACTGGGCTTCCTGACCCCTCCTACCACCAAAGAAAAGAGGGCGTCGTGGTCTATCGGCTTCTCGCACTCCTTGGCAACTTCATCGCTACCGTTCTCGCATCAACCGTCGTCGTTTTTCTCCTGCTGCGCATCATGCCCGGAGACCCCGCAACGGTTGCCCTCGGCATCGAAGCGACGCCTGAGCAGCTTGAGGCGTGGCGCACCGAGAACGGCATCAACGCGCCGATCCTTACTCAGTATTTCGAGTGGCTGGGCGCCCTCCTCAGGGGCGATTTCGGCGTCTCCTACGTGAGCCAGCAGAACATCTCCGGCACCGTCATGGACCGGCTTCAGGTCACGCTGATTCTCGTGGGCGCTGCAATGCTGATCGCCCTCTTTGTCGCAATACCCCTAGGGACCCTGTCGGCGATGAAGCACAAGAACGCATCCGGCGTGCTGATCTCGGGTGTTTCGCAGATCGGGGTGGCCGTACCGAGTTTCTTGGTCGGCATCCTCTTGGTGGCGTTGTTCGCCATCAAACTCGGGTGGTTTCCGTCCGGAGGCTGGGCGGCACCGGCAGAAGGCGCTGAATTCCTCAGGCATCTGGTTCTGCCTGCAGTGGCGCTCGGATCAGTACAGGCGTCCATCCTCACCCGGTATGTGCGGTCTGCGGTCATGGAGATCATGCGTGAAGATTTCCTCCGCACGGCCAGGTCCAAGGGCCTGACCGACGGTTCCGCGCTGCTGCGCCATGGGCTCCGGAACGCCGGCATCCCGGTGCTCACGGTGGTTGGTGTCCAGCTCGCGGGGCTGCTGATCGGCGCCGTCGTCATCGAACGGGTCTTCAGCATCCCCGGACTCGGCAGCTACCTCATCGACTCCGTCGGCAACCGCGACCTGCTGGCGGTCCAAGCGGTGGTGGCCGTGCTCGTTGTTGCCATTGTTCTGATCAACTTCCTCGTCGACCTCGGCTTCACCGTTGTCGACCCCCGTCTCCGGAGGGCCTCATGACTACCATCACGCCGGTCGACACAAAGCTGGCCACACCTCCGAACCCGTCACCCGCCCCCGGACGCTTCCGCGGCATTCTCTCCGGCGGAAACACACAGCTCATCATCGGCCTGACGCTGATCGCTGTTGTGGCGGTGGCGGCGGCGGTGTCCCTTTTCTGGACGCCCTACGACCCGGTCCGCTCTGTCGCGGGCGACCGGCTGTTCTTCCCCAGCGCGGAGCACCCCTTCGGCACCGACCGCTACGGCCGGGACCTGCTCTCCGGAATCATGGTGGGAGCCCGCACCACGCTTTTCGTGGGCACCGTGGCCGTTGCCATCGCGGCCGTCATTGGAGTTCCCCTGGGGATCCTCGCCGGCATGCGGCCCAAGCGGGTTGGAACGTTCATCATGGGCGGCAGCGACGTGGTGATGGCTTTCCCGGGCTTGCTCCTCGCCATCGTGTTCGGAGCGGTCTTCGGTGCCGACACTGTGACGGCAATGGTCGCCCTCGGCATCGGCGCAGCCCCGGCCTTCGCCAGAGTGGCCCGCGCCGGCACTCTGCAGGTGATGAAAACGGAGTACGTCTTCGCCGCACGGGCCGCCAATCGCTCAGGGCTCGCCATCGCAACCCGGCATATTCTGCCCAACATCGGCGGCATGATCGTGGTCCAGTGCTCGGTGAACTTTGGCATTGCCGTCCTTGCCGAGGCCGGGCTGTCGTTCCTGGGCCTGGGCACCAAGCCTCCCACCCCGTCCTGGGGACGCATGCTCCAGGACTCACAACAGTTCCTCGGAAGCCACGACTACCTGGCGTTGATCCCCGGCCTGGCGATTGCTGTCGCCGTCCTGGGGTTCAACCTTCTTGGCGACGGGCTCCGTGACCGATTCGACCCGAAGCTGAGGACACGATGACATCCATTGCTACTTCACCGCCTGCCCTTCAACCGCGTGAGGATCGGCCGGCCCTTGAGGTTTCCGGGCTCACGATCTCCAGTGCTGACCGGGTTCTTGTCAACGATCTGCGGTTTCGGATCGAAAGAGGCGAGCGCGTAGGCCTCATCGGTGAATCGGGCTCCGGAAAGTCCCTGACGTCCCTGGCCGTGATGGGCCTGCTCCCTGAGACGCTCACGGCGCAGGGCAGTGTAAGGATCGACGGCGACGACCGGAACCTTGTGGGGCTGGGGGAAGCCCAATCCGCGAAACTGCGCGGCCGCAATATGGCCATGGTCTTCCAGGAGCCTATGACTGCCCTGAACCCGCTGATGCGGGTGGGCCAGCAGATTGCTGAAGCCATGACCATCCACGGCACGCAGCCCAACCGCCCCTCTGCCGAGCGCCGGGCTGTGGAACTGCTCGCCGACGTCGGACTTCCCTCCCCCGCCGAGACGGCGAAAGCGTTCCCGCACCAGCTCTCCGGCGGCCAGCGCCAGCGCGTTGTGCTGGCCATTGCCCTGGCCAACGATCCCGCACTGCTGGTCTGCGATGAGCCCACAACTGCCTTGGACGTCACTGTGCAGAAGCAGGTGCTGGACCTCGTCCTGAAAACCGTTTCCATGCGTGACACCGGCCTGCTTTTCATCACCCATGACCTTGCCGTGGTGGGCGAAACCTGCGAGCGGGTCCTGGTAATGAACAAGGGATCTGTGGTGGAGGAAGGCCCTATTGACCGGGTCTTCACCCGGCCCGAGCACCCGTACACCCGCGGGCTGCTTGCGGCTTCGGACCTGGACGCCACGGACGACGCCGGCCGGCTCTTTACGGTTTCGACGGCGGCAAGCTATGTCCCCGGCCGTTCAGTTGCACGGATGGCGCGGAAGGAACCTGAGTCGGTCACCTCTGCGCCGGTCGAGGCGCCGGCGGCGCCAACGAAAGTGGTGAAAGCGGAGAACATCACCAAGCAGTACAGTCGCGGCCGGACGTCCCTTTTTGCTCCGGCCCCGACCGTCGACGCCCTCAAGGGTGTGTCCTTCCAGATTGAAACCGGTCAGCGCTTCGGCATCGTCGGGGAGTCCGGTTCAGGAAAGTCCACGCTCCTGCGCATCCTCTCAGGACTGGACGAACCGACGTCGGGCACCATCGACGTGGTGGGCCGCCGCCTCAACGGCGCCCGGAAGGCGGACCTGGCCGAACTGCGCAGGAACCTGCAGATCGTCTTCCAGGACCCCATGGGTTCACTCAATCCGCGGATGCGGGTGGGGGACATCATTGCCGAGCCGCTGCTGAATGCGGCCAACCTACAGTCCGGCGTTGCGATGGGTAAGAAGGAGCGACGTGAGCTTGTCGCGGAGATGGTCGCCGCCGTCGGCCTTCCGCTGGACTCGGTGGACCGGTTTCCCCACCAGTTCTCCGGCGGGCAACGGCAGCGCATCTCGATCGCGCGGGCACTGGTGTGCCGCCCCCGCATCCTGGTTGCGGACGAGCCGGTGAGTGCGCTGGACGTTTCAGTCCGCGCCCAGGTGCTGAACCTTCTTGCTGACCTGGTGGAGGAGTACAACCTCACCCTGATTTTCGTCTCGCATGATCTGCATGTTGTCCGCTACCTGTGTGACCACGTGGCTGTGATGCGGCATGGCGAGATCGTGGAACAGGGTGCCACCAAAGACATCTACGAAAACCCCCGCAGTGACTACACGCGTTCGCTGATCGCAGCGAAGCCCACCATTCGACACACGCAGGAGATGCAATGACAGAGACAACCCTCCCGGCCGCCGCAACCCGTGAGCTGACTGGGAGCGAACTGGTAAAGGCATACGCCCGGCGGGAACTGTCTCCCGTGGAGGTGGCACGGGGTGTCCTCTCCGACATCGAGGCGCGAAATCCTGGGATCAACGCCTTCAGCAACCTCGATCCGGAACAGGTCCTTGCCGACGCTGCTGCCAGCGAGGACCGCTGGCAGCGCGGTGAACCGCTGGGCGCTATCGACGGCGTGCCGTGCACGGTCAAGGAAAACCTCTACCGGGTGGGGGTTCCCGCCCGTGCAGGGACGGCCAGCAGCGAACCGATCCTGCCCGCCCGCAATTCACCCGTGGTGGACCGCATCCTGGAGTCCGGCGGCGTCATCGTCGGCTCCACCACCATGCCCGACTGGGGAATGCTGTCCTCGGGGGTCTCCAGCCTGCACGGCGTGACGCGTAGCCCGTGGAACGCGGACTGGACCGTGGGCGGTTCCAGTGGAGGCGCCGGGGCGGCGGCCACAGCCGGATTCGGATCTTTCCACGTGGGCACCGACATCGGTGGTTCCGTCCGCCTTCCCGCAACCTGGCTCGGCCTGGCCACCCTCAAGCCGAGTGCCGGCAGGATCCCGATCGACAATCCCTACCTGGGCCGGGCCGCCGGCCCGTTGGCGCAGTCTGTTGAGGAAGTAGCCATGGCCATGGCCGTGCTGTCCCGGCCGGACGCCCGCGATTTCACCTCGCTTCCGCCGGAACAGCTGGCGTGGAACGAGCTCGATATCGATGTGCGCGGCAAGCGAATTGCGCTTCACTTGGAGCCCGGTGCAGGCATGCCCGTGGATCCCGAAGTGCGCGCGGCCGTAGCCCGCGCGGCGGACCTGTTCTCGGACGCCGGTGCCGAGGTCACGGAGCTCAAACCATTCATTGACGAGGGCTACCTCCGCAGCGTGGACGACTTCTGGAGGGTGCGGTTCTGGCGGACCTACGTGGACCTCAGCCCGGACGCCAAGAGCAGGGTGCTGCCGTTCATCTCCACCTGGGTGCACGGCGGCGCGGATGTTTCCGGCCGGCGGGCCCTGGAAGCCTACGACGCGATCGGCGAACTTCAGCGCGCCACAGTGGCCGCCACCGGGCCCTACGACGCCGTCCTGTCCCCGGTCGCGTCCGTCGCAGCCTTCCCTGCCGACTGGCCCATGCCGTGGGGCCACGCTGATCAGGGAATGTCGCACATCGCCTTCACGCTGCCATACAACATGTCAGGCCAACCGGCGTCGAGTGTGAACTGCGGCTTCACCCGTGACGGGCGGCCAATCGGCCTGCAGATCTCCGGGCGCCGCTTCGCCGACCTCGAAACGTTGCGGTACACGGCCTGGTACGAACGGTCCCGATCTACCGACGCTATCCCGCAGTTCCCTGTGGGGGTGTAGTCGCCCGTTGAGGACAGCGGTGAGCGGACGACGGTGGGAGGTCCCGCCGTCGTCCGCTCCTGAGTTCAAGCGGTTTACTGATTCTTCGTGCTGGCTCTTCTGCCGATCCTGAGACCGGCCCAGAACGCCAGGACGAGCAGGCCGGTGACTGCTATGGCCAGGCCGATCTGCGTCCCTTGACTTACGAAGGCCACGCCGCTGCCTGAGAAGACCTGGTTGCTCAGCGGCGCGTAGGCGAACCAGCCTATGCTGGCATTCGCGTTGTTCCAGGCGACGAGGCAACCCACCAGCACCGCGACGAGGCCCACCCCGGGCAGAACGGCGGCAGATACGCGGGCGAGCTTCTTTGGCTTACGTTCCGCAGATGTGTTGTCTTCCCCCATGCAGGCGAGTCTAGCGGGCTACTAACCGTGACCACGCCGTTTTGCGGCCACGGTGAGCGGACGACGGCGGGGCCTCCCGCCGTCGACCGTTCTGGGTTAGTGCCCAACAGCCTTCTATTTGGCCCAGTCGGCGTCGCCGTAGGGGCGGCCGCGGAAGTGGGCGCGAAGATACTCCCCCACAACGGCAGCCCCCAGGTCCCCGGGCTCGGGCGCCACCACCCGGCCGCCGACCCGGCGGGCCATCCGCTGGACGAACCGTTCCAGGCCGGGGTCGTCGCCGAGCCGGAAGAACGTGACCTGGGTGCCGGCACGCCCCAGGCGGTCCAGTTCGGCCACGGTAATCCGGATGGTCTCCGGGTCCGGCGGGTAGTCGAACCAGGTCTCACCGTCGGCCAGCAGGTGCGCGGTTGGTTCGCCGTCCGTCACCACCAAGAGGACGGGCTGCATCGAGGGGTGCTTGCGGAAGAACCGGCCGGCCAGCAGTAAACCGTGGTGCAGATTGGTTCCCTTGTTCTGGAAGGCCGGCAAGGCGGTGAGCTCACCAATGTCCATGGTCTGCGCGTAGCGGCCGAACGTAATCAGCTGCAGGCGGTCGCCACGGAAGCGTGTCGAAATGAGGTGGTGCAGGGCGAGCGCGGTGCGTTTCATCGGCACCCAGCGTCCTTGCGCGGCCATCGAGAAAGACACGTCCACGAGCAGGACCACGGCGGCCTGCGTGCGTGCCTCAGTTTCTGCCACTTCGATGTCGTCCGCGGCGAGGCGCAGTCCGTGGCCCGGGTCGCCGCCGTCGGCAATGGTGCGGCGGATCGCGTTGGTGATGGTTCGCGTGACGTCCCACGGCTCGGCGTCGCCGAACTCCCACGGGCGGCTGGAGCCGGTCTGTTCCCCGGCCGCCCCGGCAACGCGCGTGTCCCGGCGCCCCTGCCGGCTGGAGAGTTGCTTGGCAGTGTCCCGAAGCAGCGCCCTCCCAAGCCGCCGCATCGACTGTGGTGACAGCCGGAGATCCCCGTCCGCCCCGCGTTGGAGGTACCCGCCGTCGTGCATTGCCTTCTCGATTTCAGCGAGGGTGCGTGCCGTCACGGCGGCATCCTGCCCGAGCTGGCGGGCCAGGGCGTCGAGGTCCAGGTCGTCCAGGCTGGACCCGTTATACGACTGGGAGAGCTGCTCAGACAGCTCGTCCAGCTCGGCGAGGTCCTGCAGTACGCCGGTGCCGTCGCCCAGGCCGAGCCCTTCCTCACCCTCGAATCGTTCGGAGCCGGTCCAGTCCTCGCCGGGGCGCAGTGCGCGCAAATTGTCGTCGAGTTGGCCGAGCTGGGCCATGAGTTGCGGCGAGCCGAACGCCTGGGCGGAGAGGTTCATCAGTTCCTCCCGCTGCTCCCGGGACATGGATTGCAGCATCCGCTGGGCTGCTGCCGCGCGCTGGGCCAGGGCGTCGATCAGCTCCTCGACCGACTGTGGATTCTCGGGAAAGAACTGACCGTGCTTGGCCATAAAGTTCTGGAAGTCGGCGTCGGTGTCCTCGCCGCGCCGGTGTTTGTCGAGCAGCCCGTTGAGGTCCTGCAGCATCTCGCTGACGGCCGCGCGGTCCTCATCGGTGGCGTTCTCGAGTGCCTGTTTCATGCCGGCGAACCGCTGGTCCAGGACCTCACGGCCCAGCAGGTCCTTGATCCGTTCGTAGGCTTCCCGGGCGGTGCTCGACTGCCAGTCG
The DNA here is from genome assembly GCF_018613775.1 of Arthrobacter sp. ISL-69. Classification (NCBI taxonomy): domain Bacteria; kingdom Bacillati; phylum Actinomycetota; class Actinomycetes; order Micrococcales; family Micrococcaceae; genus Arthrobacter; species Arthrobacter sp. ISL-69. The sequence goes on from NZ_JAGGPO010000005.1 coordinate 106,784, forward strand.
TAGGAGGCCAGCTCGTTGACCGCTGCGGCAGTTGACCGGGGCAGGTTCTGCAGCTGCATCTCACGGAAGGCGCGGTCGGTGTTGTCCATCGTGGCGTCGCGGGCCAGCTGTTTGCGCTCCTCCAGCACCGCGGTGTCCAGCAGTTTCTGGACTTCGTTGAGGGTACCGTCCAGCTTGTGCCGGCCCAAGAGGTCTTTGCGGCGCTGCTGGACGCGGGCGGCGAGGTCGTCGAGGCCTTCGCGGCTGCGGCCGCCGCGCCGCAGGTACTCCTGGAGGGCATGCCTGGGCGAGTAGCCGGCCATCACGTCCTCGGCGACGGCGTCAAGCGCTTCCGCCAGGTCCACCGGCGGGGCGAGCGGATCCGGTCCGCCCCTGTACCGGCTGTACCTGGACCGGTTGTGAACGCTCATGGGCCCTCCTGTCCTGCCCCGTCGAACTGCTTAGCTTCTAGCCGTAAATCGTCGCCTCGTCGTCGGACTCCTTGGCGATCCGTCGGGCGAGGTAAAGGCCTTCCAATGCCAGTTCGACGGCGGCGGCCCGCTGCCCGTCGTTCGTCGCACCCAGGCGCTCACTGATCTCGTCGTAGAGTCGGGAGCCGTTGAGGGACGGGAGGTTCTGCAGGAACTCCCGCGCGGTGACCAGTTCTCCGGTGGTCACCGTGGTGTGGCCGTCGAGTGCAGCCACCAGTTGCCCCATGTCGATGCCGTGGAAGTGAGCCCGCACGGCCTCCGCGGTGGCCATGCGCAGGAGATGGTCCAGGATGTCCTGTTCACGCCCTTCCTCACCGGACTCGAACTCAATCTTGCCCGCGAGGACTTCCACCGCCGCTTCCAGGTCGATGATCCGGGCCACGGCCTCGTCCTCGCCGCGCACACTGGCTCGGCGGAGGGCGGCCGCGGCGACGGTTTCGGCACCCGCAATGGCGAACCGCGCGGAAACCCCGGAGGTCTGGTTGACCGCCGGGGACTGACGCAGCGCCCGGGTGTAGCGGGCCAGGATCTCCAGGATGACGGGCGGGACGCTGGCCACCAGCTGCCCCTCCTGCCGGATGACGGCCACCTCATCGTCGAGCTCTATCGGGTAGTGGGTGCGGATCTCGGCGCCGAAGCGGTCCCGCAGCGGCGTGATGATCCGGCCGCGGTTCGTGTAATCCTCCGGGTTAGCGGACGCGACGACGAGAACGTCCAGCGGCAGCCGCAGCACGTAGCCGCGGATCTGGATGTCCCGTTCCTCCATCACGTTGAGCATCGAAACCTGGATGCGCTCGGCGAGGTCGGGCAGCTCGTTGATGGCGATGATTCCGCGGTTGGAGCGCGGGACCAGGCCGTAGTGGATGGTTTCCGGGTCGCCGAGCCGGCGGCCCTCGGCCACCCGCATCGGGTCGATGTCGCCGATCAGGTCGGCGACGGAGGTGTCCGGCGTCGCCAGCTTTTCGACGTACCGTTCGGAGCGGTGTCGCCACGCCACCCGCAGCCGGTCCCCCTCGGTGAGGACGCGGGCACGGGATTGCTCCGTGATGGGTTCGTACGGGTGTTCGTTGAGTTCCGATTCCTCGATCACCGGCGACCACTCGTCCAGCAGCCCGGCCAGGGTGCGCAGCAGCCGGGTCTTGCCCTGCCCCCGTTCGCCGAGCAGGACGATGTCGTGGCCGGCAAGCAGGGCCCGCTCGAGCTGAGGCAGGACGGTCCGGCTGAAGCCGTACATCCCGGGCCAGGGATCGCGGCCGGCTGCGAGCGCGGCGAGCAGGTTGTCGCGGATTTCGCGGCGCAGGTCCTTGTGCACGTGGCCGGAGGCACGCAATTCACCAACAGTGAAGATATCGGGGCGATCACTCACTCCTCTACGGTAGACCTCTACCGGGTGGGGAATCGAGGGATTTCTCCAGATTCCCTGCCACGGGCCAACCGTGCGCCTTAGCGCTCCGCGACCCCCCATCCCTCGCAAGCTCGGGCGGGGACCCCTGCCGCTACGCTTAGATCCTGATGACTGCAGCCATGCCGCCGGCGTCGCCGGCACCACCATCTGGGCCGCCGCCGGGTCCGCCGGGAACGCTCCTCCTTTTGGTGCGCCATGGGGAGACGCCGACGACGGGCAGAGTGCTGCCGGGGCGGGCACCGGGGCTGCACCTGTCCGACCGCGGCCGCGCCCAGGCTGACCGGGTCGCGGAGCGTCTCGGGGACCTTCCGGTCGACGCCGTCTATTCCTCGCCGCTGGAGCGCGCCTGCGAGACGGCGGAGCCGACGGCGGCCCGCACCGGACGGGACGTGAACCACGACGACGGCCTGCTCGAATGCGACTTCGGCGACTGGACCGGGGCTGCTCTGGCGGACGTGGCCGCCCTGCCGGAGTGGCACACCGTCCAGCACAGCCCCTCGACCTTCCGTTTCCCCAATGGCGAGAGCTTCACGGAAATGCAGGCGCGGATTGTCGGAACGCTGGAGGCGCTGCGAAACGCCCACGTTGGGGGCGTGGTGGTGTGTTTCTCCCACGCCGATCCCATCAAGGCCGCCGTCGCCCACGCCCTGGGCACGCCCCTGGACCTCTTCCAGCGCATCGTCATCAGCCCGGGTTCAGTGTCGGCCATCTCGGTTGTGGAGGGTCAGGCGCCCGCCGTGCTCATGGTGAATTCGACGTCCGAACCGCTGAGCGGGCTGAGGGGACAGTGAGGTGGGGACTTACGGCGGCACAGCCAGTGAAACGGGGCCGACGGTGCCGGGCCGGGAGCTGACGCTGCTCACGCAGGGCAGCGTCGAGCTGATCGGGCGCATCCCGCGCAGCAGCAACGAGACGTTCCTCGTCCAGGTCTCCCGTGCGGACGACGCCGCGTACGCGGTCTACAAGCCGGAGGCCGGGGAGAGTCCCTTGCACGATTTCGAGCCCGGGCTGTACCGGCGGGAACGCGCGGCCTACCTGCTCAGCGATTCACTGGGGTGGGGTCTGGTGCCGCCGACGGTGGTCCGCGAGGAGGCGCCGTTGGGGGTCGGCTCGCTGCAGTGGTTCATCGAATGCGACTTCCGTGAGCATTACTTCACTCTTTACGAGGACGCCCCCGAGACCCACCGCGACCTGGCGCGGATCGCCTTGTTCGATTACATCGCCAACAACACCGACCGTAAAAGCGGGCACGTGCTGCGCGGCGATGACGGAAGAGTGTGGGGCATTGATCACGGGCTGTGCTTCTCGGCCAGCTTCAAACTGCGTACCGTGATCTGGGACTTCGCCGGTGAGCCCATCCCGGACGCCCTGCTCGAGGACATCGCTCCGCTCGCAGAGGGCGCGCCAGTCGAGGTGGCCGAGCTCCTCGACGTCGAAGAGGTCACCGCTTTGCAGCGCCGCGTGCAGCGCCTGCTCCGCGCAGGGGTGCTGCCGGTTGACCGCACCGGCATGCGCTACCCGTGGCCGCTGGTTTAAGGGCCGTAGACCGCGGCGTAGAAATAGGTCAGCGCGTTCGCTGGGCATCTATCCCAACGGTGCCGAGGCCGCAACGACGGACTGGCACGATTGGCGTTCGATCAGCTTGACCGGGAGGACATTTTTCCGTCGGAACCTCTTGTCCGGCGTTCCAATCCGGGCAAGGATTCTCTCGGCCGCAACTCGTCCGACGTGCCGGGGGTCCTGGTCGATGACCGACACGGAGGGCTGGAGAACGTCTGCCATTGGAAAGTCGCCGAAACTGATAAGAGCAACGTCGGTTCTGCTCATCGCCTGAAGGGCAGGAAAAACACCGGTCGAAAACCTGGCGTTGGAGGAGAAGATCGCAGTGGGCGGGTCGGGCAGGGCCAGCAGGGACTTGCAGACCTGTGCCGCAGAGTCGGCGCTGGGCGAACCGAGCTCCACCAACTCCTCGTCGATGCCCAGGCCGCCGGCTTCGAGTGCGGCACGGTACCCTTCCAAGCGCAGCTTAGTGGTGGGGACCTCAACCGAATCCCCGACGATGGCGATCCGGCGGTGCCCGTGGGCGATGAGATGCACGGTCGCCTCAAATGCCCCTCCGAAGTCGTCCTCGACAAAGTAGTCGGCGCTGAGCTTGACGGGTGCGCGGTCGATAAACACGATGGGGAAGCTCTCCTGCCAGCGGGCAAGGTAGGACTGGTCTGCGGAGACCGGGGCAATGATGAGGCCATCGATCTGGCGGCGGACCGTTGATTCAATGATGCTCTGCTCCAGGTCCGGGTTGTCCCCCAGGCTGGTCACAACGATCGCCATGTCCTGCTCGCGCGCCGCCAACTCGATTCCTTTTGTCACGGCAGCAAAGAAGGGGTCCGCAACGTCGGGTACGGCGATGCCGATGACGGCGGACCTGCCCTCGCGGAAGGTGCGAGCCATCATATTCGGAACATACTTGAGTTCGCGCATGGCCGACCGCACCCGTTCACGTGTGTCCTCTGTGACGTGCGGGTCGTCGTTGAAGACCCTGGACACAGTCTTTGCGCTCACTCCGGCGCGCTCGGCCACGTCCTGCATGGTAGTCACTGTTCAGCTCCTTCGCGGTCCGTTGCGAACAACCGTCTGGCCGGCTGTCCGAATAGGGGGACTGTCAGCACCGTACCCGAAGATGTCATCGATGACAATTACCTGGATGCCACACTCCGCCCGGTGATCACCGGATCTTCAATCACTTCATGTCATCGATGACATTGATTTTAGACAAATCCTTGACATCGATGACACGAGACCTCTACCTTGCTGTAAGGCAGGTCACAGCGAAACCCTCGGGGCCTTCGCTTCAGACCTACCGCATTGACCAAGACAGCGCTTCAAGGGTGTGGCAGCAGAGCTTCTTCACCGTGGCACCACCAACGGAGGAGACGATGATGAACACTGCTGGAGACGAGTTGCCGGCCCCCTCACGGGCCGCCGCACCGCTGAGCTGCACGCTGGAGGAACTGGTGGAGCGCGCCCGTTCCCTTGCCACCGGCGGAACCCGGAGCATCCTGGGCATTACGGGGGCGCCCGGCTCGGGAAAGTCAACAGTGGCGCAGGCTCTCGATGAGGCGCTGGGCGCGCAGGCAACCCGGGTGGGCATGGATGCCTTCCATCTTGCCAACCAGGTTCTTGCGGACCGCGGCTCCAGGGACCGCAAGGGCGCGCCGGACACTTTTGATCCATGGGGCTACGCGAACCTGCTTCACCGGCTCAAGTCGAACCGGGAGCCGGTGGTCTATGCCCCGACATTTGACCGCGGCCTGGAGGAATCCATCGGCGGCTCCGTTCCGGTGGCCCGCGAGGTTCCGCTGGTCATCACCGAAGGAAACTACCTTCTCCTCGACGCCGACGGCTGGCGGGACGGCAGGGACCAGATCGATGAGGTCTGGTACCTGGACGTGGCGGATAGCGAACGGCAGCTCCGGCTGGTACGGCGTCACGAAACCTTCGGAAAACCATACGAGGAGGCGCGGGCCTGGGCGCTGGGCAGCGACCAAAGCAACGCCGAAATCGTTGACACCACCCGAACGCGGGCGGACCTCGTCATCAACCTGGTCCACTCCCAGACTCCCAAATCCCTCGCTCAAGCCTGAAAGAAGAGGAACCAGCAAGTGACAACGCAACGAAGTGTGTCCGGCCGGAAGGCCGTGGCCGCATCCACCCCACCAGCTGACAGGTGCTAGACAATGACAACCATTCCGGTTCTTGAAGCCCGCGGCCTGACCCGCAGTTTCGGAAATGTCCGTGCCCTCGACGGAGCGGATTTCGACGTCAACGCAGGTGAAGTCGTTGCCCTGATCGGCGATAACGGCGCTGGCAAGTCGACACTCGTCAAAGCTCTTTCCGGCAATCTCGCCCTGGATTCGGGCAAGATCCTGTTCGCAGGCGGAGAGGTCGAGCTGACCTCGCCAAGCCACGCCAGCAGCCTGGGCATCGAAACCGTTTACCAGGATCTCGCCCTGGCCCCGCACCTGAACGCCGCCCAGAACATGTTCCTTGGCCGCGAGATCCCCAAGCCGGGGATCCAGGGGCGGCTGGGATTCATGGATAACAGGACAATGCGGCTGAAGTCCAGGGAAGCCTTTGACGAACTCGGCGCCACCGTGCGGAGCCTGACCGACCCCGTCGGGGGTATGTCGGGAGGTCAAAAGCAGGCCGTTGCCATTGCACGGGCCGTGGCTTGGGCCAAAGGCGTGATCTTCCTGGACGAACCGACGGCCGCGCTCGGCGTCGTGCAGACCAGGAACGTGCTCGACACCATTCGGCGCGTCCGGGACAAGGGCGTGGGCGTCGTATTCATCAGCCACTCGATGCCGCACGTCATCGACGTCGCCGACCGGGTCCAAGTCCTCCGGCTCGGACGTCGCGTGGCCACCTACGAGGCCAAGAAAACGTGTGTGGAAGAACTAGTCGGCGCAATGACCGGCGCACTTGATGGAGCACAATCATGACCACCACCGAAACCACTCCCCGCACCGCCGGGTCTGCCAGCGTGCCGTCCCCGGCCTTTTCCCTCCGGCAGGCCCTGCAGGTCCAGTCATTCCAGATCCTGCTCGTTTTACTGGTCATCTTCGTGGTCTTCGCCGCCATGGCGCCGGCGGTGTTCCCGACCTGGGGCAACGTCCGACAGATCATCCAGAATGTCTCCATCCTCGGCGTCCTGGGGATCGGCATGACCTTCGTCATCGTCACCTCAGGCATCGACCTGTCCGTCGGATCCAACCTGGTCTTCTCAGGCGTCGTCGCGGCCAAGGTCATGCAGGCGATGGGCGACGCGGGCTGGGGAACGGCTTTTGTCGGAATCGTGGTTTCCGTCGGCTGTGGACTCTCCTGGGGCCTCCTGAACGGAGTCCTCATCGCGAAGGCCAAGGTCCCCCCACTCATCGTCACCCTGGGAACACTCGGCGGAGCACTCGGGCTGGCGCAGGTCATCACCGGGGGCGTGGACGTCCGGGAAGTGCCCGCGGTACTGCAGGACACGATTGGCTACGGCAACGTTCCCGGGACCACGCTGCCGACGATCTCGCTCATCGCGCTGGTCTTCATCCTGATCTTCGGGATCGTGCTCCACCGGACCAAGTTCGGCCTCTACACCTTCGCCATAGGCTCCAATGAGGAATCAGCCCGGCGCGTGGGCGTCAAGGTCAGCCGCCAGTTGATTTCCATCTACGCACTGTCCGGAGCCCTCGCCGGCGTGGGCGGCATTCTGTCCCTGTCGCAGTACGGCACCACAGCCATCGCGGGCCAGTCGGCCACGAACCTGAACGTGATCGCCGCCGTCGTGATCGGCGGAACCTCGCTCTTCGGCGGCGTAGGCACCATCTTCGGAACCGTCGTCGGACTCTTCATCCCGGCGGTGCTGCAGAACGGATTCGTGATCGTCGGAGTCCAGCCGTTCTGGCAGCAGGTCGCCGTCGGCGCAGTCCTCGTCGCCGCCGTGTACGTCGACCAGCGGCGCCGGGCCGCAGCGGCCCGGGGACATTCGGCCAAAGAAGGCGGCATCAAGAGATTCTTCGGACGGCGTCCCAACTGATTTCCTCCCAGCACCAACCCCCATGCAGATCCAAGCACTAGAGGAGCTAGACAATGAAGTTGACCCCTAAAATCACCCTGCTCGCCGCGGGCGCACTTGCCGCAACCTCCCTGACAGCCTGTGCCGGCAGCAGTGCCACCGCCGGAAGCTCCAGCACGCAGCCCAAGCTCGCGTTCATTCAGGGTGTGGCCGGCGATGAGTTCTACGTCAGCATGCAGTGCGGCATAGACGCCGCAGCCAAAGCGGCAGGCGCCACCATCAACACCCAGGGTCCGGCCAAATTCGACCCGACGCTGCAAAAGCCCATCGTGGATTCAGTTGTGGCTTCGAAGCCGGACGCCATCCTCATCGCACCTACGGACGTGGCCGCGATGCAGGCACCGTTGAAGGCGGCCACGGCGGCCGGCATCAAGGTGGTTCTTGTTGACACGACGGTTCAGGACCCGTCATTCGCTTCCTCAGCAGTCGCTTCGGACAACAAGGGCGGCGGCCTTGAGGCCTTCAAAGCAATCAAGAAGCTCAGCCCTGACGGCGGCAAGGTCCTCGTGATTTCCACCGACCCCGGAGTCTCCACGGCGGACGCCCGGGTGGCCGGCTTTGAAGAGGGCGCCAAGGCTGATTCGTCCTTCGAGTACCTGGGCGTGCAGTACAGCCACAACGACCCCGCTGAAGCGGCCAAGCTGGTCTCCGCCGCCCTGGCCAAAGACCCGGACATCGTCGGCGTTTTCGCAGCCAACACGTTCGCGGCCGAGGGAACCGCCACCGGCATCCGCCAGGCCGGCAAGCAGAACCAGGTCAAGATCGTCGGGTTTGACGCGGGACCCGCGCAGGTCAAGCAGCTCAAGGACGGCGTCGTCCAGGCACTGATTGCCCAGGAACCGGCGTCCATCGGCACGCAGGGTGCGGAGCAGGCACTCAAGGCCATCAAGGGCGAGTCCACCACGAAGGAAATCCAGACCGGGTTCAAGCAGATCACCGCGGACAACATCAGCGGCGACGGCGCCCAGTACGTCTACAAGTCCTCCTGCTAGCAGCCGGCCTCCGGTGCGGGTGCCGCCTTCCCGGCGGCACCCGCACCGTCCGGCCCCGACCGAAGAGAGCACCTGATGACGTCCCTGAATGAAGCAACCCTTCCGGAGCTGGCCGGCCGGCTACCCGTCCCGTCGTACAGGCGCCGCGGAGTGAAGACCGGAATCGTCCACTTCGGCGTCGGCGGGTTCCACCGCTCGCACGAGGCCATGTACATCAACAGGATTCTGAACCTCGGGAGCACCAGTGAATGGGGCATCTGCGGTGTCGGCGTCCTGCCCGCCGACACCGCAATGCGCGACGCCCTCGTTGCACAGGACGGCCTGTACACGCTGGTGCTGAAGGACACCGAAGGAACCGAGGACGCGCAGATCATCGGGTCCATTACCGAATACCTGTTCGCCCCCGACGACCCGTCCGCGGTCATCCGCAAGCTCGCCGATCCTGCCACCCGCATCGTCTCCCTATCCGTGACCGAGGGCGGCTACAGCATCAGCGATACCACCGGAGAATTCGAGCCCCGCGCCCTGGACATCGTCCATGACCTTGGGCCCAACGGTGTTCCGCGTTCCGTGTTCGGCCTCATCACCGCGGGCCTGGCGCTGCGGCGCGAGCAGGGCACGCTCCCTTTCACTGTCATGTCGTGCGACAACATCCAGGGGAACGGGAACATCGCCCGGAAGGCCCTGGTGTCGTTCGCCCGGCTCAAGGATCCGGGGCTGGAAGCCTGGATCAGCGACACGGTGGCCTTCCCGAACTCCATGGTGGACCGCATCACCCCTGTCACCACCGACGCGGACCGCGCCGCCGTCTCCGCCAGGTACGGGTTCTCGGATGCGTGGCCGGTTGTGGCGGAACCCTTTGAGCAGTGGGTCCTCGAAGACACGTTTCCCGCGGGGCGCCCGCCCTTGGAGGACGCCGGCGTGCAGATCGTGGACGACGTCGAACCCTACGAACTGATGAAGCTCCGGCTTCTCAATGCCAGCCACCAGGTGATGAGCTACCTCGGGCACCTCGCCGGCCACGGCTACGTGCACGAAGTCTGTGCCGATCCGGCATTCGCCGAATTCATCCTTGGCTTTATGGAGGAGGAGGCAACACCAACCCTTCGGCCGGTGCCAGGCATTGACCTCAATGCCTACCGGCACCAGCTGCTGCACCGCTTCTCCAACCCCGCCATCCGGGACACACTCGCCCGCCAAATGGTGGATGCATCCGAACGGATCCCCAAATTCGTGCTTCCGGTCGTCCGCGAACAGCTCGAGCTCGGCGGCCCCGTCGACCGGTCGGCCCTCGTGGTCGCAGCCTGGGCGCTGTACCTGGAAGGGACCGATGAACAAGGCGAACCTTTCGACATCACTGACCGCCGTTTGGGCCAACTCCGCGCCGCCGTCCGCGCGGACCACGAAGACCCGGGAGCGTTCCTTAACCTGACCGAGGTCTTCGGCGAGCTGGGCAAGAACAACCGGTTCAGCGCCGCATACCAGCTGGCACGCGAGGCCCTGCAACACTCCGGGGCACTCGGCGCCGTCCAGGCCCTCACCCGCCTTTCGATACCTACAAGGAGAACCTCATGAACGACTCACCCGAAGCAGGCACGGCCGTCGAGGCACGGTCCACACTGGCCGACTTCAACGGCCGCGCGGTCCTGGTCACCGGGGCCAGCGGCGGCATCGGGGCCGCCACCGTCCGTCAGCTCACTGCCTCCGGGGCAAAGGTGATCGCCACCGCCCGCACACTCGAGTCGTTGGCCGCTCTTTGCGATGAAACGGGTGCACAGCCGCTGGCCTTCGATCTGACGTCCGAGGACAGCATCCGCGGCGCCATCGAAGGCCTGGACCTGTGGGGTGTCGTCAACTGCGGCGGTTTCGGCGGCGAGATCGCCACCCCGCAGGACACCGATATCGATGTCTTTGACAAGGTCATCAGCATCAACGCCCGCGGCGCGCTCCTGGTCATCAAATACGCCGTTCCCTCCATGATCCGGCAGGGCAACGGAGGCGCGATCGTCAACGTCTCCAGCCAGGCCAGCCTTGTGGCGCTCGCCGGCCATATCTCCTACGGCTCATCCAAGGCCGCGCTGGACAACATCACCCGGGTCTCGGCGCTGGAACTTGGCAAGCACAACATCCGCGTCAACAGCGTCAACCCGACAGTCGTCATGACCGATATGTCCAACTTCTACTGGGGACGCCCAGAAATCGGCGGACCTTTCCTGGAGCAGATGCCCCTCGGACGCTGGGCGACGGTGGACGACGTCGCCGCCCCCATCGTCTTCCTGCTCAGCGACGCCGCCGCCATGATCACCGGCGTCTCCTTGCCCATCGACGGCGGATACTCCACCCGCTGAGGCTTTCCCTACTGGAGATGCCGCGAACCGACCACACATCTGGAACGAATGAGAATGCACATGACCGAAGAAATGACCTCCGAGGCGATCATCGTCTGCGGGGTGCCTGCAAGCGGCAAGACAACGTTCGCGCATGATCTGGCCCGTGAACTCCGTTGGACCTTCCTTGACCTCGACACCCTCACGAACCCCCTGTTCGAGCACATGGGCGGCGAGTTCCTGGTGGACGTGCCGACGGCGCAGCCACCGGTCCGCGCGAGCGTGAACGATATCCGCTACACCTGCCTCTTCGACACCACGAAGGAAAATCTCGCCCTGGGCAACAGCGTCATCGTCGTCGCCCCCTTCACATCGGAACGCACCTTCCCGGCGGCGTGGGACCGGCTGGTTGAACGCTTGGCCATCTCTCCCGGCCGGGTCCATCTCGCTTGGATGGACACCCCGCCCGAGGAAGTGGTGAACCGCATGCGGCTCCGCGGCGCTGCACGCGACCTCGAGAAGATGAAGGACCCCGAACGCTTCCTCTCGCCCGACGTGACGCGTGCACCCGGCGTCGGGCACATCCGGATTGACGGCCTGCTGGCCCCCCGGCAGCAGATCGATCACTTCCTGCAGGACTTTGGTGTGCGGCAAACCGTGAGCTGAGTCCTGCGGCCAACCGCCGCTCCACCGATCCAACCAAGCTACGCCTCCCAGACACGGGTCAAGGTGCGATCCGGCGTGCCTCCAACAAGTCGCTCCGCCGTTCTTGCTCGCCTGGTCGGTTAAGACCAAACCATCAACAAGGAGAACCCAATGAATGAACTTACAACCCTCGAACGCCGCGGCATGGCGGCGATTTCGACCCCGGGCGGAAAGATGCTCATCGTCGCTGCCGACCAGCGCAATGGCATGAAGGCCGTCATGTATGACGCCCCGGACGGGCCGAACTCCATCACCACCGATCAGCTCTCCGACGCGAAGGCAGACCTTGTCCGCTACCTGGGCAACGCTGCGCCGGCCATCCTCCTCGACCCGGAGGTCGCCCTCCCCAGGGTTGCGGATGAAGGCGTTCTTTCGCGTGACACCGCGCTCGTCGTCGGCCTTGACGCCTCCGGTTTCGATACGGTGGACGGCCTGCGCTACACAAAGTACGTGCCGGGGATGTCGCCGCGGAGGGTCCGCGAACTTGGCGGCGATGTCGCGAAAATGCTCTGGTACATGCGCCCGGACCTGCAGGACGCCGGCTCGCGCGTCGCCGATGAGATCCGTGAACTCGTCACGGGCTGCACGGCCGAGGGGCTGCTCCTGATCGTCGAGATCCTCGTCTACCGCCTCAACGGCGAAAGCGAGGAGGCCTACGCGGCAGCGTTCCCCGGCCTGGTCGCCGACTCCGCACGTCTCTCCGTCGAATGCGGGGCGAAGGTGCTCAAGCTCCAGTACCCGGGATCCGCCGAGGCCAGTGCCGCTGTCACCGAGGCGGCAGACGGCGTGCCGTGGGCGGTTCTCTCGGCCGGCGTCGACCACGAGACGTTCATCAAGCAGGTAGACATCGCGGTTGCGAACGGGGCCGGCGGCGCCATGGCTGGCCGCTCGCTGTGGAAGGACAGCCTCGCCGTTTCGGCAGAGGTCCGCGAGCAGCTCCTGACAACACGGGCGCTCCCGCGCCTGCAGGAGCTTCAGGCCGTGGTGGACGGCACCCTCGTCGCTTCATAGCGAAGGTCAGCGGAGAGAGTACGACGGCGGGTGGCCGTTGAGCGGCATCGCCCCGGCATGCCGGTGGACACCGTCGCACGCCTCCTACGGGAATCGGCTGCGGCATTCGATACACGGTCAGCACCCTGACCGGCCGTGGTAGGGATGTCCCGCGGGTCGGCCCCGTGCGGACGTGAGCGGACGACGGCGGGACTTCCCGCCCTCGTCCGCTTGCGTTTGGTGACGCTGCGATGACAGACCTAACGTCACACAATGCGACGGCAACCGGATCCGGGCAAGCAACGTCCTACCCTTGACTCGTGACTTTGACTAAGATCCGCACCGCCGCCGCGAGCTCGCTCGCCGCCGCAGGCCTCCTATTTACCCTCGCCGCCTGTTCCACGCCGGCCGCCACCCAGCCAACCAGCTCTGCATCGACTTCCCCGGCAACAGCTTCAGCCAGCACCGACTCCGGGCCCTGCGCCGGCGTGAAGGTCATCGTCGATTCGGGCGCCCTGAAGCAGGCTGCCGCTGATACGTCCGTTTGCGTGCCCGTGGACGCGCCGACCCTCGCATCCAAGGTGCTCGACGAGGCAAAGGTGAAAACTGAGGGCACTCCCCAATATCCCAAGGAACTGGCGTGCCGCGTGAACGGCGTGCCCGCCGCAGACTTCGACATCGCCCACAAGGGAGGAACGTACCGGGAAGACTGCAGCAAGATGCCCGCTGCTTTCGCCTACTGGTCACTCTGGGTCAAGCCGGCCTCCGGTGACTGGGCATACGCGCAGGAAGGCCTCAGCACCCTGCAGCTGAGCCCGGGACAGAGCGTGGAACTGCTCTTCACGGTCGACGGCGCACCGGCAGCACCGGCGGCATGACCTTTCGACCCGCGCCGCTACGTGCAGCGGCGGCTCTCGCCGTCGTCTTCATCGCGGCGCGGGTCATTTACCGCTTCCTTTTCAACGGGGCGGGCATTGGCGAACCGGTTCTGCTTGACCTGCCGGCGGTGCCGCTGCCTGCCCCGTACGCCCATGTGGTCCTCCTCGGCCCGGTAACCGCAGCTGGCCTGTGGCAGGCGGTCCTGTCCGCTTTGCCGATTGCCGGGATGTTTCTCGCTTTCGGCTTGCTCAATGCGTTTGTGGATGTGGCCCGCGGCTTCGTGCACCTTGCCCGCCGCGGCCCCATGCAGGGCCTGGCCCGGACCCTGGTGGTGGCCTGGGCGGCGCTCCCGGCGCTCGCCGACGCCGTGACCTCCGTACGCCTGGCGTTCCGGTTGCGGGGCGAACGCTTCGGACCCCGCGCCCTGGTGCCCGTGCTCGAGCGGACACTTGAGCACGCGGGCCGGGTTGCCGCAGCCCTGGAGCTGCGCGGCTTCGGGAGCCGGGCAGCACATCAGCCCGGCCAGGGTACCGAAGCGCCGGTCCTCGTCCGGGACGCAGAATTCCGCATCGGTGATGCGCGGGTGCGCGTCGCAGGGTTCACGCCGTCGAGCGGGTCCATAACGGTCATCACCGGGCCGACGGGCTCCGGCAAGTCCACCTTCCTGCGGGGCGTGGCGGGCCTCCTCTCACACGTTGACGGTGGAGAAGTTTCCGGCACCGTGCGCGTCGCCGGAACGGACCGTGCCACCACGCCGCCGCGCGATACCGCCCGCCTCGTCGGCGTCGTATTGCAGAATCCCCGCGCTGCCTTCGCCTCTACCCGGGTCCGGGACGAAATCGCCCTCGCACTGGAGTTGCGCGGCATGGCGTCCGGGACCGCCAAGGCCCGGGTGCTGGAGGTCGCGGAGCATATCGGAGTGTCGGCGCTGCTGGACCGGAATATCAGCACCCTCTCCGCGGGTGAAGCGACGCTTGTGGCCATCGCGGCCGCGGTGGTGGAGCATCCGGCCCTGCTCCTGGTTGATGAGCCTTTGGCCGACCTGGACACCGCAGCACGCGGACACGTCATCGCTGTTCTCAACGCCCTCGCCCGCGACGACGGTGTCTGCGTCATCGTGGCGGAGCACCGGGCGCAGCCGCTCGTACCGGTTGCCGACTCGTGGTGGACCATCGACGCCGACGCCCTGGTGCCGGGTGCTGCGCCATCCGCACCTTCGGCCCCTGTTAGTGCCCATCCAACGCCGGCAGAGCCAGCGGAGCACGTGCCCGTCCTGACTGCGGCAAACCTTGCGGTGCACCGCAAGGGCAAACCGCTCGTGCATGACGCATCCCTGACCCTGCACCGCGGTGAAGTGGTGGCCCTCGTGGGGCCGAACGGGGCAGGAAAGTCGTCCCTCCTGGTGGCGCTCGCCCTGGGTGAAGGAACAGTTGGCGAAGGCACGTCGGGTGAATACACGGTCGACGGCGGCCGCGTCGCCCTCGTCCCGGACGCCTCGGACGACCTCTTCACTCGGGATACCGTCGCAGCCGAGCTCCGCGCGGCCGATCGGCGCCAGGCGCGCGCTGAGCGTAAGGCTGCCGCCGGGCGGCACCAGGACCTGCGCGGTGACCGGCTCCCCGCAAGGCCCGCGGCTTCACACTTGGCCCGTTTGCGGGGGGACGTCCGGATTCCCATTGGACATGAACATCCCCGGGATCTCTCTGCAGGAGAGCGCAGGATCCTTGCCATCGCGCTGCAGACCATGGAGAACCCGCAGGTACTCCTGATCGATGAGCCCACCCGCGGACTCGATCCTGCTGCCCGTACAGCAGTCTCGGAGGCGCTGCGGGCCGCTGCGGACGCCGGTGCCGCAGTCCTGATCGCCACGCACGACCTCGACTTTGCCCACAACCTCGGCGCCCGGATCCTCCCGATGCGTGACGGCGTCGCGCCGGCTTCCGCGCCGGCCAACGCGCCGGAACCGCCCCTTCCGCTTCCCCGGCAGGCGGACACCGGATCGAGGCCACGGGTCACCGAGCCTGCAGACTCCCAAGGAGCCGCGAAACAGCGCCGCATCCGGATGCCTCGGGGCGTCGAGCTCGCAGTTCTTGCGGCCGCAAACCTTCTGGCCCTCGCAGCGTTCTGCTGGCCGCTGCTCGCCGCGGCTTTCCCGGAGGATGCCGCCGCGGCCCTCCCCTACGCGGCGCTGGCCATTGCGCCGCTCGCCGCCGTCGCCGTCGTCGTGTCCATGGACGGTTCGGTCCGCTCCGCGCACACGGTGGCGTTGCTCGGCGTCCTGGCCGCCGTAGGTTCGGCGGTGCGGGTGGCAAGCACCGGCGTCGGAGGCGTGGAGGCGGTCTTTATCCTGCTGATCCTGGCCGGGCGGGCCTTCGGTCCCCGTTTCGGCATGCTCCTCGGCGCCGCCACCATCGCCGTCTCCAGCGCCTTGTGGGGTGGCATCGGGCCGTGGACACCGTTCCAGATCTTCGCCTGCGCGTGGGTGGGCGCCGGGGCCGGCCTGCTCCCCCGGCGTGTGCGGGGCAAAGCCGAACTGTGGATGCTGTGCGGCTACGGCGTCCTGGCGTCCTACGTGTTCGGTTTGCTGACAAACCTTTGGTTCTGGCCCTTCGCGGTGGGCGCCGGCACCGGCATTTCCTACGCGCCCGGCGCGCCGCTGGGCACCAACCTCAGCAGCTTCCTGCTCTATTCGCTGGTGACGTCGACGGCGGGCTGGGACACCCTGCGTGCCATCACCACGATCGTCGGAATCGCTGTGGTGGGGCGGGCCATTCTCGCCGCACTCCGGCGGGTGAAGCCGGTCTACAACGACGGCGGGCAGGCCACCAAGGCCCTACCCGCCGTCGTATCTGATCTGGAGGAGATCAGGCGTTAGTTTTCCGCTTGAACCAGCCCCACACGGCCGTGGCCACGAACAAGATCAGGCCGATGAATGCCAGCCACAGCAGGCCCTTCACCACGAAGCCGAGGATCGAAAGGACAAGCCAGATAATAAGCAGTGTGATGATAATTCCCATAGGGGAAGCTTAGGCCTTATCCCTGCTGAAACAGGGACCAGCACCAACTCACACCTTGAAGTACTTCGCCTCCGGGTGGTGGAACACGAACGCGTCGGTGGACTGTTCGGGGTGCAGCATCAGCTCATCGCTCAGGACCACGCCCATCCGCTCCGGATGCAGCAGTTCCACTACCTTGCGGCGGTCCTCCATGTCCGGGCACGCAGGGTATCCGAGCGAGAACCGCGCACCGCGGTAGTCGAGCTTGAACAGGCCGGCCTTGTCTTTGGGCTCCTCGGCTGCGAAACCCAGCTCCGAGCGGATGCGTGCATGCCAGAATTCCGCGAGCGCCTCGGTGAGCTGCATGACCAGGCCGTTGAGCTCGTAGTAGTCGCGGTAGTGGTCGCCGGCGAAGAGCTTGGCAGTCACCTGATCGACATTGCCGCCTGCGGTGACCAGTTGCACCGGCAGCACGTCGATCTGCCCCGATTCGCGCGAGCGCACGAAGTCGGCCAGGCACAGGTGCCGGTCGCGGCGCTGGCGCGGGAAGTCGAAACGCAGCCGCTCGGTGCCGAGCGGACCGCCTGATCCGCCGTCGGGGGCGAGCAGGCCTGCGGTGCCGAGGACGCCGTCGCGATCCTCGCCGTGGTGCAGCACCACCACCTGTTCCCCCTCGGAGACCACCGGGAAGTAGCCGTACGCGACGGATGCGTCAAGCATTCCCTCGCCGAGGATGCGGTCCATCCAGTACCGCAGGCGCGGCCGGCCCTCGCGTTCCACCAGTTCCTCATAGGAGGCGCCGTCCTCGCCGCGGCCGGGCTTGAGCCCCCACTGCCCCATGAAGGTGGCGCGTTCGTCGAGGAAGGCACCGAAGTCGTGGAGCGAGACGCCGCGCACGATGCGCGTGCCCCAGAACGGCGGCGAAGGCACGTGGTTGTCGGCGGCGACGTCGGAACGGCCGGGCATTGCCTCCGGCTCGGTCACCTTGAACTTCGGGCCTCCTTTATGGATCCGCTTCTTCAGCGCGGGGAGGCCCACCTCTGCGGGGTCGGCTCCGCGGGCCACCTGCACCAGGGGCTCCATGAGCGACAGGCCCTCGAAGGCGTCCTTCGCGTAGCGGACCTCTCCCTCGAACTGTCCCGCCAGGTCCTGCTCAACGTAGGCGCGGGTGAGGGCCGCGCCGCCGAGGATAATCGGCCACTTCTTGGCCAGGCCACGGGACTGCAGCTCCGCCAGGTTCTCCTTCATCACCACGGTGGACTTCACGAGCAGCCCGGACATGCCGATCACATCCGCGTTGTGCTCCTCAGCCGCCGCGATGATTTCGGCGATCGGCTGCTTGATGCCGAGGTTGATCACCTTGTAGCCGTTGTTGGTGAGGATGATGTCCACCAGGTTCTTGCCAATGTCATGCACATCGCCGCGCACGGTGGCGATCACCATGGTGCCCTTGCCTGAAGCATCCGACTTCTCCATGTGCGGCTCGAGCAGCGCCACCGCGGTCTTCATCACCTCGGCGGACTGCAGCACGAAGGGCAGCTGCATCTCGCCGGCGCCGAAGCGCTCGCCCACAACCTTCATGCCCTCGAGGAGGTAGTCGTTGATGATGCCGAGCGGGGTCATGCCTTCGCTGCGTGCGAGGTCCAGGTCGTCTTCAAGGCCCTTGCCCTCGCCGTCGATGATGCGCCGCTCCAGGCGCTCGCCGGTGGGCAGCGCCGCAAGTTCAGCCGCGCGCTGGTCCTTCAGCGCCGCGGTGTCGACGCCGGCGAACAGGTCCAGCATGCTGTTCAGCGGGTCGTACGTGATGTTGCCGTCGGCGTCGTATTCGCGGCGGTCCCAGACGAGGTCCAAGGCCACCTTGCGCTGCTCCTCCGGCAGCGAAGCGAGCGGCACGATCTTGGCCGCGTCGATGATGCCGGAGGTCAGGCCGGCCTGCACGGCCTCGTGCAGGAACACCGAGTTCAGGGCCATGCGCGCTGCGGGGTTCAGGCCGAAGGACACATTCGAGACGCCGAGCGTGGTTTGGATGCCGGGGTACTTCGTGGTGATCTGACGGATGGCTTCGATCGTTTCGATGGCGTCCCGGCGGGTTTCCTCCTGGCCGGTGGCGATGGGGAAGGTCAGGGCGTCGACGATGATGTCTTCGACGCGCATCCCCCATTCGCCCACCAGGGCGTCGACGAGGCGCGAGGCGATGGCCACCTTGCCCTCGGTGGTGCGTGCCTGGCCGTGTTCGTCGATGGTCAGGGCGATCACGGCGGTGCCGTGTTCCTTCACGAGCGGCATGATGCGCGCGAAGCGGCTGTCCGGGCCGTCGCCGTCCTCGTAGTTGACGGAGTTGACCACCGGGCGTCCGCCGATGTGTTCGAGCCCGGCCTGCAGCACGGCCGGCTCGGTGGAGTCCATGACCAGAGGGAGCGTGGAGGCCGACGCGAAACGTGAGACGATCTCCTTCATATCGGCCACGCCGTCGCGCCCCACATAGTCAATGCAGACGTCGAGCAGGTGCGCGCCGACGCGGACCTGCTCGCGGGCGATATCGACGCAGTCGTCCCAACGCTCTTCCAGCATCGCCTGGCGGAACGCCTTCGAACCGTTCGCGTTGGTGCGCTCGCCAATGGCGAGGTACGCAGACTCCTGGTCGAAATTCACGTGATGGTAGAGGGAAGCGATGCCTGCTTCACGCTCGGTGGGAACGCGGCTGCCGTCGGCGCCCCTGCCGCCGCTGGTGACAGCGGCGCTGGCGCGGAAGGGCGCAAGACGCTCGACGACGGCGGCCATGTGCTCCGGCGTCGTACCGCAACATCCGCCCACGAGGCCCAGGCCGAATTCCCGCACAAACTGCTCGTGCGCGGTGGCGAGTTCGGTGGGCGAAAGCGGGTAGTGCGCGCCGTTGGCGCCAAGGACGGGCAGTCCGGCATTGGGCATGCAGGCGATGGCCACGGAGGACTGCTTGGCCAGGTGGCGCAGGTGCTCGCTCATCTCATCCGGCCCGGTGGCACAGTTCAGGCCGATGGCGTCGACGCCGAGCGGCTCGAGCGCGGTGAGCGCCGCGCCGATCTCGGAGCCCATCAGCATGGTTCCGGTGGTTTCGACGGTTACCTCGACGAAGATCGGGAGCCGCACGCCGCGGGACACGATGGCCTGCTTGCAGCCGTTGACCGCGGCTTTGGTCTGCAGGAGGTCCTGGCTAGTCTCGATGAGGAAGGCATCCGCTCCCCCGTCGATGAGGCCCTCGGCCTGCAGGGCGAAGGTCTGCTTGAGGTAGTCGTAGCTGGTGTGCCCGAGGCTGGGGAGCTTGGTGCCCGGCCCCATCGAGCCCAGGACCCACCGCATCCGTCCGTCGGTTTTTTCTGCGGCTTCGGCGCGGTCGCGGGCGATTTCGGCGCCTTTTCGGGCGAGCTCCTCAATCCGGTCGTCGATGCCGTAGTCGGAGAGGTTCGACCAGTTCGCACCGAAGGTATTGGTTTCCACGGCGTCGATTCCCACCGCGAAGTACGCGTCATGAATGTCCGCGAGGACATCCGGACGCGTGGCATTGAGGATCTCGTTACAGCCTTCGAGCCCCAGGAAGTCGTCCTCGAGCGAGAGTTCCCGGCCCTGCAGCATGGTGCCCATCGCCCCATCGGCAATGACCACCCGCTGGTTGACTGCATCCAGCAGCTCCTGCGAACGGACGGGGCGGGGGACGGACTCAATATCAAGCGCAAAACGAGGCATCTAAACAGGTTACGTGCGGGGGCCGAACATTGCGCCGTGTTTCCGTGTACTACGACGGCGGGTGGTGGGAAGTTTTGCCTACCGCAAAGACGGAGCGGACGACGGCGGGACTTCCCGCCGTCGTCCGCTTGCCTTGAGGCGAGGTGCTTTAGAGCGCTGACCAGCCGCCGTCGGACGCGAGGATGGCGCCGTTAACGTTGGTGCCGTCGTCGCTGAGCAGGAACGTGATGGAGGCGGCGAGCTGCGCCGCGGTGGCGGGCGTGGGGACGGTGGCCTGCATCAGCGGGCCGAGGCGTTCGGCCGCGAGCTGGGATCCCCAGTTGGCCACGATGTTGGTGATGGTGGGGCCGGGGGCTACGGCGTTGAAGCGCAGGCCCTTGGGCCCGTACATCACGGCCGAGTTCTTGGTCAGGCCGACGACGGCATGCTTGGACGCGGTATAGGCGGCGCCTGCGGCGGAACCACGCAACCCGGCTTCGGAGGCGACGTTGACCACCGAGCCTGCCCCGACGTCGAGCATCAGCGGCACCACGGCGCGGGTGAGGCGCATCAGGGCGGTGACGTTGATCCGGAAGACGCGGTCCCAGAGTTCGTCTTCCACTTCGTGGATCGGGGCGAAGTTGTCCATGATGCCGGCGACGTTGGCCAGGGCATTGACGCGTCCGCCGGCGGCAGCGAGAACGGCGGCCACGGTCTCTTCTGTGGAGATGTCGCCGGCCACGGGGACCAGGTCCAGTCCGGCGTTTTCGGCCACCAGGTCGTCCAGGCGTTCCTTGCTGATGTCGGCGGCGACGACGCGGCCGCCTTCCTTGGCGATGCGCAGGGCGGTGGCCTGGCCGATGCCGGAGGCTGCGCCGGTGACGATGACGGTCTTGCCGGCGAAGCGGCCGTTGGTGGTGGCTTCCTGCCATGAAGCTTCGTTGCCCATGATGTCCTTCCAGACGTTGCTGAGGGTGATGCGATCCACCTTATGACACTCTGTGTCATTATGTAAGGGTGAATACTGGTGGGATGCCTTCGGATGCTTTGACCACCGCCGTTCCACGCCCCACCGGGCGCCCGGTGACAATTGATCCCGATGCCGTGGCCGCCATCGCGCTGCGCCTGTTCGCCGAGCGCGGCTACGAGCAAACCTCCATGGAGGACATCGCGCGCGAGGCGGGAATCGGGCGCAAGAGCCTGTACCGCCACTTCTCGAACAAAGCCGAGCTTGTCTGGGGCGGCACGGATCCGGTGGTGGAAGCGTCGGGGCGGGTATTGGATTCAGCCCGCGCTTCGGGCGGGGCCGACGGCGGTTCCAACGGCGACGTGCTGGCGGCGCTGCGGGAGGCCGCTGTTGCAGGGGTTGCTGTTATTCCTGACCTGGCAGTGACACGGGGGCGGCTGCGGCTGATCGCCGAACACCCCGAGCTGGCGAATCGGAGCTACGAGTCCCTGACACCGCAGCGGGACCGGGCGCGGGCGTATCTGGTTTCGGCAGGGGTCGGCGAGGACGTTGCCGGGTATCTGTGCGCCGCGTTCATGGGCGCGACGTTCGAGGCCTGGATGCTGTGGGCCGCGGGGACGGATCCGGATCCGGTGCCGTATTTGGTGGCGGCTGTAGGGGTTCTGCGGGTACCAAGGGAATAAATGGCTCCCTGCGCTACCACAAGAACATGCAAGGGCGACGGCAAGAAGTTCCCACCGTCGCCCTCCGGGCTCCCAGCCGAAGTTGGAATTAAGTGAGAATCCAGGACTCACTCTGCAACAACGCCCGGGCGGTTGCCGCCTCTTCCGCCACACGCTTCGTGAAGGTCGCCAGTTTGGAGAAGTCGCGAGTCAACTCGTTTCCGTCGGATGCATCGACGACGACGTTGGCCGCCGCAGCGAAAATTAATTCACTATGAGTCGGGTTCCAAAGAAGCGCCGCGAAGGATGCTGCTGTCTTCTTCTGCGCCGCGCTATTAAACGGCTCCAACTTGTTCCCTGCGACAAGGTGCCTAACAGCCTGAAGAAGATGGTACCGAACGGGCTTCAGATCATTCTTCAGGACACCACTTCGGAAGAGGGCTTCACTCCGGAAAAGGGCCACGGCCGCAGCGTAATAGCTTTCCAGTTCATGATCATCGTTGAACAGACGCTCGCCAAGGACAGAATAGAGAGTCGAGTAGTAACGGCTCGCCCTGTTGGGTTCATCAAGGAAAACCGACGCAAAAGACTTAACCAGCTGCGCGCGAGTTACAACCCGACTTCTCGGGGTACTGGAGATTGCTCGATACTGCTGAGATCGCCGCTCATAGTAAAGGCGCTCTGGCTCAGAGTAAGTAGCGAAAAACGCCTCCAACTTGCGCTGGAACTGGAGGAGCGAATATAGATCTTCAGTTTTTACTTGGCTTTGACTATTAGTTGCATCTGTAATCTGCGTCGCAATCGAGTCGTCTTGGGTCACAATAATCCGCACCGGGATGGTTACATCCGAGAGTGATTCCCTGGCTTCAAACAAAACGTTCGAGGTTTGACAACCATTCACAATCTGAAAATCTTCAAGTGTAAACTCATCACCTAGGACCGTGGCCGCTTTAGCTACAATTGTCACACCATTATTGAGGACGCTAAATCGGTCGCCGCTCTTTGCAATGGATGTTCTAATCTTCGCATTAACCGGATTACTGGACCCCTGAAAATCCCGGACGTTATCTTCGAAGATACCTCTTCGCAGATCACCGTCGACATCTCTAATGATTTGAAGAAACTGGGATCCAGGCAAGACTCCAATGTACGACTGTTGCACACCCTCGATTTTTGGAAGGGTGACTTTACTGGAGAAGGTGAAATTGACCTCAGTTTTACTGTGGGCTGCCCGGTACATATCCTGGAGCTGATTTGCTCCGACTGGAGTGAACAGTACCTTGGAGAACATATTTGTGTCTTCCAATCGCTCCACGGAAGTCGCAATTTTCTTTTGGAGGTAAGGATCATCATTCCACCTGCCTGGAGTGACGTAATACATGTGGCATGTCGGATTTCGCTTCAGCCGCATACCGAGACTGAGTAGCTTTGTCGTTAACTCCTTCGCCTCCTGGAGGCTGGCGTGCACGTCGTTACTCTGGAAGAAGGACCTGACTTCGTCTGCGAAGTCAGCCATGCGCGCACCTTCAAATTTCCCACTCGTCTTACTTTGAATGAAATAGAAGTCGACATCAATGCTACTTCCGCTCTTGGTCAGCTCATCCAACTCATCCGGCGAACTGATTAGCGCACCATTTGTGACAATGGCAAGAGAATCGATACCCGGTGTACTCCCGTGGCCCACGGCCACGTCATCGGTAGCGAGGCTCTCATGCAACTTTGGGGCTATGACAGAAAAAGCAGCAAAGTGTTCAAAGGCTTCATGCGTCTTTAGGTGCTGCAACTGCTCCTGGTCAATAAATGAATTCAGGAGAGATTCCGTAATTCGGTCCAACGTCGCCAATGAGTACCTTCCGTAAGCCTGTCCGAGAGCACCGTATCGAAATAAATTCTTGTGGTACACCAGAAGAATACATGCCCACTCCGCTATAACCAATTGTGCGCAACCTCGGCATTACACTCTTATCTACTTCAAGTAACGCGCCCAATACGCCCAGAACTTGCTGATAAATGATTCCTTTTGTGAAGCGCGCAAGCAAACCTCAAACCTCCGCCGCAGGCGCCGCGAACTGCGCCTCGTACAGCCGCGCATAGGCTCCACCGGTAGCCAACAAGGAAGCGTGGGTGCCCTGCTCCACGATCTGGCCGGCCTCCATCACCAGGATGAGGTCGGCGTCGCGGATGGTGGACAGGCGGTGCGCGATCACGAAGCTCGTCCGGTCCGACCGCAGGGCACGCATCGCCTTCTGCACCAGCACCTCGGTCCGAGTGTCCACTGACGAAGTCGCCTCGTCCAGGATCAGCACGGACGGCCGGGCCAGGAACGCCCGGGCGATCGTGAGCAGCTGCTTCTCGCCGGCGGACACGTTGGAACCCTCGTCCTCCAACACCGTGTCGTAGCCCTCCGGCAGCGAGTGCACGAACCGGTCCACGTACGTCGCGCGCGCAGCCTCCAAAATTTCGGATTCGGTAGCCGAAGGCCGGCCGTACGCGATGTTGTCCCGGATCGATCCGCCGAACAGCCACGTATCCTGCAGCACCATGCCCAGCCGCGAGCGCAGCTCGTACCGCGTCATGGCGGTGACGTCCACGCCGTCGAGCGTTATCCGCCCCGCATCGATCTCGTAGAAGCGCATCATCAGGTTCACCAGGGTGGTCTTCCCCGCCCCGGTCGGCCCAACGATCGCCACCGTCTGCCCCGGCTCCGCCACCAGGCTCAGGTCCGAAATGAGGGGCTTGTCCGGCGAGTAGGAGAACGACACGTTCTCGAACACCAGGCGCCCCCGCCCGCCGTCGGGCGAGGAACCGGGAGAAGGATCAGGCGACTGCTCGTCCGTATCCAGCAGCTCGAACACCCGCTCGGCGGACGCCACCCCGGACTGCAGCAGGTTGGCCATGGATCCGAGCTGCGCCAGGGGCATGGTGAACTGCCGCGAGTACTGGATGAACGCCTGCACGTCGCCCAGCTGCATGGCCCCGGTCGCCACCTGCAGACCGCCCACCACCGCGATCCCCACATACACCAGGTTCCCGATGAACGTCATGGCCGGCATGATGAGCCCGGAGATGAACTGCGCGCCGAAGCTCGCGTCGTACAGTTCCACATTCTTCTGCCGGAACCGCTCCTCCACCTCGCGCTGCCGGCCGAACACCTTCACCAGCGCATGCCCGGTGTACGTCTCCTCGATCTGCCCGTTCAGCTCGCCCGTGTGCTTCCACTGCGCCACAAACAGCTTCTGCGAGCGCTTGGCGATCAGCGCCGTGATCCCCAGCGTCAGCGGAATGGTCACCAGCGCGATCAGGGCCAGCGTGGGCGAGAGGATCACCATCATCACCAGCACGCCCACCACGGTCAGAACCGACGTGACCGCCTGGCTGATGGACTGCTGCAGGCTCTGTGAGACGTTATCGACGTCGTTGGTCACCCGGCTCAGCAGCTCACCGCGCTGGATCGAATCGAAATACCGCAGCGGCAGCCGGTGGATCTTCGCCTCGATCTCCCCGCGCAGCCCGAACACGGTCCGCTGCACCACCCCGTTCAGCACATACGCCTGCACCCACATAAACGCCGACGCCAGCACGTACAGCACCAGCGCCCACAGCAGCACGCTGGACAGCGCCGCGAAGTCGATCCCCTCCCCCGGCGTCAGCGCCATCGGCGTCAGCATGTCCGCCTTCTGGTTCTCCCCCGCCGCCCGCAGCTGCGCAATCAGCTGCTCCTTGCTGACCCCTGCGGGCAGTTGCCGGGACACCACCCCCGAGAAGATCAGGTTGGTGCCCTCCCCCAGCAGCCGCGGCCCGATCACCGAGAGCGTCACGCTGGCCACCCCCATGACCAGCACCAGCACCAGCCACGCCCGCTCCGGCCGCAGCGTGCCCACCAGCCGCTTGGCCGACGGCCAGAAGTTCATCGCCTTCTCCGCCGGGACGTTCATCCCCGCGAACGGTCCGCCGCGTCCCGGTCCGCCCGCCGGACGGGGAATACGTACGACGTCGGCAGTCCCGGTTTTCGAGGCGGGTGCGGTTCCGCCGGGGGCGGCGGTGTGCGCGGACGTAGCGTCCGACGTCGGCCGTTGCGGCGCGTTCATACCGTCTCCTCCGCTGCCAGCTGGGAGGACACAATCTCCCGGTACGTCTCCGACGTCTCCAGCAGCTCCCCGTGCGTTCCACGCGCGACGATCCTGCCGTCGTCGAGCACCAGGATCTGGTCCGCATCCACAATGCTGGACACGCGCTGCGCGATGATCACCAGCGTGGCGCCGGCGGTGTTGCGTTTGAGAGCCCGCCGCAGCCGGGCGTCGGTGCCGGTGTCCAGCGAGGAGAACGAGTCGTCAAAGATGTACAGCTCGGGCCGTTTCACCAAGGCCCGGGCGATGGCCAGCCGCTGCCGCTGCCCGCCGGAAACGTTGGTGCCGCCCTGGGAGATGGGCGCATCGAGCCCGCCCTCCATCTCCTCCACGAAGTCGCGCGCCTGGGCAATCTGCAATGCGGACCAAAGCTCGTCCTCGGTGGCGTCCGGTTTGCCGTACTGCAGGTTGCTGCGGACGGTCCCGGAGAACAGGTAGGGCCGCTGCGGCACCAGGCCGATGTGCCCCCAGAGCAGGTCGGGGTGCAGCTTGCGGACGTCCACGCCGTCCATCCGCACCGAGCCGGTGGTGGCGTCGAACAGCCGCGGCATGAGGTTCACCAGGGTGGTCTTGCCCGCGCCGGTGCTGCCGATGATCGCCGTCGTCTGCCCCGCCCTGGCCGTGAAGCTGATCCCGGAGAGGACGGGCTGGTCGGCACCCGGGTAGGCGAACCCGACGTCGCGCATTTCCAGCTCGCCGCGGCGCACCGCACTGCTGAGCGGACTCTTCGGCGGCCGGACGCTCGACTCGGTGCCCAGCACCTCGCCGATCCGGTCCGCGGAGACCGCGGCGCGCGGGATCATCACGGCCATGAAGGTGGCCATCATGACTGACATCAGGATCTGCATCAGGTAGCTGAGGAACGCGATGAGCGTGCCCACTTGCATGGATCCGTCCTCGATCCGGAACGACCCGAACCAGATCACCGCCACGCTGGAGACGTTCAGCACCAGCATCACCACGGGGAACGCGAGCGCCATCAGCCGGCCGGCACGCAGCGCGGTGTCCGTGACGTCCTCGTTGGCCTGGGCGAAGCGGGCGGTTTCGATGTCCTCGCGGACGAACGCGCGCACCACGCGGATGCCGGTGAGCTGCTCGCGGAGGACCCGGTTCACGGTGTCGATCCGCTTCTGCATCTTCCGGAACAGCGGCACCATCCTGATGATGATCAGCCCCACCCCGATCATAAGGACCGGCACGGCGACGGCGATCAGCCAGGACAGCTGCACATCCTGCCGCACGGCCATGATCACGCCGCCGATGGCGAGCATGGGTGCGGCCACCATCATGGTGGCGCCCATCAGCACCAGCTGCTGGACCTGCTGGACGTCGTTGGTAGACCGGGTGATCAGGCTGGGCGCGCCGAACTTCGTGACTTCCTGCTCGGAGAACTCCCCCACTCTTGTGAAGATGGCCCCGCGCAGGTCCCGGCCCGCGCCCATCGCCGCCTTCGCCCCGAAGTACACGGCGATCACCGAGCACACGATCTGCAGCAGCGTGATTCCCAGCATCAGGCCACCCAGGCTGAGGATGACGCCGGTGTCCCCCTTGGCCACGCCCTCATCGATGATGTCCGCATTGAGGGTGGGTAGGTACAGCGACGCGATTGACTGCGCCAGCTGGAAAATCACGACGGCGAGCAGCAGCTGCCGCTGCGGCCGCAGGTATTCAACGAGCAGTTTCCAGAGCATCCGGACTCCACTTCACGCCGCGTGGGGTCCGTAAGATCCCGCGCAATCAGATTCGAAGGCCAGTTTACGACCGGAACCTGCGAGTGGACCGGGTTCCTCTCAGGGCGAAGCGGGGGTGGCTGCGGTGGCTACTGCCGGGCGGCTGCGATACGAGTCTCCGGCTGATGCCCGTCCCTAGCGCGGTCGGCGGTCAGGGCCGCCGTCGTTCGGGCTGGTCCTGACCCTTCCGCGCTTCCGTGCGGCGTGGCATCGTTGCTGCATGCAGACGGTGTACGAGGCTGCTGGCGGTGCCGACTTTTTCCTGACCCTGGCCAACGCATGGCATGCCAGGGTCATGGCTGACGAGGTGGTCAGCCATGCGTTCAGCCACGGGTTCCATCCCGACCACAGCCGGCGGCTCGCTGCCTATTGGGCTGAGGCCTTGGGCGGCCCTCCGGACTTTTCGGGCTCCTACGGGGACGAGACATCAGTGGTGCGGATCCACAGCGGCAACGGGCAGCACGAGGATATGGACCGAAGGGCCATCGCCTGCTTCGACCAGGCCCTGACGGACGTGGGGCTCACCGACGACGACGTCGTCCGCAAAGTGCTGTACGACTACTTCGCCTGGGCGACGAACACCACGATGTCGAAGTACCAGCGTTCCCCGGATGACGTGCCGGACGGGCTACATATCCCACAGTGGTCCTGGGAGGGGCTCGTCGGCGAAGGCTGACCAAGGCCACTTTCCGGATTTGGCTATGGTGCGCGCGCTTCGCAGCCACCTACCGTGGATGGGTACGGTCTCCCGCCGGAGTTCCCGCAATCCAGAGAAAGGCCAGCATGCCCACCGTTGTGAACGAATATCCCTTCTCCCAGGTAGACGTCTTTGCCCCGGGCCCCAAAGCCGGCAACCCGGTCGCCGTCGTGCATGACGCCGAAGGCCTGTCCACTGAACAGATGCAGAGCTTCGCGAACTGGACCAACCTGTCCGAGACCACGTTCCTGCAGAATCCGACCCACCCGGAAGCGGACTACAAGCTGCGGATCTTCACCCCGGCGTCCGAACTGCCGTTCGCCGGGCATCCCACGCTGGGTTCTGCCCACGCCTGGCTGGACAAGGGCGGCCAGCCCCGCCGTGACGGGGAGTTGGTGCAGGAATGCGAGGCAGGGCTGGTGAAAATCCGCCGCACCGATGCCGATCTGGCCTTCGCGGCACCGCCGCTGGTCCGGTCCGGCCCCGTTGAACCGGCGGTACTGGAGCAGGCCATCGCCAGCCTGGGCATCGACGGCGCCCGGGTCCTTGGCAGCAACTGGGTGGACAACGGCCCGGGCTGGATAGGAATCCGACTGGAATCAGCAGAGCAAGTGCTGGAGCTGCAGCCTGACTTCGCCCTGATGGACCAGCTCTGTGTTGGCGTGATCGGAAGTTACGCGGAGGCAGGACCGGCGGACTATGAGGTCCGGGCCTTCGTGCCCGGGTTCAGCGTTCCCGAAGATCCTGTAACCGGCAGCCTTAACGCCGGGCTCGCGCAATGGCTCCTCAGCGAAGGAGTGGTGGACGGTGACTACACCGTCCAGCAAGGCACCGTCCTGGGACGCGGCGGCCTGGTGACCGTCACCGTCGAGGACGAAAGCATCTGGGTTGGCGGGGTCAGCCGCACTGTGGTGAGCGGCCGCGTTTCGCTGTAGGTCCCTTCAGGGAACAGCAACAACTGCGTCAATCTGTACCTTGGCACCCAGCGGAAGGGCGACCACCTGAACAGTGGTGCGGACCGGATACGGTTCTTGCAGCCGCCGGGCATACACATCGTTGATGGCTTCAAAGTCCTGATAATCGGTCAGATAGACAGTCGTGCGCAGCAGATTGCTCAGTGACAGTCCTTGTTCGTCCAACAGGATCTGCAGATTGGTCAGCATCGTGTCGCACTGCTCGGAGACATCGTCCGAGACCAGTTCTCCGGTATCACGGCGCTGGCCAATGATGCCTGCGGTGTATCCGACACTTCCGTGCTCGACGTAGTGGGAGAACGGAGCTGCGGACTGGTAGAGCTGCGGACTGAAGTGATGGCGGGGCATGGTTTCCTTCGGGCTCTTGGGAATTCCCTATGAGGCTACAGCGATAGGCATACGGCCTTCGCCGTATGCCCGTCGCCCTGCTTCCCGGTGCGGCGGTAGGCTCGGAAAATGATTGGACGCGTTGATGAGGTCGTAGTGGATTGCCAAAACCCGGCCTCGCTTGCCGAGTTCTGGTCCTCGGTCCTCGGTGGCGAACCAGTGCATCGAAGTGATGCGTGGTCCTTCATCGACCCGCCGGGATGGACGCGGCTGGCCTTCCAACGGGTGCCCGAGGGCAAACAAGGGAAGAACCGGCTCCACATAGACGTGCACGTGGAGGATGTGCCCGCAGCCTCTGACGCCGCCGAAGCCCTCGGAGCCGTCAGGATCGGCAAGATTCACATGGACACTGTGGGCACGTTCCAGGTGCTCCAGGACCCCGAAGGCAACGAGTGGTGCGTTGTGCGCGCCGCAGGAGCATGAGTTAGGAAAACTTTTTCAGCGCCTCCGTCAGGAGGCGGCCAGGCTGGCCGAGCCGCACGTGGGCGCCGTTGGAGGCCACCAGCTCCCCGCCAATCACGACGTCGGTGACGTCGCTGGCTGTGGCACTGAACGGGAACTGCTCTGCCTTGGAACCGGCAGTGCGGGCAGAATCAGGATCAACGGCCATCAGGTCGCAGACCGCACCGACCACAAGAGCGCCGGCGATAGGGGTTGCCATGGAGCGGGCTGCCCCATCCGTAGCGGCCCGCAGCAGTTCCTGCGGCGAGAACCTGCCGCGCTGGCCGGAGCCGAGCCGTTCCCCGTGTTCCAGCGTGCGCATTTCAATCCAGGGATCGATGACGGCATGCTGGTCCGTGCCCAGCGCGATGGTGGCTCCGGCGTCGGACAATGCGCGGGCCGGACCGATCCCGTCGGCGAGGTCGGCCTCGGTGCTCGGGCACATCACCACCGTGGCGCCGGCGTTGCCGAGCAAAGCGACATCCCCGGACGTCAGATGCGTGGCATGGACGGCCGAGAGCCGCCCGGACAGCAGGCCGTGCCGCTCCAACAGGCCCGCGGGGGTGACGCCGTACGCCTCCAGGCAGGCCTCGTTCTCCGCCGGCTGTTCGCTGAGGTGGATGTGGAGGGGCATATCCGGGGGCAGCTGTTCAGCCACCGCCGCCAGGTCCGTATCGGGCACGCCGCGCACGGAATGCAGCGCGGCCCCCACGCCGACCATCTCCGGTGGAAAGCTTTGCGCGATTTCGTTCCGGAGCGAAAGGAGCCTCTCCAGCCAAGCCTGGACGTTGGCGTCGCCGAACCGCTGCTGTTCGGGACTCAGCGGCGTACCGATCCCTCCCGCCAGATACAGCGTGTCCAGGAGCGTCAGTCGGATCCCTGCTGCCATTGCCGCCCGGGCCAGGGCCAGCTCCATGGCATGCGGTTCCGCGTAGGGAGCGCCACCAGGCTGGTGGTGGACATAGTGGAACTCGGCCACGCTGCTGAAGCCGGCAACCACCATTTCCGCGAACACGGCACTGGCGAGCTTTTCGTAGGTTTCCGGCGTCAGTTCGGCCGCGCTCCGGTACATCTGCTCCCGCCACACCCAGAAATCACCTCGTCCGTCATGCGTCCGTCCGCGCAGGATCCTGTGGAAGGCGTGGGAGTGGGCGTTGGCGGCGGCCGGAAAGACGACGCCCTTCAGGATGTGGTCGCCGGGCTGCGGTTCCGCGCCGGAAGTGATTCGCTCGATGCGGCCGTCCCGCACGTCCAGCCGCACCGACGCGCGCACTGCGGGGCCTCCGCCGACAACAGCCGTCTCGCACCAGAGCCCGGTCACAGGAGACCCTCCAGGACATCCGCCAAGGCACCGGCGCCGGTGCTTGCGTCCTCGTCGGCAACATACTCTTCGGGCGAATGCGAGATGCCGCTGGGATTGCGGACGAAGAGCATCGCGGACGGCACATAGGCGGAGAGCACCCCGGCGTCGTGGCCGGCTCCGGTAGCCAGCAGCGGGGCGTCGGGCAGGATCCGGCTGATCCGCTGGGTCAGGCCGGGATCGAAATGGACAGTGTGGCTGTAGGACTCTTCCGTGAGGGAAACGGAGCATCCTTCGGCCGCCGCTATCTGCCGGGCGGCGGCGTAGATCGCTTCGATCAGCCGGGCGGTCACGGCGTCGTCGGGATGCCGGGCATCGAGCCACATGTCCACACGGGAGGCAATGACGTTGGTCCCGCCGGGCACCGGCATCAGGCGTCCCACCGTGGCACGCGCGTCCGGCTGGGCTGCGGCGGCGTCGCGTACGGCGACGATAATCTGTGCCGCTGCGACCATCGGATCCGCGCGATCCGCCATCAGGGTGGTCCCGGCGTGGTTGCCCTGGCCGCTGATGCTCAGCTTCCAGCGGCCGTGCCCCAGGATGGAACTTCCGACGGCGGTGGCCGGGCCGCCCGTGCCCAGGCCCTTGCCCTGCTCCACGTGCAGTTCAACAAAGTCTCCGATCCGCGCCAGGGCCTGGGGATCCGGACCGACGTGCCTGGGATCGAGGCCGTTCAACCGTGCGACGTCCGCAAAGGTGTTGCCGTCGCCGTCGCGCAGGTTCCGTGCCTTGTCGACGTCGATGGCTCCGGTGAGCAGGCGGGATCCGAGGCAGGCAACGCCGAAGCGTGAGCCCTCCTCTTCCGGGAACACCGTGATGGCCAGGGACCGGTTCGACACTTTTCCGCGGGCTATCAGGATGTCCACGGCCGCGAGTGCCGATGCGACGCCCAGCGGGCCGTCAAAGGCGCCGCCGCCGGGCACTGAATCGAGATGGCTTCCCGTGACCAGGGCGCCGTCCTGGGGTTTGCCCCACCAGGCCCAGATAATGCCGTTGCGGTCGGTCTCGACGGACAGGCCGCGCTGGAGCGCCTGTTCGATGAACCATGTCCTCAAGTCGAGTTCCGCCGTCGAGTAGACGGCCCGGGAGTAGCCTCCGCGCACCGCGTCGCGGCCCACGTCCTTGATCGAGTCGAGGAGCTGATTGACGGTTTCCAAATGAACCTCCGAACGATACGAGCATTGATGGATTCCTGTGCCTGCGCCTTGTGACGTCCCCGGAATTCGGCTAGCCGGGTCGGCCCCCGAGCACTACGTTGACCGGCGGCTCACCCGCCAGCATGAGGTCGATCTGCCGCTGCAGCAGCCGGCCCATCCTCGGGCGCATGGCGGAACTCGCACCGCCCACGTGCGGGGTAATGATGACTCCGGGTGTGCCCCACAGCGGGTGGTCCTTGGGCAGCGGTTCGGGATCCGTGACGTCCAGCGCGGCGCGGATCCGTCCCGAAGCGGTGTGGCGGACCAGGGCCTCAGTGTCCGCCACCGGGCCCCTGGCCACGTTGACCAGCAGCGCGCCGTCGGGCATTGCCGCAAGGAATTTGTCGTCGATAAGGTGCCTGGTGGCGTCGCCGAGCGGGACCCCGACAACCACGATGTCGTGGTCCGGCAGCAGTTCCGGCAGTTCGGCAATGCCGTGGATGACGCCGTTCCCGTCCGTCCGCTGCCGGCTGGCCACGCGTGTCACCGTGGTTTCGAACGGGATGAGCCGCTGCTCAATCGCCTTGCCCACGCCGCCGTAGCCCACAATGAGGACGCGGCGGTCGGCAAGGCTGGCGGTGGGCCGGGCTTCCCAGAGGCCCTCCTGCTGGTTGCGCATGAGCCGCGGAAACTCCCGCTGGCTGGCCAGGATCATGGCGAGGACCAGTTCCGCAGTGGAAGTTTCATGCACTCCGGCGGCGTTGGCGAAGACCCTGCCGGCCGGGAGCGAGTCCGCCACGCCGTCGTAGCCGATCGACTGGCTTTGAACGAGTGTGGTCTCCACCGCCTCGAGATTCCGGAGAACGCGCGTGCCGCCCATGTACGGCGGGACCACGATGTCGATCTGCGGCTGCGGCGGCTCGCCCGTGAAGTCCCACTCCACAACGGTGACATCCGCGTGCGGCTTCAGGTACTCACGAAGTACCGCGTCGGGCAGGCTGACTGTGATCTTCCGGGTCATGATTCTCCAACTGCTCCGTCGGCTCGGGGCGGGCTGGGCGCCACGGAAGCGCAGCCCGCCGGGAGGGGTTCTTTGCAGCCAGCCTAATGGAGGGCGTCGTTCCAACACCGTTGCGGGCCACTTTGCGTCGGTGTAGCTTGGCCGGATGCTGAGCATTGGCTCGATCGTGATCCGCGTTGATGACCTCCAGGCCCAGATGGCCTTTTGGCAGGCCGCCCTCGGCTTCGAGCCGCGGCATGCACCCAACGACGATTCCGTCGATTTTGTGATCTTGCAGCCGCCCGGCGGCACGGGAACCTGCATCTCCCTGGACCGCGTCCCCTCGTCGGTGCACATCCCGCCGCGCATCCATCTGGACCTGTACACGGAGGACCAGCGGCGAAGTGCAGCGGCTCCTTGGCCTGGGCGCCACCCGCGTGGAGTGGAGCAAACGGCCCGCGGACGCGGACTACGTGATCATGGCCGACCCCGAGGGCAACCGTTTCTGCGTCATCGACACCGCCGGCCGGGGTGACTCCGAAGGGTCCGGCGCCACCGAATAGCACCACACACAGACACCCAAAAGCGCACAAGAATGTCACAGACTCGTTGACTTACCCCGTCCCCGACTGTTAGAAATGATGGGAAAGCGGTTTCCGGGACGCGCCCAGCCATCACCACACCAAACGCCACGGCCGGGTTGCCGATCCATTTTTGAAACGATACAACGAACTTTGCGCGAACCGGACGTGCCTGTAATTTACTGCCTCACGCGTGTCGAAGGAGATACCAAGCGATGATCGAAACAACGCTCAACTGGCTCGACGGCGGGGCTCCGGCCGCGCTTTCCGGCGGCACCACCTGGGGCATGCCCTTCGCCCGCGGCTCCCTGGCCGGCGTCGGCGGGATCTCAGTGTCCGACGAAGCCGGCCGGGCCGTCCCCTCCCAGGCATGGCCGCTGGCAACATGGCCGGACGGCTCGCTTAAGTGGGCCGGCATCGCCCTGCCGGCAACCGACGCGCCCTCCGCGCACTACAACGTAACGTACGACGGCGGCGCCTCGCCGGAGGCGGAAGCCGCACCGAAGGTTGAGCCCTCACCCCACATCGAAGTGACGGAAGCGGAAGACTCCGTCACGGTGTCCACCGGCGCGCTGGAAATGGTCATCAGCCGCAGCAGCTCAACCCTGTTCACCACCCTTTCCCGCGGCGGCGTGCCCGTGGCCCGTGACGGCAAGCTGGTCAGCCTGCTCCAGGACGGCGTCCACGACGGCCCCGGCAGCGTCAGCCGGGAACCGTTCACCGGCGAGGTGACCGCCGTCGTCATTGAACAACGCGGTCCTGTCCGCGCAGTCATGCGACTGGAAGGCTCGCACCGGCCGGACACCCACGCCGGCGACGGCCGCAGCTGGCTGCCGTTCGTGGTCCGCTTCTACTTCCACGCCGGCGCCCGCAGCGTGCGGATGGTCCACTCGTTCATCTGGGACGGCGAGCCGGAGCGTGACTTCCTCGCCGGCCTCGGCGTCCGTTTCTCGGTGCCGCTGGAGGGCCAGCTGCACGACCGGCATGTGCGCATCGCAGGGGCCGACGGCGGTTTTCTCACCGAGGCGGTGCGCGGACTGACCGGCCTGCGCCGCGACCCGGGCGAGGCTGTCCGCCGCGCCCAGATCGAGGGAAAGCCCACCCCGCCGCTGGAGGAGTGGAGCGAGCTGGTGTCCAAGCGGCTGCACCTGATCCCGGCCTGGAACGACTTCACCCTGAGCCAGCTGAGCGCGGACGGCTTCGAGCTCCGCAAGCGGACCGGCGAGGGCCACGGCTGGGTGGGAATCTCCGGCGGCACCCGGGCCGAGGGATTCTGTTCACTCAGCGACACCCGCGGCGGCTTCGGCGTCGGCGTCCGCAACTTCTGGCAGTCCCACCCGGTCCAGCTGGACATCCGCGGCGCCGCCACCGCACAGGCGGAAGTGACCGCCTGGCTGTACTCGCCGGAGGCCCAGCCCATGGACCTGCGTTTCTACCACGACGGGCTGGGCCAGGACACCTTTGAGGAACAGCTTGAAGGCCTCGAAATCACCTACGAGGACTACGAACCGGGGTTCGGCAACCCCCACGGCATCGCCCGCACCCACGAGCTGACACTGTTCGCCTACGACGCGACGCCGCACACCCGCGCCCTCGCCGCTGACGTGGAGGCATCGTCAGCGCCGCCCCTCCTCCAGGCCTCGCCTGAGTACCTTCACTCGGTCAGGGTCTTCGGCGACTGGGCACCCGTGGACCGCAGCACGCCGGAGCGCGCCGGGCTGGAGGACAAGCTGGACTTCCTCTTCGACTTCTACGCCGGCCAGGTGGAGCAGCGGCGCTGGTACGGGTTCTGGAACTTCGGCGATGTGATGCACACGTACGACTTCGACCGGCACGTCTGGCGATACGACGTGGGCGGGTACGCCTGGGACAACTCGGAGCTCTCCCCCGACCTGTGGCTCTGGTACATGTACCTGCGGTCCGGCCGGGCGGACGTCTTCCGTTTCGCGGAGGCGATGACCCGGCACACTGGTGAGGTGGACGTCTACCACCTGGGCGAGTGGCGCGGCCTGGGTTCCCGGCACAACGTGCAGCACTGGGGCTGCAGCGCCAAGCAGCTGCGGATCAGCACGCCCGCGTACCGGCGCTTCTACTACTACCTCACGGCGGACGAACGCACCGGCGACCTGCTCTCCGAACTCGTGGACAGCGACCAGAACTTCCTGGGCCTTGATCCCGTCCGGAAGGTCCGGCCGGACAGTGCCACCTACCGGCCGGAGCGGAGCGCCCTCGGCGTGGGGCTCGGCACCGACTGGGGATCCCTCGCCGCCACCTGGCTGGCTGACTGGGAACGGACCGGCAACCCCCGTTCCCGGGACCGGCTGCTGGGTACCATGGCGGACATCGGCGCCCTGAAATACGGCTTCCTCACGGGAGAGGCGCTGTACGACCTGGACAAGGGAAGGTTCGACGCCGGGCGCGAACGGATCCAGGTATCGCACCTTTCCGCGGTGTTCGGGCTGGTGGAAATCTGCAGCGAGCTCATCGACCTGGTGCCGGATGCTGCGTTCGAACACGCCTGGCTGCAGTACTGCCAGCTGTTCCTGGCCTCGGAGGAGGAGCAGATTGCCGAGGTGGGCCAGCCGCTAGACGGCGTCTACCTGACGCAGGCCCACAGCAGGCTTTCCGCCTACGCGGCGGCCCGCGCCGGGGATTCCGGGCTCGCCCGCCGGGCCTGGGACAGCTTTGCGGAAGGCGGCGAACACCTCAACCACGGATCGGCGTTCACCCTGCGGAAGATCAAACCGCCGTACGTCCTCACCGCCGTCGACGAAGCGCCCACGGTGTCCACCAACGATGCCGCCCAGTTCGGCCTGGCGGTGATCCAAAACCTGGCCCTGATCGGGGACCATCTCCCGGCACTCCAGCCCGTCCGCTGAACGCCGGGATCCGGGAGCTTCAGCCAGTGGGCGGCTGAGGCTCCGTAGTCCCGGTGCCCGTTCCGGCGTCGGACCCGGCCACCACAACGATGGCACCGACAAGCAGCCGGGCCGTACAGGTTCGGTCCCGGCCGGCGACATCGTGGTGGCCGACGCGGACGGCGTTGTGGTGGTCAGCTAGCTCCGGGAACTGTAGGCAGGCACGACGGCGGACGGCCCCTCAGGCGGGCCGGCCGCCGTCGTGCTTTCAGTGACTTCGCTTTCAGTGACTTGCGTATCTTCCCCGCGGAAGGCGCGGAGCATGGCTTCGCGGTCGAACTGGCCTTCCCATTTCGCCACCACGAACGTGGCCACGCAGTTCCCAAGCAGGTTCACGGAGACGCGCATGGAATCCATGAGGCGGTCGGCGCCGAGGAGCAGGGCGACGCCGGCCACGGGGAAGATGCCCAGGGCGCCGGCAGTTGCCGAGAGCGCCAGGAACGCGGAGCCGGGAACGCCGGCCATGCCCTTGGACGTGAGCATCAGGATGCCCAGGGCCACGAGCTGCTGGCCCAGGTCAAGGTTGTGCCCGAAGGCCTGGGCCAGGAACAGCAGCGAAATGGACAGGTACAGCGCGGCGCCGTCCAGGTTGAACGAATAGCCGGTGGGGACCACCAGTCCGGTGGTGGCGCGGGAGCAGCCGGCGTTGGTCAGTTTCGTCATGATGCGCGGCAGCACGGACTCGGTGGATGCTGTGCCCAGAGCCAGCAGGAACTCTTCCCGGCTGTACTTGATGAACTGCCACAGGGGCACGCGCGGGTACACCCAGGCCACCACGAACAGCAGCGCAATGAAGATGATGGCGGCACCGTAGCAGGCGGCGATCAGCAGGGCATAGGTGCTCAGCGAACCCAGGCCGTACTGGCCGATGATGAACGCCATGGCGCCGAAAGCGCCCACCGGTGCAACGCGCATCACCCAGGTCATGATCTTGAAGAACAGCTCCAGCACCGTCTCCAGGAGATTCACCACGGGCAGGCACCGGTCACGGCCCACCACCACGATGGCCGCACCGAAGAACACCGAGAAGCACAGCACCTGCAGCAGGCTGTTGGACGCGAAGGCGCCCACCACGCTGGTGGGGATGATGCCCAGCAGGAACGCTCCGGCGTCCTTGGGCGGTGCCGTGCCGGTCTTGGCGTTGAGGGCGTCCTGGGACAGCGTGTTCGGGTCGATGTTCAGGCCGGCGCCGGGCTGGACGATGTTGCCCACCACCAGTCCGAACACCAGGGCGAAGAGCGTGGCACCGGTGAAGTACAGCAGGGCCTTCACGCCCACCCGGCCCACTGCCTTCACGTCACCTACGGCCGAGATTCCCGTGACAATCACCAGGAAGATCAGCGGAGCAATGATCATTTTGATCAGCTGGATGAAGCCGTCGCCCAGCGGCCGCAGGGCCGAGCCGAGGTCCGGCCAGAAGTGGCCGATCCCGATGCCGAGGCAGACGGCCACGAGGATCTGGAAGAAGAGCGACTTGTAGAGCGGCTTCTTGGGCGCCGGTGTGGTGCTTGCTTCGCGCATCACGGCGGTCGGAGTAAATTTCATCAGGGCTGCCAATCAACAGGGAAAAGGCGCGCAGGTCGCCTCAGGACATGGGCAACGCTATGGTCCCCGTGTTTCCGGCAGGCTAAATCCATACTGCGGAATTGTTTAACCGCAAGATGGAAAAGAAATGATTCCTGGCAACCGTCGGAGTGCTACACCTGGTCATCCCAGGTGCCGTCCGCCGCGGCGGCCTCCTCCGGTTTGTGCTCCGC
Organism: Arthrobacter sp. ISL-69; assembly: GCF_018613775.1. Taxonomy (NCBI): domain Bacteria; kingdom Bacillati; phylum Actinomycetota; class Actinomycetes; order Micrococcales; family Micrococcaceae; genus Arthrobacter; species Arthrobacter sp. ISL-69. Next base: position 145,607 of record NZ_JAGGPO010000005.1, read on the forward strand.
ATCGGGGTCGCCGCTGCCAATGTACGATGCCGGGACGGTGCCGCCCGCCTGCGTCTGCTGTTCTTCCCGGATGTTCTTCGCCGTTTTCCGGCCCGGGTGGGGCTGCTGATCGACGGCGTCGGGGTCGCCCGGGCCGATCAGGTCGGCGGGGTCGGTTGCTGCTTCCTTGGGGTCGGTCATGGCGGCACCTTTCGTTCGGGGTTGCAGGTCTGTGGCCGCCGGTTCCTTGGCTCCGGCGGCACCTTCAGCCTATTGGTTTGTGTCGCTGGAGTGACCAGATTTCCGCTTGTTATGTCTCGTGAGGTCGCGTTGCATGACTCGCAAAAATCCCGTCAAGAGGGGAACATCTTCCCTAGCGCTGGGGCAAAAGCAGGCGCACGATTGTACTACCGGGCCACGAAATGCAGTGCGCAGCGCCCGGAGTCAAGCCCCCGCTGAGACCGGGAGTGCTGTTTGAAAATGGGTTGAAAACTGGCTGCCGCTTCACAGGGGAGTGTTACGCGGTTGGACAGTCGTGCCTGAAAATGATCCACTCGCATCCTTTTTAGGAGCAAGAGAAATGTCCACAACCACACCAACTAAGTCCCGCCCCCTCGGGACCCGCTTTGCATTGATATCGGCTGTTTCACTGGGTCTTATTGGAGGACCCGTTGCACTGGCCGTGCCGGCTGACGCTTCAACGTCGCTTCGCGGTTGTACCGTGGACCCGCTGAAGCCGACCGACGAAAGGAACAACAAGGCAGACTTCAGAATCAAGGTGGACTGCAACGGCAAGAAGACCGTGGAAATCCGCCAGAAGCGCTTTGAAAAGGACCGGCACGGGCGCGACGACTTCCTGGGCCGTTCCGAGTTCAAGGAGAACTTCGACAGGCACGACGGCCGCGTCATAATCCACAGCAAGGACAAAGTGGACAAGGACAAAGGCAAGGACCGCGTGTACCACGAAGTTTCATTCCGGGTGAAGGCCGGCAACAACTGGTCAGACTGGACCAAGTGGGAAAGGAGCGACGTCGCGACCATCCGCTGACCGTTTCACCGATCTGCGTATCTGAACCGCTCTACGGATTTGCGCACCTGAGCCAGGGGCCAACACCCTTGGCTCTTCCGTGTTGCGCCCCGACGGTGGAGGGGTTTACTGGCCGGCGCCGGTAACCGTCGGTGAAGGACTGGCTGGGGACTCTGATTCAGTCGGGGTCACGGTGACTGTTGTCGTGCTGGTCTCGGAACTCGTCTCCGCGGGCCCCGTCGGCGTTCCGGACATTGACGGAGTGATGCTCGGCGTCGAGGTCGTCGTTCCGGAGGAACCGCCTTCGGCTTCATCAAGGACCTTGTTGACCAAGTCCTCCAGCTCCTTCTGATCGGCGTCGCCAAGATTGGCACCGCCTTTGGTGGCCACCACCAGAAGGCGGCCTTGGGCTGCGGAAATCTGCATCAGCATGTCAGACTCGTTGCCGCCGCGCGTACTTATCGTTGCGAAAGTCTTCTCTCCGTCGGTTTCGGCCTGCAGTTCCTTGCTGGCGACGTCGTAACTCTGCCCGAGCACTGAGACCTTGAAGCTCTCGCACTGGGCCATTTTGCCGCTCACGTCATTGAGCAAGCTGACGGCGTCGGGCCCCTCGCTTCCGGACTGGGCGGACAACGTGCGGGGTTGCTGACTCTCCGAGATTGCAATCGCCACGTCGCCGCTTTCGACAGTGTCCAGCAGGCCGGCCGTGGCAATTGTCTTGCACTCCGTCGGGTCGGTGGTGGCCGCGCTCATCAGGAAGCCGGCTATGCGGCTGCCCTGTTCCACCTGGTCCTTTGAATAGAGCCTCAGCTCACTGCCGTCCTTGTCCGACTTGCCGGAGATGAGCTCGCGGAGCTCATCCTCACTATAGACCTTGTCCTGCGCTGTGCTGGTTGTTGCACTGGCGGTGGGTGACGGGCTTTGTCCACCGCCACCCGTACACGCGGCCAGGGCGAGCACCGCCGCGGCTGCCAGGCCCAAAGCCGGAACAGTTTTCATGAGAACCACCCTTCAGATAGCAAGCATGCTTATGGTCCATAGGGTACTCCTGCTGACGCCTATTTCCGCCGATGATTTTGCGGCGCGGACCGGCCATCAAGTGTCCGTTCGCGCCCGCGGGCGGAACCCCTGCCTGCCTGCCGCCCGCATCCGTTGGGATGCGGGCGGCACGCTTGTGCCGGCGTCGTCCGGTGTTACTGGGAGGTGCCGGCGTACCTGACTGACGGCATGGCCGGTGTCTCCATTCCCTCGCCGATGAAGAAGCTCGGGTGCGGGGGCTGGTTGTAGGCCACGTTTTCACGCGCTACGCCGGTCCGGTACATCGGGTCGTGCATGAGGGTGCGGAGCCGCACCTCGGTGGCGGCCGTGGTGGTGTAGATCCGCAGCTCCGTACTGTCCGCGGACGGGAACGCAAGCTCCTCGCGCCAGTCACCGAGCAGGTCGGCCTGCAGGGACGGGTTGCCCTTCGTGGTGTTGTTGGTCCTGGCGCCCGTGGCGGTCAGGAGCCTGTCGCTGGTTTCCGTCTCCCAGTTCCACTTCGAGACGGTGGGCACGCCGACGGAGGTGGCGGCATCGTAATCGTGGTCCACGATTTCGCGCAGCAGGTCACCGTCCCACCAGGCCAGGAAGTTGGCGGCCGGGATGTTCTCCGCGATCAGTTCGCCCTTCGCGGACATCAGCTGGCCCACCGGCGAGTTCCACGCTGCAGTGCCGCCGATGGCCCAGCCCTCAGCGCCGGCGTAGCGGGGATCAATGTCCCCGGCTGCGCCGCGGCCGGTGTCCTTGATGGCCGGGATGCTCCAGAGGACTTCACCCGTGGCGGCGTCGCGGAACGTGGCACCCCGGTTGCCGCTCTGGCTCATGCTTTCGTGCACGGCGAAAGTTTCCAGGCCCGGGCGGGACGGATCCAGGTCGCCGGTGTGGATGGCGTCACCGTGGCCCAGCTTGGTGTTGTACAAGGGCTTGCCGTCGTCGTCGATGGTCATGGAGCCGAAGACGAACTCGTCCTTGCCATCCTGGTCCACGTCGGCCACCGAGAGGTTGTGGTTGCCCTGGCCCTTGTATTCGGCACCGGCGTCGTCGGAATCGAACTTCCAGCGCTTCACCAGCTTGCCGTTGAGCAGGTCGTACGTGACCAGGACCGTGCGCGTGTAGTAGCCGCGGCTGAACATCATCGACGGGTGTTCGCCGTCCAGGTACGCCACCGCTCCGAGGAAGCGGTCCACGCGGTTGCCGTAGCCGTCGCCCCAGGCTGCCACTGAGCCGCGGGGCGGATCGTAGGCCACGGTGTCCATGGCTGTGCCGGTCTCGCCCTGGAACACCGTGAGGAATTCGGGACCGGACAGCACGTAGCCGGCGGTGTTGCGGTAGTCCGCAGCCGGATCGCCGATCACGGTGCCGGCGGCGTCCTTGGTGCCATCCGCGGTCTTCATCGACAGCTCGGCCCGGCCATCGCCGTCGAAGTCGTAGGCCAGCAGCTGCGTGTAGTGCGCGCCGGCGCGGATGTTGTGGCCGAGGTCGATGCGCCACAGCTTGGTGCCGTCCATCCTGTAGGCGTCCACGTACACATTGCCGGTATAGCCGGACTGCGAGTTGTCCTTGGCATTGGACGGCGCCCACGCCTGGATGATCTCGTATTTGCCGTCGCCATCGAGGTCGGCCACGCTGGCGTCATTGGCGGAGTAGGTATACGGCTTGCCGTCCTTGGTGACGCCGTCGGCCGGCTTGTCCAGCTTGATGGCCAGGTAGTTCTGGGCCAGCGGCGCAACCTCTTCGGTGAGCTTGTCCTGGCCGTTTCCGTTGCCCACGGCCTTGATCACGTACTTGGACGACGCCGTCCCTGCCGGATCGACGTACATGGTGCTGTTCCTGACGGGGTCCACAGTGAGCTGAACGCCGTCGCGGATCACGTGGAAGCCAATGCTGTCCTTGTCCAGGCCGAGCATCCGCCAGCTCAGCGTGACGCCCTGGTCGGTGAGCACCGCCACCGGGGCGCGGTCCAGGCTTTCCACCTGGCGCTTGAGCCCGGCGGTACCGGACCGGGCTGGCTGGGCCGCCGCGGCGCCCGCCGTCTGGTCGGGCTCGGTTTGGTTTGGAGCGGCCTGGGCCAGGGGAACCCCGGTAAAGGCCAGGGCGGCTGCGGCCAAAGTTGCTGCGGCGGCCAGTGGCGCAGACTTCCGCGCGCAGCCTTTCGTACTCTGAGGGGAACATTTCGCGGGGTATGCCAAGAACATCTCCTTTGATGCTGGCGGGCAGGAAACCTGCGGCGCCATGAGTGGGTTGTATCGTTTCATTTCGTTGCCGGAAACGTCCCCGTGAATTTCGCGAGGGGTTTGTCGGGCGGGAAAGAAAGCGCTTTCCGCCCCTAAGGTTTATCAGTGCGACAGGACGGCGGTCAATACTCCAGCGATATTAAATGGGAGAAAATGTGCAGTTGTGTGGCGACGCATTAGAGCACTCCACGATTAATCCAGTCGGTGTATTATTTCGGACGGACCAACCGTTTTTTGCGTGAGTAGTCCCTCATCAACCCCCATGTGCAAGGAGCTGTCATGACCCTTCCGGAGCAAGCTACGGGAGAGCCAGCTGCCCAGCCAGCTCCCGGCACAAGGCCTGGCCACCCTCGGGCCGGCGTCGCAGCCTGGGGGTGCCTGATTGGATTCCTGGGAGGATTGCTCGGCCTGGGCCCGTGGCTGATGACCGGAGCGCGGCTCCCTCTGCAGAACTTGTGGGGTGCAGAGGTCACGCCGGAGCAGATGCCCTTCTCGTTATTGCCACTGAGCCAATACGAACTCACCACCATGGTTGCGCTCCTGACCGTAGGCGGTGCAACGGCAGGACTCGCGGTGCGCATCCTATTCCCCGCCCGGCGCCGGCTGGCGACATGGTGTGCGGCAGCCGGGCTTCTTGCGGTCCAGCTCGCGGCGGCCGTCCAGTCATTCACAGTGCTCGACGGCGGCCTGACGGGCGGGACGATGGCAAGCCTCTACTTCGGCGGGCTGCTCGCGGGCGTGACTGCATCCCTCGCTGCAGCCCTCGTGGCGCTCCTGCTGCTGGCTTCGAAGTCCCGGGGACTGACCGCGTTGGGGTGCGGACTTGTGGCCGTGCCGTTCGCCTCATGGGCGGTGGAGTGGGTTGTTGGCTTTGTTGGGTACGTTAATGTCCCCCTCGCAGTGCCGTCCGGTGCTCGCTGGATTCCCGCCCTCCTCGTCGGCTGCGCCCTGGCCTGGTGCGGGCTTCGACCGGCGCGGCGGGCCGCGGTGTGGCTCGTGAACCTTGCCCTGTTGTGGGTGGTTCCCGCCCTCTTCATCTCAGTGAACTACGTTCTTGGGTCACGCGTACTGGCGGGCGACCTGCAGGAGACGCTGCTGATGGGCAGGCAGATCCTGGCCGCCACTCTAGGGCCCAAGGGCGGAGCACTTCCCACAGTCTTCCTGGCCCTGGCCGTCGCACTGGCGGGTCTGGGCATCCGCCATGTTGCCGCTCGCAGGCGGCCGGGGCAAGGCCCCTCAACTTAGTCCTCACGCTGAGCCGCCGCCCGGCCAGCATCTCGGGCAGGAGCCGATTTGAGAACAGCCGGGCCACCCCGCCAAGGCCATTTCTATCTACAATTTAAGTGGCGGCAATGGCGGCAACCAGCTGCACGGGCCGCACCACAAGGAGGACCGCAATGGGTTTGGGTGACAGGATCCACAACGCCGCGGAGAGGCTTCACGGCAAGGGAAAGAAAGCCGCCGGTGAGATCAGTGGCAACGACCGCATGAGGGCCGAAGGCAAGGGCCGCGCAGTCAGGGCCGACCTCAAGCAGGCAGGCGAAAAGATCAGGCACGCTTTCAAGCGGCACTAAATACGAACAACCGGACGGGCGGCCCTGCCAGGGCCGCCCGTTTTTCTGTGCCCGCGCGCAGCCGACGCCGCCCCCAGCTCTTGAGCCGCCATATCCCCGCCGCTTCCCCGGCCTTAATGGTTGACGTCCACGCCCGACTGGACCTACACTTTTCATACAGCAGAATATAACTTCCACAATACGAAATAACTTCGGACGTTACTGTTAGACCGACGGAACACCGGACCACGCAAGGACATGACAATGACGTACACAGTGAACTGCTCCATCCTGCTGACGGAACTGCCGCTCCTGGAGCGGCCCGCCGCAGCGAAGGCCGCCGGCTTTGACGCCGTCGAATTCTGGTGGCCCTTCGAAACCTCCGTCCCCGCCGACGCCCAGGTCACCGAGTTCGAGAACGCCATCACCGACGCTGGCGTGCAGCTCACCGGCCTGAACTTCAACGCCGGCAACATGCCCGGCGGCGACCGCGGCCTGGTCTCCTGGCCCGCACGCTCCACCGAATTCCAGGACAACATCGACGTTGTCGCCGGCATCGGCGAGCGCCTCGGCTGCAAGGCCTTCAACGCCCTCTACGGCAACCGCATTGAAGGCGAATCGGCCGAAAAGCAGGACGCCATCGGCGCCGAAAACCTTGCGGCGGCAGCTGCCGGCGTCGCCCGCATCGGCGGCACCGTCCTGCTGGAACCCGTCAGCGGCGCCCCCAGGTACCCGCTCCTCAAGGCCCAGGACGCCCTCAACGTCATCGCCCGGGTCAGGGATGAATCAGGTGCAGAGAACATCAAGCTCCTCGCCGACTTCTACCACCTGGCCGTGAACGGTGACGACGTCGCCGCCGTCATCGAAAAGCACGCGAAGGACTTCGGCCACATCCAGATCGCCGACAACCCCGGCCGCGGGGCTCCCGGAACCGGAGAGCTTCCCCTCGGCGAATGGATCGCCCGCAGCCGCGAACTCGGCTACGAGGGCTACATCGGCCTCGAATACAAGGAACCGGCGGAGACCGCCTTCAGCTGGGCCATCCGCCAGCGCGTCTCCCAGTAGCCCCCCTAGCCCAACTGAATAGCAGCAGATGTCGTTTAGAGCCCTCAAAACGACATCTACTGCGACCTAGTTGGGTCCGGCTTCCTCAATCACCACAGACTTCAGAAAGAGAACCACAATGAGCAATGTTGCAGTCATCGGACTCGGAATCATGGGCCTGCCCATGGCCATCAACCTGGTCAAGGCCGGCCACACCGTCACCGGCTTCAACCGCAGCCAGGACAAGATCGACAAGCTGGTCTCCGAAGGCGGCAGGGGTGCCACGAGCATCGCGGACGCCGTCAAGGACGCCGACGTCGTTATCACCATGGTCCCGGACTCCCCCGATGTCGAAGGCGTAGTCAGCGGCAAGGACGGCGTCTTCGCCAACGCCAAGAAGGGCACTTTGTGGATTGACGCTTCCAGCATCCGCCCGGATGTGGCCAAGCGCCTGTCCGAGGACGCAGCCGCAGCAGGCATCCGCCCGCTCGACGCTCCCGTTTCCGGCGGCGAGCAGGGCGCCATCGACGCCGCCCTCTCCATCATGGTGGGCGGCGACGCGGCTGACTTCGATGCAGCACAGGACGTCCTCAACGCCGTCGGCAAGACCGTCGTCCACGTCGGCCCGTCCGGCTCCGGCCAGACCGTCAAGGCAGCCAACCAGCTGATCGTCGCCGTCAACATCGAGGTCCTGGGCGAGGCCATCGCCTTCCTCGAGGCCTACGGCGTGGACACCGACGCAGCCCTCAAGGTCCTCGGCGGCGGCCTCGCAGGCTCCAAGGTCCTGGACCAGAAGGGCCAGAAGATGCTCGACCGCAACTTCGACCCCGGCTTCCGCCTTGCCCTCCACCACAAGGACCTCGGCATCGTCACCTCCGCAGCCCGCGAAGCCAACGTCGCCGTCCCCCTCGGCGCCGTCGTCGCACAGCTCGTCGCAGCCACCGTCAACCAGGGCGACGGCGGTCTCGACCACTCGGGCCTCTTCAAGCAGGTCCTCCAGCTCAGCGGCCGGAAGTAACCCTCACGTAGCACGCGGCCGGCGGCGCTGACCGATCACAACTGGGGCAGTTCGACACGAACACGCCGGCCGCCGTCGTAATTTACGACGCAGACTCCCCCAAAGTGCCCCGCGACGAACGCCGGGCCTTCCCTCAGCACACCCAAAAACAGACTTCTTAGGAGCACACCATGAGCAAGATGCGTACCGTTGATGCAGCGGTTGCCATCCTGGAAAAGGAAGGCGCCATCGAGGCGTTCGGCCTGCCAGGCGCGGCAATCAACCCTTTCTATTCGGCCATGCGGGCCCACGGCGGCATCCGCCACACGCTGGCCCGCCACGTTGAAGGCGCCAGCCACATGGCCGACGGGTACTCCCGGGCCAAGGACGGCAACATCGGCATCTGTATCGGCACCTCCGGCCCTGCCGGCACCGACATGATCACCGGGCTGTACGCGGCCTGGGCCGACTCCATCCCCATGCTCTGCATCACCGGCCAGGCACCCGTGGCCAAGCTGCACAAGGAAGACTTCCAGGCCGTGGACATCGAGTCCATCGCCAAGCCCGTCACCAAGATGGCCATGACCATCCTGGAGCCCGGCCAGGTTCCCGGCGCCTTCCAGAAGGCCTTCCAGCTGATGCGCTCCGGCCGCCCCGGTCCCGTGCTGCTGGACCTGCCGATCGACGTGCAGATGGCGGAGATCGAATTCGACATCGACACCTACGAGCCCCTGCCCGTTGAGAAGCCCAAGGCCAGCCGCAAGCAGCTGGAAAAGGCCCTGGACATGCTGACCGCAGGCGAGCGCCCGCTGATCGTGGCCGGCGGCGGCATCATCAACGCCGGCGCCTCCGAGCAGCTGGTGGAACTGGCCGAACTGCTGGGCGTTCCGGTCATCCCCACCCTGATGGGCTGGGGCTCCATCGCCGACGACCACCCGCTGATGGCCGGCATGGTGGGCCTGCAGACCTCGCACCGCTACGGCAACGAGAACTACCTGCGCAGCGACTTCGTGATCGGCATCGGCAACCGCTGGGCCAACCGCCACACCGGCGGGCTGGACACCTACACGGCCGGCCGCAAGTTCGTGCACATCGACATCGAGCCCACCCAGATCGGCCGCGTGTTCTCCCCGGACTTCGGCATCGCATCCGACGCCGGTGCTGCCCTGGAAGGTCTGATTGAACTAGCACGCGAACGCCGCGCAGCCGGATCCCTGCCGGACTACTCCGGCTGGGCCGCCGAATGCGCCGAGCGCAAGGCCAGCCTGCACCGCAAGACGCACTTCGAGAACATCCCCATCAAGCCGCAGCGCGTCTACGAGGAGATGAACAAGTCCTTCGGCAAGGACACCACGTACGTGTCCACCATCGGCCTGTCCCAGATCGCCGGCGCCCAGATGCTGCACGTGTTCGGCCCGCGCAAGTGGATCAACGCCGGCCAGGCCGGTCCCCTGGGCTGGACCGCCCCGGCCGCTCTGGGCGTTGTCCGCGGCAAGCCCGAGGAGACCGTTGTTGCCCTGTCCGGTGACTACGATTTCCAGTTCATGATCGAGGAATTGGCTGTGGGTGCGCAGTTCAACCTGCCGTACATCCACGTGGTGGTCAACAACTCCTACCTGGGCCTGATCCGCCAGTCCCAGCGCGGCTTCAACATGGAGCAGAACGTTTCCCTGGCGTTCGAGAACATCAACAGCCCGGAGACGAACGGCTACGGCGTGGACCACGTCAAGGTTGCCGAAGGCCTGGGCTGCAAGGCCATCCGGGTGGAGGACCCCAACGACCTGGGCTCTGCGTTCGACAAGGCCAAGGCGCTGGCCGGCGAGTTCAAGGTTCCCGTGGTTGTTGAAGTGATCCTGGAAAAGATCACCAACATCTCCATGGGCGTGGAAATAAATGCGGTCAACGAGTTCGAGGAACTGGCCGAGACCAGCGCGGACGCCCCCACCGCCATCCTGGCGATGCAGGCTTAATCATGCGGATCGTGATCGCGCCGGACAAGTTCAAGGGCTCACTGTCCGCCCCGGACGTTGCCCGGCACCTGGATGCGGGGCTGCAGGCGGCCACGGGCCACAACCTGGACGTCATCCGGATTCCGGTGGCCGACGGCGGCGAGGGCACCCTCGACGCCGCCGTCGGCTCCGGCTTCACCCGCCGGAGCGCCCTGGTCAGCGGCCCCACCGGGCAGCCGCTCCGGGCGGAGTTTGCGGTCCGCGGCCGCGAAGCGGTCATTGAAATGGCCGCCGCTTCGGGGCTCGCCGTCCTACCGGGCGACATCAAGGACGCCAAGGGTGCCACCAGCCTGGGCACCGGGGAACTGATCCGGGCAGCACTCGACGCCGGATGCCGGCAGATCATTTTGGGCGTCGGCGGGAGCGCCAACACCGACGGCGGCGCCGGCGTCCTGCAGGGACTCGGCGCGCAGCTCCTCGACGCCGAAGGCAACGAACTGCCGCCCGGCGGCGCTGCCCTCGCCAGATTGGACCGGATCGATTTCTCCGGCTTCGACACCCGGCTGGACGAGGCACGTTTTGTCCTCGCCAGCGATGTGGACAACCCGCTGCTCGGAGCGGAAGGAGCCGCGGCGATCTTCGGCCCGCAGAAAGGCGCCGCCCAGGAGGACGTCGCAATCCTCGACGCTGCGGTCTCGCACTTCGTGGACGTGCTCGCCGACGAGATCGGGCCCCGCGCGCTGAAGGCCGCTGACGCACCGGGTGCCGGGGCGGCGGGAGGCGTGGGCTACGCCGCCATCGCGGTCTTGGCCGCGACGCGCAGGCCGGGCATCGATGTCGTCCTGGAATTCACCGGACTCGCGGACCGGCTGGCCGGCGCGGACCTGGTGATCACCGGCGAAGGCAGCCTGGACGAACAGAGCCTGCTCGGGAAGACGCCCATGGGCGTGGCACGGGCGGCTGCACGGGCCGGCGTTCCGGTGGTGGCCGTCTGCGGCCGGACCACGCTGACGCCGGCGCAGCAGAAGGATTCCGGGTTCCGGCAGGTCTACCCTCTGACCTCCCTGGAGGCCAAGGTAGAAATATGTATAGCCGAAGCAGGACCCCTGCTCGAACAATTGGGAAAGAACATCGGCGTGGAGCTGGCGGACCTGGTCCCGGCCGGTTCCGCCCCGGTCGGTTCCACCCCGCCAGTGAACAGCGTCCGCACTAAGGAGCCCCTCAATGTCTGAAGAAAGCTTTGACCTCGTCATCCGGGGCCAGCGCGTCCTCACCACCGCCGGCATCGCGGCACGTGAAGTGGGCGTACGCGGCGGCAAGATCGTCGCCATCGAGCCGCTCGGCAACGGCCTGTCCGGCGCGGAGGTGATCGAACTCGCCGACGACGAGACCCTCATTCCCGGCCTGGTGGACACCCACGTCCACGTCAACGAGCCCGGCCGCACCGAATGGGAGGGCTTCGCGTCCGCCACCCGCGCCGCCGCAGCCGGCGGCGTCACCACCATCATCGACATGCCGTTGAACTCCATCCCGCCCACCACCACGGTGGAAGGCCTCAAACTCAAGCGCGAAGTGGCCGAGGACCAGGCGTTCGTGGACGTCGGGTTCTGGGGCGGCGCCGTGCCCGGCAACAAGGCGGACCTCCGCCCGCTGCACGACGAAGGCGTGTTCGGTTTCAAGTGCTTCCTGCTGCACTCCGGCGTCGACGAGTTCCCACACCTCGAGGCGGACGAGATGGAAGAGGACATGGCCGAGCTCAAGTCCTTCGACTCGCTCATGATCGTCCACGCCGAAGACTCCCACGCGATCGACCGCGCGCCCCACCCCGGCGGCGACCACTACTCCACGTTCCTGGCTTCCCGCCCCCGCGGCGCCGAGAACAAGGCCATCGCAGAGGTGATCGAACGCGCCCGCTGGACCGGCGCCCGCGCCCACATCCTGCATCTGTCCTCCTCTGACGCGCTGCCGATGATCGCCTCAGCCAAGCGCGACGGCGTGCACCTCACCGTCGAGACCTGCCCGCACTACCTCACGCTGATGGCCGAGGAAATTCCCGACGGCGCCACCGCGTACAAGTGCTGCCCGCCCATTCGCGAGGCTTCCAACCGCGAGCTGCTGTGGAAAGGCCTGCAGGAGGGCACCATCGACTGCATCGTCTCGGACCACTCCCCGTCGACCCTTGACCTGAAGGACCTGGAAAACGGCGACTTCGCCGTGGCCTGGGGCGGCGTCTCATCGCTGCAGCTGGGCCTGTCGCTGATCTGGACCGAAGCCCGGCACCGCGGCATCCCGCTGGAGCAGGTTGTTTCCTGGATGGCCGAGAAGCCCGCCGCCCTGGCGCGCCTCTCCAACAAGGGCCAGCTGGCGCTCGGTTATGACGCCGACTTCTCGGTGTTCGCGCCGGATGAGGCCTTCGTGGTGGACGTCTCCAAGCTGAAGCACAAGAACCCCATTACGCCGTATGACGGCAAGGCGCTCTCCGGAGTGGTCCGGAAGACATTCCTGCGCGGACATGAAATCGACGGCCAGACCCCCGGCGGCAAGCTCATCCGCCGCGGCGGCGTCTGAGGCATCACGCCAATGGCTGTCCAGGTACATTCCCCGCGGGGCATATGTGTGGCGGGTCCGGCGACGCCGGGCCCGGCGCTCAAGGCCCATGGCCTGGCTGTCTGGGTGACCCCGGACGGCGACCAGGACATTGACGACGCCGTGATGGCGCGCGCCGCGGAACTGTTGCTGGCGCGCGCCCTGAAGATTGCTCCGGAGGCGGAAGTCCACGTTTGGCCCGCCGCCGGAGCTGCAACTTCCGCTGCCCACGCTGCCCCGCCGGGGGGACCGCACGGGGCAGCCGGCAGCGGAACCCAGGTGCCGTCGTCGTCCGTTCCGGAGGACTCCCCGGAGGACGATGACGGCGCGACTCCCCTCCCGCCGTTGGCCGGGCCCGCGAGCCTGGTGTCAGTGGACCTTGCCGCCGGCGAGGTCAAGCTGGACGGGGCGCCGGTGCCGCTGACCGGCGTCGAATTCAAACTCCTGCGCTATCTCGTGGAGAATTGTTCGCGGGCCATCAGCCGGGAAGAGCTCCGGCTGTTCCTCGAATCATTCGATTCCCCCGCAGCGGCCTCCCGTTCCATCGATGTGTACGTTGGCCGGGTGCGGCGGAAGCTGCACCGCGGCCGGCATGCGATCGCCACGGTGCGCGGCGGCGGCTACCAGTTCGTCCCCGGTCCCCACGCCAAAGTGCGCGGACCTGCGGAATACTGCATCTGAGAAAACATGAGGAACACCATGACCCCCATTGACCAGGCCACCATGGCTTTCACGCCCACAGCGCTCACCGGCACCGCTCTCACCGCAAGGCTTCAGCCCGGCACGCCGGCTCCGGATTTCACCCTGCCGGATGCCGCCGGGAAGGCTGTATCCCTCGCGTCCTACCGGGGCAGGAACGTGATCGTCTACTTCTACCCGAAGGCTGCCACTCCCGGCTGCACCACCGAGGCCTGCGACTTCCGCGACAACCTGGCGTCGCTGCAGGGCTCCGGCTACGAGGTCATCGGCATCTCCCCCGACGCCCCCGCGGCACTCGCCGAGTTCAACGGAGATTTCAGGCTGAACTTCCCGCTGCTCTCCGACCAGGACAATGCCGTCGCCCTGGCGTACGGAGCCTGGGGCGAGAAAGTCCTCAACGGCGAAATCACTGAGGGCGTGCTGCGCTCCACCGTGGTCATTGGCGCTGACGGCGGCGTCACGCTGGCCCGCTACCAGGTGGACGCACAGGGCCACGTTGCCACGCTCCGCGAGGAGCTGGGGCTGTAAGAGGCAGCGCGTCGGCGCCGTGCGGCCGGGTCATACCGGCCGCATGGGCCAGGCACAGCAACGGCACAGGTGCTACGGGGAACGTTGCATGGACCATCTCCGAGCTTGAAAGCAGCAGTCCATGCGACGTTCCCCCCGCACCGTCCTATCCTCGTCCCTCGTCGCGTTCACCCTGGCTCTGACCGGGTGCGGAGCCGGCGCGGCTACAGACCCGTCCGGGACGGCAACAGCCGCGGCCTCCGCGGGCAGTGGCGCAGCCGCTGAATCAGGCGCGGAAGCAGGCGCCGGAACACCGACGGCGGAGACCACCCTCTTCGCCGACGGCGCCTCCCATGAAGTCGGCATTGAATGGGACGAGGCTGCCTACGCCGACATGATCGCCGCCTACGAAGCAGACGGGTCCAAGGAATGGATCCAGGCGGACATCACCATCGACGGCACGCTCGTCTCCGGCATCGGAGTGCGGCTCAAGGGCAACTCGACGCTGCGCAGCCTCAGCGGCGACGGAGACGGAGCAAGGGGTGGCAGGGCCGCGGTTTCGTCCGGCATCTCCTCCGACGTTCCGGAATCGCTGCCGCTGCTGATTGACTTCGATAAGTACGTTGACGGCCAGACTTACCAGGGGCTCACCCAGCTCTCGCTGCGCCCGGGCTCGCCGGTCCTGAACGAGGCCCTGGCGCTGGCCCTCACCGAGGCGAGCGGCCAGGCCACGCAGCGCTACGCCTACACCACCTACTCCGTGAATGGCAGCACCACCCAGACCAGGCTGCTGGTCGAAAACCCGGACAAAGCCTACGCCGACGCCCTCTTCGACACCCCGGGCGTGCTCTATAAGTCCGACGCGGAGTCCAGCTTCACGTATCAGGGCGATGACCTTGCAACTTACGAAGAGCAGTTCAAACAGCTCAATGCGGAGGACACCGAGGACCTCCAGCCCATTGTCGATTTCCTCAAGTGGCTCTCCGAAGCCAGCGATGAGGAGTTTGATGCCGAGCTGGCCAACCGGGTGGATGTGGAATCGTTCGCACGCTATGCGGCCACGATGAATCTGCTGGTCAACGGCGACGACATGGCCGGCCCCGGCCAGAACTACTACCTCTGGTACGACCTCGACACCAAGAAGATCTCCGTCATTTCCTGGGACCTGAACCTGGCCATGACGGGCAACGCCACGGCCTCCCCGGATGAGGAGGTCTCCATCGGCGGAGGCGGAGGCATGGGCGGAGGCGCCGGTATGCAGCGGCCTCCAGGCGGAAATGACGACGGCGGGTCGCCGCCGGCGGGAGCTCCGGCCGATGCCGGCGCCGGCGCCCGGACGGGCGGTGGCAAGGGCGGCAACGAGCTCAAGGAGCGGTTCCTTGCCTCCGAGGCGTTCCAGTCCCTATACGACAACGCCTACGCGGACCTCTATGAGCAGCTGTTCGCCAGCGGAACCGCCGCCGGCCTCCTGGACCGGATCGCCGCCGTCGTGCCTCCCAGCGATGACCTCACGCAGGAGGAACTGGCAGAGCAGACTGACACGCTCCGCACGTTTATCCAGGAACGCACCGAGGCACTCAAGGACCAGGTCTAGGCGTTACTCGGAGGGTCACCGGGCTGGCCGGCGGAATACTGACTCTGAACCCGTGGTTGTTTCAGTAGAACCGACTGAGTACCAATCGCTTTTGTCAGTAATCAGACTCCAGAAGGACCATCATGCCCCCCACCCTGACCACCAAGCTCCAGCCCGGAACCCAGGCACCGGACTTCACCCTGCCTGACGCTGAAGGCAAGCCGACATCCTTGGCCGATTACCGCGGCAAGAACGTCATTGTGTACTTCTACCCGGAAGCGGCCACCCCCGGCTGCACCACCGAGGCCTGCGACTTCCGCGACAGCCTCGAGTCCCTGCAGGGCTCCGGCTACGAGGTCCTGGGCGTCTCCCCCGACGCCCCCGAAAAACTGGCCCACTTCACCGGCGACTTCGCACTGACCTTTCCGCTCCTGGCCGACGAGGACCACTCCGTGGCACTGGCCTACGGCGCCTGGGGCGAAAAACTGCGCGACGGCGAAGTCACCGAGGGCATCGTCCGCTCCACCGTGGTGCTCGATCCTGAAGGCAAAGTGAAGCTGACCCAGTACCAGGTCAAGGCACAGGGCCACGTCGCCGCGCTGAAGGAAGCCCTGGGCGTCTAGGACGCTCTCTCACTTTTCGCACCAAAAACCGGAACCCTCTCTCACCCTTGAGAGAGGGTTCCGGTTTTTTCTGTAATTAGTGAGAGAGGGTTCCGGCTGCGTTCAACCAGATCAGATGCGGGCCCGGTCGGATGCCACTGCGGAGTCACGGACCGTTCCTTGAATTCCGGGGTGCCGGCGAGCTTGAAGGCCACGGCCTTGGCGGCGATGACGTGCTCCAGCGGGCCGCCCTGCTGGCCGGGGAACACGGCGCTGTTGATCTTGCGGGCGTACTCCTCCTTGGCGAGGATGACTCCGCCGCGCGGGCCGCCCAGGGTTTTATGCGTGGTGGTGACGACGTCGGCGTACGGCACCGGGTTCGGGTGCAGCCCTGCTGCCACCAGGCCGGCGAAGTGCGCCATGTCCACCATCAGGTAGGCGCCCACCAGGTCGGCGATGCGGCGGAACTCGGCGAAGTCGAGCTGGCGGGAGTAGGCGGACCAGCCGGCAACGATCAGCTTGGGCCGGTGTTCCAGGGCCAGCGCCTCGACCTCGGCCATGTCCACGCGGAGGTCTGATTCACGCACGTGGTACGGGACCACGTTGTAAAGCTTGCCGGAGAAATTGATCTTCATGCCGTGGGTGAGGTGGCCGCCGTGCGCCAGGTTCAGGCCCATGATGGTGTCGCCCGGGTTCAGCAGGGCGAACATGGCGGCGGCGTTGGCCTGAGCGCCGGAGTGCGGCTGGACGTTCGCAAATTCCGCGCCGAACAGGGCCTTGACCCGGTCGATGGCGAGCTGCTCGATCACGTCAACGTGCTCGCAGCCGCCGTAGTAGCGCTTGCCGGGGTAGCCCTCGGCGTACTTGTTCGTCAGGACGGAGCCCTGCGCCTCCATGACGGCGGACGGGGCGAAATTCTCCGAGGCGATCATTTCCAGCGTCGACTGCTGGCGGCCCAGCTCATTGTTGATGGCCTGCTTGACCTCGGGATCGACTGCGGAAAGTCGCTCGTTCAACTGCTCAACCACGGATGCTCCTTTTGAAATACCACTATTGTTATGACTGATATATCAACGTGAGGTCAATGGTATGATTGAGATCACAGCACAGTCAATAGCTGAACGAAAGTGGCACGAAGCTTCCGCTTGGAAGTTTCGAACCTGCAGCGAAGAACGGAGCGGCGCCTTGAATGCACTTCTTGCCCTGCCTCAGACGGAAGACGAGGCACCGTCACAGGCGGAGGCCGCCTACAGGCAGCTGCGCGACAAGCTGATCATGCTCGAAATACGGCCCGGTGAACCCATCAATGACGGGCAGTTGGCCGCCGAGCTCGGATTTGGGCGCACTCCCGTGCGTGAGGCGATCAAGCGGCTGGAAGTGGACCACCTGGTCATTTCCTATCCGCGCCGCGGAACCTTTGCCACCAATGTGGATTTCACGGAACTGGCGGATGTCTCGGAAATCCGCGAACTGCTGGAGCCGCTGGCCGCCCGCCGCGCTGCCAGCAGGGCAAGTGCTGCCATGCGCCAGGAACTGCTGCGCGTAGCCGACGCCATCGCGGAGCTGGCCCCCGGCCAGGGGGAGTCGCGCGACCTCATGCGCTACGACCTGATGGTGCACCGGCTGATTTACAAGGCGGCCGCCAACCCGCATCTGGAAAGCACCCTGATCCGTTACGACAACCTGGCAACGCGCATCTGGTGCGTGGTCCTGGACAAGGTGCCCTCAGTCAGCGGCCACATCACTGAACACGTGGAGCTGCTCAAAGCGGTGGCGGCCGGGGACGCCGACAAGGCGGGCGAGCTGGCCCTGCACCACGTCACGAGCTTCGAGGAAACCATCCGGAAGGTCCTCTAAGCAGCTCCCCTTCCACGACGCTCTCTCACTTTTCGCAACGAAAACCCAAACGCTCTCTCACTGGTGAGAGAGCGTTTCGTGTCAGCGCGCAGAAAGTGAGAGAGCGTTTCGCCTCAGGCGGCAGGAAGTGAGAGAGCGTCGCCGAAAAATCGGCAGGAAGTGAGAGAGCGTCCTGAAAGGGAAGAGTCCCCCGGGCTGTGAGCACTGCCCGGGGGACTCTTGCGTTTACTGCGAGGAAGGCCCAGCTTCCTGTCGGCCGCCTCCTCCGATCACCCCGCTTTCCACGGCCTTGGTGACGGCGTCCGCCTCGGCCTGCGTGAGTTTGCCGTCGCTGACAGCCTGGTCGAGCCTGGTCTTGAGGGCGGCCGCGCGTTCGGCCTGGCCGGCGGCGCGGATTTCCTCCAGCGCTGCGGTGACCTTGGATTCCTCGACGCCGAGCGACGCAGCCAGGGACTTGGCCAGTGCCGCGTCCTGGGCGGAGCGGTCCGGTTTGGTGCCCTCAGCTGGCTTGGTGCCTTCGGCCGGCTTGTTGGCATCCCGGAACGCCTGGAGGGCTTCGGTCACCTTGGCCTCCTCCACGCCAAGCTTGGCGGCCAGGCCAGCTGCCAGCTGGCCGCGGTCGCCGCCCTTGTGGCCGCCCCGCATTCCGCCGTCTGTGGCCGCGGAGCCGTCTGCCGGCGTGGTGGCCGCGGCCGATGCGGTGGCACTGGGGCTTGGGGTTTCGGCCGCCGATGCCATCCCGGTGACTCCCAGTCCGGCGCCCAGCGCCAATGCCCCGGCCGAAAGGCCAAGCGTGATTCTCTTCATGCGTGACATCTGATGTCTCCTCGATCCGCCGTGTGAAACGGCTCTTTGGGAAGAACGGCCGGTTTGCGCCGTCCCTTACTCAAAGATGCGGCGCCAAGGTGTGGCGCTGCTGTTCGGATCCTGTCGGCATGCTGTGAATGCCGGATTGCCACGTCGCGATGGACTCAGCCGTTTCTCTTCCAGCTCTTTGGCCACTTCATGTTCAGCAGCAGCAGCCCCAGCAGGAGTGAGTCCACGGTCATGATCGCCGCCATGAGGTAAGCCCAGCCGATCATCACGGGTTGCTCACCACCAACTGGGAGCACGAAGCGCGGGGGTGGATCCTAATTCCCATGACAATCTCCTGACGTGGATCCCCCCAGTCAATCGATAGTCCACCAAGTTTGGCATGGCCGCGGTCCGTACGGAACGGCCTCCACTACTCGAATCCGGCACTGAAAATCACCCGCCGGCGCGCCGGACACTTGCTTCGCGAGGGACACTTGCACGGCCCCAGACAGCGCCCGACCCCGGACCGCCGGGTGGCCGGGCGCGTCGGGATCAGATGATCGCGGCCCGCAGCTCCTTGGCGGCGACGGCGGGATCGTCCGCGCTGTAGATGGAACCGCCGACGACGGCGACATCCGCGCCCGCGCGCTGCACGGCGTTGATGGTGGAGATGTTCACTCCGCCCGCGACAGAGAACGGAACACGGGCTTCCTCACCGGCGCTGAGCAGGACGTCCAGGTTGTAGCCCGGCTTGGCCTGCTCGTCGAGACCGGCGTGGAACTCGATGAACTTGGCTCCCAGGGCCCGGGCTTCCTTGGCGCGGGTCACCTTGTCCGAGACGCCGATCAGGTCAACAACGATGCCCTTGTTGTGGGCCTTCGCTGCCTTGACCGCCCCGGCGATGGTGGAATCGTCGGCACTGCCGAGGACGGACACCAGGTCCGCGCCGGCGCTGAACGCGATCTCGGCTTCCAGCTCGCCGGCGTCCATGGTCTTCATGTCTGCGAACACGATCTTGTCCGGGTGGGCGGTCTTGATGGCGGTGACGGCGGACAGGCCGGCGTTCTTCACCAGCGGCGTGCCGAGTTCGATGATGTCCACGTATTCGGCAACTTTGGCGGCGAGTTCGAGGGCGGCTTCGACGGTCAGGACGTCCATGGCGACTTGCAGTTTCACGAGTGGTCTCTTTTCAGCTTGGGGTTGGTTTGGGGTTTCGATGGAGCAGGGGTAGGTGGGGGTTCTATTCGAGGTTCGCGTGGCGCTGCCAGAGTTCCTCCGCGGCCGCCGCGTTATCGTCCCAGAGGCTTTGGAACACCGCTTCGGTGGTGGCGAACAGCACCTGTTCGAAGAGGCTGCCCGAATACTGCCGGGACACGGCCGAGCCGTGGTCCGTCTTTTGGGCGGCCGGGATGAGTACGACGGCGGCAGCAACTGCCGCGAGCGGGGAACCGGGCCTGGTGGTGTAGGCAGCAACCCGCGCACCCTGGCCGGCCGCGGTTTCTGCCGCCTTGACGACTCCTGCGGTGGTGCCGGAACCGGAGGCTGCGAGCAGCAGGTCGCCGGCACGGATGCCAGGCGCCGTCGTCTCGCCGACGACGTGCACGGTCAGCCCCAGGTGCATGAGCCGCATGGCCGCCATTTTCAGGACAAGGCCGCTGCGCCCGGCACCGGTCACGAAGATCCTGTCGGCCAGCCTGAGCTCGGTCACCAGGGCCGCGACCTGTGCCGGGTCAACGCGCTGGAACACTTCACTGATTTCGTCCCGGACAAGAGCCCGGTTGCGGCTAAAGGCCCGGGATGTATCGGCCAGGGCGGCCGGATCGGTGTCTGCGATGACGCTCATGGGCTTGTACCTCCTTCACGAATGTTGTTACCTATCTATCCTCGCCCGCCTGCCGGGTGGGTCCAACGCCATCATCGAATGGTCTTTACTACCCAAACGGATAGGTGGATTCCGGACCTGCCCCTAAACTAGGCAGGTGGAAACCCTCACCGATGCACCCGACGTCCATTCCTCTCCCCGGCCCGACCTGCCCCGGCTTGTTGGGGAGGCGCAGCCGTTGCTCGAGGCCATCGCCGCCCTGTCCACCGCTCCGCTGGCCACCATTGCCCAGCGGCTGCGGGAGGCCACCCTCCCCTACCTGGGCAGCACGGCCCTGGTTATCTTCACCGAGGACTGCACGGGCCGGCCGCAGAAGAAGGCCGGCGACGAGTCGATCATCAGCCGCGTGTCCATCGCCGAACTGGACCACATCCGGGCGTCGCTGCGCGGTGACGATCCCGGCAAGGATGGTTCCGGCGAGGATGCCGGCACTGGCTCCTGGCAGGGCGCAGGTTGGCAGGGCGACGGCTGGCTGGGCGAAGCGGTGCTTGGCGGTGAGCCGCACCCGGTCCTTGCCCTGTCGTCGCCGAGCAATGCCCTGCTGGTCCTCGCCGATCCCCAGCCCCTGCCGGACCCCGCCCAACACGCTGCGGCAGGGCGGATGCTCCGCTACCTCTGGACGCTGGCAGCCGAGCGGATCCGGGAGAAGGTGGCCGACGCGCCGCCGTCGTACCTCATTGAATCCCGCGCGGCCTCGGCCGAGCGGGTCCGGGTGACCGCCGAACTGGTGGACCGCCACTCCACCACCCTCGAAACCCTGCTCGCCGCGTTGCGGTCGCCCGCGCTGGATGACAACGCGGCGCGGAGGTCCGCCACCGACGTCGCCGCCAAGGCATTGGTGGGGCTCCGCACCCTGAACGACCGCACCACGGAACTCGTGGAGGAGCCCGTTGCCACCGCGTTCCAGCGCCTCCGCGAGGACCTGAAACCACTGATGAATTTCAGCGGCATCGACGTCCAGTTCATCGAGCCTCCCGTCAACGGCCGCGCGCTGCCCGGCGAGGTTGCCCACGCGGCCCGGGCGATTGTCCGCGGACTGGTGCTTGCCATGGTGGACCAGTCAGGCGTCCGCCGGATCCGCACGCAGTGGGATTGCGACGGCGAGAACCTCCTGGTCAACGTCCGCGACGACGGTCCCGGCGAGCTGTCCGCGGAGGCACCGAACATGGCCCGCCTCGCCCAGCGCGTCGAAGCCCTTGACGGCAGCATGTCGGTGGATGTGATGCCCGGCTGGGGTGCCGACGTCGCCGTCTCACTCCCCCTCGACCCGCCGGCCCGCCACCTGGCAGACGTCTCCGACTGGAAGCTCGGTGAGCGGGAACTCGAGGTGCTGCAGCTGCTGGCCGCCGGCCAGCGGAACCGGGCCATCGCGGTGAAACTGCACATCAGCGAGAACACCGTGAAGTTCCACCTCCGCAACATCTACCGGAAGGTCGGCGCTTCGTCCCGCACCGAAGCGATCGCCATGGCCCACAGCAACGGCCTCCGTTAGGCCCTGGACCGGAACGGCACACGGGAGGACTGCACGACATGGCGATCGAAATTCGTCCGGCAACGGCGTTCGAGGACGTACGAACGATGGTTGGACCCAAGCGGCCCGACGCGTCCGTGTGCTGGTGCCTGAGCTACCGCATCCCCTCCAAGCAGAACGTGGAGTTGCGCGGCACTGAGCGCGGGGAGCTGGTTAAGCAGCTCGTGAAACAGAATCCGCCGCCCGGGGTGATCGCGTACGACGGCGATGAGGTGGTGGGCTGGGCGGGTGTCCATCCGCGCGCCGACACCAGCTTTGCCCGCAACCGCAAGATCCCCCACGTGGACGACCTGGACGTGTGGTCGGCGTGGTGCATCCGGGTGCGGCCCGGGCACCGCGGCGAGGGAATCTCCCACCACCTGCTGCAGGGGGCGGTCGACTTCGCCCGCAGCTACGGTGCGCCAGCCATCGAGGGCTACCCCGTCGATAACCAGGGAAGCCAGGTCGACCTGACCATGGCATATGTGGGCACGCGCCAGCTCTTCGAAAGGGCAGGCTTCACCAAGGCCGCCGACACCGACTCCGTGGTCAACGGCTTCCCCCGTGTGCTGATGCGCCTGGACCTGCGCTGACCGCGCCGCCGGGGGCACGCGGGGCGCGTCAAACCGTTTAACGCAATGTCGGCAGCGTCACACCCCACGGCATAGGATCGAAAGTGTGGAACTAACCGAGAGGACGCTACGGCGGCCATGTGGCAGGTAGGCAAGCCGCAGAAACTACTTGAGAGTGTGGATCATGGCTTCGAAGAATGACCCCGAATCCGACGTCGATGCGGAGTCAGGCCAGCACGGCGGTGTCCAGTCAGTGGACCGGGCCCTCGCAGTCCTGGAAATCCTGGCGCGCGACGGCCATGCGGGCGTGAGCGACATCGCCGAGGAGATGGGCATCCACAAGTCCACCGTCTCCCGGCTGCTGGGTTCGCTGGTGGGCAGGGAAATGGTCCACCAGAACAGCGATCGCGGTAAGTACCAGCTGGGGTTCGGCATCCTGAGGCTGGCAAGCTCCATCCCCGGGCGGCTCAGCCTGGTCTGCGAGGCCCGGCCCGTGCTGGAAAACCTGGCTGAGGAATTCAAGGAGACGGTGAACCTCGCCGTCCTGCGCTCCAACTACGCCGTCAACGTGGACCAGGCCATGGGCCCGTCAACGCTGGCAACCTACGACTGGGTGGGCAGCCTGACGCCGCTCCACGCGACCTCGAGCGGGAAAGTCCTGCTGGCGGCACTGTCCGCCGATGACCGGGACCGCGTCCTGAAGGAGACCGGACTTCCGGCCCGGACGCCGCGGACCATCACCAACAGGAACAAGCTCGAAACCCAGCTCCTCGACGTCGCCCGCGAGGGCTATGGAGTGGTCCGGGAGGAGTTCGAAATCGGGCTCAACTCGATGTCCGTACCCGTGTACAACCATCTGGGTGCGGTTATCGGGGCAGTCAGCATCTCCGGCCCGGCCTTCCGCTTTGATCCGGAAACGGCCCCGGGACTCCTCGAAGCACTGAAACAGGCCGGCCTGCAGATCAGCGCAAAGATGGGCTACACCGGCCGTTAAACACCGAACCGGTGGTTGAGCCTGTCGAAACAGGCTCAACCACCGGAACGATGCCCCAACTACAGCGGAACGATATCCCCTACCTTCTCCTGCACCCAGTCATGGCTTCACCTCGCTCTTTGGCATCAGGATGGTTGAGGGACCCGTCGGCAAGTTCATTAATGTGCTGGCAATTTTCGCCACACTCTTCGGTACCGCTGCATCGTTGGGCTTGGGCGCCCTCCAGATCGGCAGCGGCCTGACGTCCAACGGCTGGGTCGGGGAACTCGGCACCCCTGTGCTCGTGGTGATCGTCGCCATCCTGACCTCATGTTTCGTGGCCTCCGCGTTCTCGGGCATCAGCCGCGGCATCCAGTGGCTGTCCAACATCAACATGGTCCTGGCCGTCGTCCTGGCACTCATCGTCTTTGTTGCCGGCCCCACCCTGTTTATCCTCAACCTGATTCCAGCCGCGGTCGGCGACTATGCCAGGGACCTTGCGGAAATGTCCTCCCGGACGGAAGCCGTGGGAGACGAGGCACTGCGGAGCTGGATGTCCAGCTGGACCATCTTCTACTGGGCCTGGTGGCTGTCCTGGACACCGTTTGTTGGCATGTTCATCGCCCGCATCAGCCGGGGACGCACCATCCGGCAGTTTGTCACCGGAGTACTGCTGGTTCCCAGCATTGTCAGCGTGATCTGGTTCGGCATCTTCGGCGGCACCGCCTTCAGCATCCAGCAGCAGGCCGATAAGACAGAGAATCCCGCCGACGGCCTCGTGAAAATGGTCGACGGCGCACCCTCCATCTCCTTCGACGGCGCCCTCTTCGACCTGGTCAAGAACCTGAACATGCCTGCCTGGGCCACCGCCGCAGTCATCGTCCTGGCCATGGTGCTGGTGGCCATCTTCTTCATCACCGGAGCAGACTCAGCGTCCATCATCATGGCCTCCCTGAGCTCCAACGGCTCCAGCGAACCCCGCCGCGGGCTTGTGATCTTCTGGGGCCTGCTGACTGGTGGAGTGGCAGCAGTCATGCTCCTTGCCGGCGGAGATGAACCGTCCGAGGCGTTGTCCGGCCTGCAGCGCATCACCATCGTGGCCGCCCTGCCCTTCGTGCTGGTCATGCTGCTGCTCTGTGTCGCACTGACCCGTGACCTGCGCCGCGATCCGCTGGGTACGTCACGAGCGCGGCATACGGCTACTCGGTGCGCAAGCCGATTGCTTACGCCTGGCTGCCGGCCTCTGTCTCCGTCGGTGATTCCGTGGAGGTGGAGTACTTCGGCGAGCGCATCGCGGCGACCGTCACGGCCGAACCGCTGTTCGATCCCGGCATGGAGCGGCTGCGCGGCTGACGCTCCAGGCCTTCTTCGCCAAAGAACGACGGCGACGCACCGGCGAGTCCGGAGTGTCGCCGTCGTTCTCGGTTTAATCAGGGTCAACGGGGCTGCTGCCGTCATGATCACCTCGCCATGCGGTTAAGACCCTGCGTTGTGAACGATTCGCATCACGTTAGGAGAACGACCCATGGCCGCTTTGTTCGAACTGTTTAAGGACGCGGACGATTGCTTCAGGTTCCGACTGGTCGCAGAGGATGGTGAGGTGATGCTCACCTCGGTGGCCTATGCGTACGAGGACGTCGCAATTGCCGGGATCTGGGCCGTGCGGGAAGCAGCAGTCACGGGAAGCATCGTGGATCTCACCGACTTGAAGCCCACAGCCTGAAGAAAATTTTCGTCAGCATCGATTCAAGCCAGCAACGATCCAGGCCAGTGAGCCTAACTCAGTTCCGATCCGCGCTGTTGCTCGTACGCGGTGCGCAGCCCCGCCTTGGCACGGATTAGCAACGCGGACACCGCGTTGGGTTCGAGGCCCAGGATCGGTGCTATGTTTCGTGGCTTCTCGCCCATGACCTCGGCGTACCAAAGCACCGTCCGCCAGCGCTCCGGCAGGGAACGCATCGCAGCAGCGACGTGTTCCTGCTCGAACACAGTCAGGACCGTCTCGAGCCGCTGGTCATCGACAGGTCCCGGATCCAGGTCTTCGTCGGGTGCCGGTTGCTCACGGACACGTTTGTTCCAGAACGTCATAGCCACGGAACGGATTGCGGTGCTCAGATACGGGCCAAACACATCCGTGGGCCCGTAGCCGTTCCTGATCGCGCCAACAGCTTTGGCGAACGCGTCATGAAGCACATCCTCGGCCTCCTGGGCGCCGGACATTAGACCCCGGATGAACCGCAGCCCCGGCTCGCGGTACCGTTCATACAGCACCGCCATGGACTCTGCATCCCCGGCCCGGACGCCGGCAATCAAATCCGATTCATCGCCGCGGATACCGCCGGATGGCTCGTCGGATGCTGCACGGCGCCGATGCCCGCTCCCCGGTGAAACGTGCTCAATTGTTTCCATGTGGTTGCCTGCCCTCGACGCCGAAAAGCGAGAACGCACTGCAAGCGCCTCACCCCATTTACCGCGGGCGGGCCTGTTTCATGACGCGGAAACCGAAATTGTTGTGAAAGCGTTTGCAGGGGTTGGCTGGTCCGGGCCTTGGGGCCCGGCCCGCAGTTGTCCGTCACGGACTCCGGGCAGCACGGTTAGAACTCCGGGTGATTCCGCCGTCGCGGCGGGATCCTAATTACTGCGGGAGGATTCTTGTGATGCCGGACGGCCAGAAGACTTTGTCAACGCGTTCAATTGAGCTGCAGCGGGCTCGTCCGATAGCTGAGCTGCGCCTGCCTGCACGGGCAGCAAACGGCCTCGCCCGACACGGCGTGAACAGCATCGGACAGCTGATTGCACGCTCGCGGCAGGATCTAAAGAACGAGATTAACGGCCTCGGGATCGGCAGCATCCGTGACATTGAGGAAGCCCTGAAACGGGAAGGCCTGAGCCTCGCCACCGCCGGAAGAGCGTTACGGTATAGCCGTCCACTCAGCCGGCATGCCCGGAATCACCACGCCTGGCTGGCGGGTCTGCCGATCTTGAAAGAGGCGGGCAGGGTTCAGTGAAGTATTGCCGATTTCCGCTGCCCGCTCCGGCCCGCACCGGCAGCGTGGCCCACCAACACCCGCGAAACGACTGCCGGCTGGAAGATCGTGGCCGGCGATTCGTTTGCGGCTGGCAGCAGCGCAACTGCGGCGGGCCGTTCCAGCACGGGATCCCGGGGCCTGTCGGGAGGCCGGATCGCCGCTGACCGGTAAAATAGGGACCAATCAGCATACGCAGTAATTGGGGGGTGTTCGGTATGTCGGAAGGACCTGACGGGCGGCTGACCCTATCAGTGGGCCAGTGGGAGTTCGAGCAATTGAACCGTGAGTGGGCTGACTATGTCGCCGCCACCAGTGCGGGATCAAGCCCGGTCGACCCGGTTCTCACCCTAAGGCGTACCGGCGGGGTGCTGCGTTCCCTGGACCGGTTGCTGGCTTCGATCGGCCGCGGGGACAGCGAGGCCCCATCCGGCGCCGAGCACCGCGAGTCCGAACGCCGCGGGTCCGAGCACCGCGGGTAGAAGCCTCCACCGTCACGCACTGACTTGTTCATGTTTTTTATGACCAAAACGCCCTGAACCCTTCATTAGGTGATTATGTTAGCGCTACCACATTTCCGCGCCAGCAGGATTTAGTCGTCCGCCCGGAGTCACTATGCCCACCCTTTGCCGTCAATCACGTGTCGTTTCCGCGTGCCGGGCAGTGCTGTGAAGGCCGCCGCAACCCCGCCGGACGGCGCGTCTGCGGGTACGGGAGCCGCCGTGGCAGAAGCTGAGGCAAGGCTTGTACAGGACTGCCGGGAAGGCAAGACCGGGGCCGTCCTGGAATTGTTCAGAACCCACTGGGAACCGGCCTTGGCCTATGCCAACGTGCTGAGCAGGTCGTCACATGATGCCGAAGACGTCGCCGCTACGGCATTCCTTAAGTCCCTGACTGCAATGCGACGCGGAAGAGGGCCAGACGGCCCGGTCAGACCATATCTCCTGAGGGCTGTCCGCACTGCGGCATGTGACCGCCATTCGTCCGCCGAGCATCCGTCAGGGCGAATCATCGAGCTGGCTGACGGCCAGAACACTGACGGGCTCCTCAACGGTTCCAAGGAACACGACTTCGTCGCGGAGGCCTTCGCGACTCTCCCCCTTCGCTGGCGAAAAGTCCTGTGGTATGTCGAGATCGAAGGACTGAAGCCGCGTGAGGCCGCGCCGCTTCTCGACGTCGCCCCCAACGCACTCTCAGCCCTACTCCGGCGTGCCCGCAAAGGACTTCGTGAGGCCTATCTCCTGGTGTATCTGCGCGACTCCGAAAGCCGCGGCTGCGACTCCATGCTGCGCATGTTGGCCGAATCTGCCCTCGACCGCACCACGGCGGCAGGCCAGGCCAAAGTGGACGTACACGTCCGCACGTGCCGGAACTGCCGCGCGGCACTCCGGGGTTTGCGTGGTGTCCGTTCCAGAATGCAAGCTTTCCTGAATCCGGGCCTCCTGCCGGCGGCGCTCTCGCCGCTCACCGCTGTCCGGATCCTCGAAATCTTGGCATCCCCGCCGCACTGCCCCTTGGGCCACATCGCGGAAACCATCAATGAATCTGCTGACGTTGCACGTTCGCTCTTCCAAGGGCTGAAAACAATTGGCGCATCGGCGGCGGTCGTCGTCCTCATGGTCCTGCCGGCAGCCCCGAACGCTGCAACACCCGGGCTGGAACCTCCTGGTCGCCAAGGTGCTTGCGGCCCATACGGAACATCCGTCGGTTGCGTGCACCGTGCAGCCACCGCCCCGGATTACCTGCAGTTGCGGGCAGTGACCCGGTCATCCCAATAGCGCTATTTGCAGCTACGGCGTCAGGTGGGTCTGACCGTCTTTTCGGCTAGCCCGCCGCGTAGGTTCTGGCTTCACGCTGGATAAGCCGGGTGACCTTTTCGACCCGTTCAGACATGTACGTACCGACCTGGAGCCGGTCGCCGGGCCAGCTGGAGGCCTCCCAGGAGTCTTCCAGGGCTTTGGCCAGGGCACGGGAGAGGGAGTACACCTTCCACGAGTGCTTCACGTAGTGGAGGGCCCGCCTCCGGTACTCGGGGCTATGCCTCAACAGCTGGACGGCGGCGCGCGCCAGGGCTTCGCCAAGCAGTTTTTCGCCGGCTTGAATATTTTCCATGCGGACCTTCACCATCCCCAGTGCGCGGACAAGATCTTCCTTGAACTGTTCCCTTCGAGTGTCGCGAAAGTAGCTCAGCATCGGCTCAAGCCAATGCAAGGATTGGCTCAAGACCCGGCCGCGGGTCCACTCTGGCATCACGGTGTAGCTAGGCGTAGCGTCATTCACACAGGCAGGCGGCGGCGTCGCTGGATTGTGGCCGGGCCACATTTGCAGCCGGGCGCCGCCTCAGCGGTGTCAATCCACTGAAGGAGTCGGCGATGGCCGGATGGAACGCGGATACAGCTGCCGGGCCATTGGGGTCCGGAACGGTCACGCTGGTGGAAGGTTCATCATTCTGTATCTCTTCGGCCAACGGGGACATCCATCCGGAACACCCGCACGGGGTTTTCCATGAGGACACCCGGATCCTGTCCCGCTGGAACCTGACCGTCAACGGCCAGTCCATCGAGCCGCTGGCGGCGGAGACGAAGGAGCCGTACCGCGCTTTGTTTGCAGGCCGTGTGCCCCGTTCGGACGGGTACGCGGACAGCCCGCTGATCGTGGAGCGGCTGCGGGAAGTCGGTGCGGGAATCCTGGAAGTGATCACCATCAGGAACTACTCGTCCGACGCCACAGAGTGCGTGGTGGAACTGAGCGTTGAAGCGGATTTCGCGGACCTCTTCGAGGTCAAGGAGGCCCGGATCCAGCGGCGCTGGGAAGAAAGCCGCGAGCGGGACGGTGACACGCTGACCATCCGGGCCGCCTGGGAGGATGTCCGAAAGGGAGTCGTCGTCAATGCAGGTGGCGCCGACATCGAAGCGGAGGCCCTGACCTACCGGACGGTCATCCCGTCGCACGGAGAGTGGAACACCCGGGTCAGCGTGGTGCCCAAGGTGGACGGCGCGGGCCCCGCTGAGCCGTTCGCCCACCCTGCTGCCGGGGAGCTGTCCCCCCGCGACGTGCGCCGGCAGGCATGGGTGTCCAAGATTCCCGTGCTGCACATGGGCAACCGCTCCATCGAACGAACCATCCGCCGCAGTTACGACGACCTTGGCGCCCTGCGGATTGAGGATCCGCAGCACCCGGACCGGATCGTCGTGGCTGCCGGTGCGCCCTGGTTCATGACGCTTTTCGGCCGCGATTCGCTGTTTGCCTCCATCATGTCGATGCCTGTGGATCCATCCCTCGCCCTGGGCACCGTGCAGACGCTGGCCGACCGCCAGGGCAGCGCCGTGGATGTGATGAGCGAGGAGGAGCCCGGGAAGATCCTGCACGAAGTCAGGCTCGACGTCTCCAGCGGTCTGGCGCTGGGCGGAAAATCGTCCTACTACGGCAGCGTCGACGCAACGCCGCTGTTCCTGATAGTCCTCGGCGAGGTGAGCCGCTGGGGTTTTGGCGCGGAGACCATTGCCGCGCTGCTGCCCCATGCGGACCGGGCGATGGAATGGATCCGGAACTACGGGGACCGCGACGGCGACGGGTTCGTCGAATACGCGCGCCTCAACGAACGCGGCCTGATCAACCAGGGTTGGAAGGATTCGTGGGACGGCGTCAATTTCGCCGACGGCCGCATGGCCGAGGGGCCGATCGCGCTGTGCGAGGTGCAGGGGTATGTCTACGGCGC
The DNA here is from genome assembly GCF_018613775.1 of Arthrobacter sp. ISL-69. Classification (NCBI taxonomy): domain Bacteria; kingdom Bacillati; phylum Actinomycetota; class Actinomycetes; order Micrococcales; family Micrococcaceae; genus Arthrobacter; species Arthrobacter sp. ISL-69. The sequence continues at coordinate 175,728 of NZ_JAGGPO010000005.1, forward strand.
GTACATGGCGAGGTCGTGGTTGGCGTACGACGCCGGTGACGAGGCTCTGGCCTCTGACCTCCGGGACCGCGCGGCACGGCTGAAGAAACAATTCAACGAACAGTTCTGGATGCCCGAGCGCGGTTACTACGCCATCGCGCTGGACGGCAACAAGCGTCAGGTTGATGCGTGCGCGTCCAACATGGGCCACTGCCTGTGGAACGGCATCATCGACGAGGACAAGGCGCCGATGGTGGTGGAACGGCTGATGTCCACGGAAATGTTCAGCGGCTGGGGAGTGCGTACCCTGGCAACCGACATGGGCGCCTATAACCCCGCCAGCTACCACAACGGCTCGGTCTGGCCGCACGACAACGCGGTCATCCAGGCCGGCCTTCTCCGCTACGGGTTCGTGGAGGAGGCGCAGCGGATCTCCACGGCCCTGCTGGACGCGGCCGAGTATTCGGAGGGGCGGCTGCCCGAACTGTTCTGCGGTTTCGACCGCCAGCACTTCACCGCTCCCGTGCCCTACCCCACCGCGTGCTCGCCCCAGGCATGGGCGGCCACCACACCGATCTACCTCGTGACGAACCTGATGCGCTACAACCCGCACGTTTCCGAGGGCGGGCTGTGGATGGACCCCGTGCTGCCGGAATCCTATGGGGACCTCCGCATCACGAACGCGCCCATGGCCGGCGGCCGCATCACCATCGACGTTTCCGGCTCCGAGGCGACCATCCAGGGATTGCCCGAGGGCATGGTGCTCCACCACGGAACACGGCCCTGGATGGCCGACCTGGTGCAAAAGGCCACGCTGCCCAAACAGGACTAAGGACTGTGCGAGTCGTCCCGGGAACGCGACGGCTGAAGCTCTGAGCCACCCGAAACTTAGGTCTTCCCTTAGTCGCCTGTGACATGTACCATTTCACATATCACGTGACATAGCCCACATCGATCGACGGTCCCTTGGCCCCCACATGGAAGATCGCTATGACCCTTTCAGAAATCGCAGACGGCAAGCTCGCACCTCGTCTGGGTATCAAGCTAGACAACATCTCGAAGCGCTACGGCGAGCACACCGTCCTCGACGACGTGTCCCTGCACGTTGAACCGGGGACGGTCACCGCCCTCATTGGACCCTCAGGCGCCGGTAAAAGCACGTTCCTGAGATGCATCAACCTCCTGGAGCGTCCGGATTCCGGCACCATCCAGGTAGACCAGCACACCATCGAGCCCGGCAAGGATGTCAACAGCCGCGACCTTGCGGCCCTGCGGCGCACAGTGGGCATGGTGTTCCAGTCCTTCAACCTGTTTCCGCACATGTCCGCCTTGAAGAACATCAGCTTCCCCCAGCAGAAAGTCCTCGGTCGCAGCAAGGAAGAGGCCGATGCACGGTCGAGGCAACTGCTGGAGAGGGTGGGCCTCAAGGAGAAGGCGGACCAGCATCCGGGGAAATGCTCCGGCGGCCAGCAGCAGCGCATCGCCATCGCCCGAGCCCTTGCACTCGATCCGGCCATCATGCTCTTCGACGAGCCGACATCGGCCCTGGACCCCGAGGTGGGGCTCGAAGTCCTGGCCGTGATGCGCGAACTGGCCGGGGACGGTATGACGATGATCGTGGTCACCCATGAAATGCAGTTCGCCCGGGACGTCTCGGACACGCTCGTCGTCATGGCCGATTGCAAGATCATCGAGCAGGGCGATCCGCGCGCCATCATGAGCGACCCCAAGGAAGCCCGCACCCGCCGCTTCCTCCGGGCCGTGCTGGAGCGCTGATATGGACGCCCTTTCAGCAGTACTTCAGGGACTGCCTATGACGATCATGCTGACGCTGTCAGCGTTCGCCATCGGCATCGTGGGCGCCGTTCCCCTGGCCGTGGGCTTATCGTCGTCGAACATTCTTGTGCGGCTGGTGTCGCGGCTCTTCGTGGACCTGGTCCGCGGAGTCCCGATCATCGTTTGGCTTTTCCTGCTCAAGTTCGGCATCCAGATCGGCACGTTCAAGTTCAACCCCGTCGGCGCCGCAATAGTCGGCCTGGGCGTTGTCTCCATTGCCTATCTCGCCGAAATCTACCGCGGTGGGCTACAGTCCGTTCCGCGCGGCCAAGGCGAGGCGGCTCATGCCCTGGGCTTGACCGGCGGAACCACCTTCTACGGCGTGATGGTCCCGCAGGCCTTCCGCATCGTCTCCCCCTCCATTGCCACCTACCTGACAGGCCTGCTCAAGGACTCCTCGATCGCCTCCACGATCATCGTCACCGAGATGGTCTTCCAGTCCCAGGCCTTCGCCCGGCAGCACCCCACGGTGGAGGGGATCCTGCCCTACATCATCGTGGGCATCCTTTACATCGTGCTCAGCTTGCCGGTTGCCTATTTGTCCCGTCGACTCGACTCCCGCATGAGGAAGGCTGTCTACGCATGACCTGGCTAACAGAATGGGCGGGCTACCTCCCACAGATGATGTCCGGCCTCGGTGTCAGCCTCCTGATCGCCGGCATCTCGATCTTCTTCGGCTATCCGTTGGGCCTGGCGCTCAGCCTCATGGTGACCTCCAAGAACCTGGCCGTCCGCACCCTGGGGCTCGCCGTCGTCGAGATTGGCCGTGGCGCACCTGCTTTGGTGATCCTCTACCTCTTCTACTACGGCTTGCCGAAGTTCGGGATCGCGTTCGAGAGCATCACCGCCGCCTGCCTCGCCCTCACGTGGAACTCAGCGGCGTATTCGAGCGAGATCATGCGGGCCGGCCTCCAGTCGGTGGCCCGCGGACAGCTTGAGGCCTCCAACGCCCTTGGCCTGTCGCAGCGCGACACCTTCTTCCGCGTCATCATGCCGCAAGGCATGCGATCGGCGATCCCCGGGCTCATGGGAGTCGCGATCCAGATGTTCCAAGGCACCTCCCTGGCATACGGAATCGCCGTCCCCGAGCTGATGAAGACGGCGTACAACATCGGCAGCCAGGACTTCAACTATCTGCAGATCTTCACCCTCGCAGGCCTCTGCTACGCCGTCATTTCGATGCCGGCCACGTGGATCACCGTCTTCTTCGAGAAGCGCATGGCCCGCCACACCTAACCACTCCACCACATCCCGCAGCACCCCCAACACCCACAGGAGGAACCATGAATACCCACCGCCTCAAAAGCGCCGGCATCCTGACTGCCAGCGCGATCGCCCTCAGCCTCGGCCTGACAGCCTGCGGCGGATCCTCGGACGCAAGCACCGCCTCATGCACCCCGAAGCACCCCGGCATCCAGACCGTCGCACCGGGCAAGCTCACGGTGGGCGTCATCGATATCCCGCCGTTCAGCAGCTACAACAGCGGCAAGCCCATCGGCATCGACATCGCGATCGTCAGCAAGATTGCCAAGGACGAGTGCCTCGAACCGGCCTACCAGCAAGCCACCTACGCAGATGCCGTGCAGTCGATCTCAGGCGGCAACATCGACCTCGCAGTGGGCACCATCGACGCAACCGAGAAGCGCCTCAAGGCTGTCGACTTCTCCGCCTCCACTTACCTCGACGGCATGGGCATCGTTTCCAAGTCGGGCGCCACCACCGTTTCGGAACTTGAAAAGATGAGCAAGGTCGGCACGATCGACGGCTACCTGTGGGTCGAGGACCTCAAGAAGATCCTGGGCGACAAGCTCGTCACCTACCCCAGCAGCGTCGAGCTCAAGGCGGATTTCGACGCCGGCCGCCTGGACGCCGACGTCGACGCCTACGGCGTGCAGGTGCTTCAGTTCAAGGGCGCCGCCGGCGTCAAGGTTTCGCTCGCTAACGAGAAACCAGACGCACGCGTCGGGGCAATCGCCCACGCACCCGAAGCCGCATTCCCGATGACCAAGGGCAACAAGAGCCTCCAGGAGGCACTCAACGCCGGCATCACCGCACAGCGCGCGGATGGCACCATCACCAAGCTCCTGACCGACGCCGGGCTGTCCGAAGGACTCGGGAAGGTCGCCGAAAAGCAGTACGTAGTTCCCGCAAGCTAGCCCTCCCTGCCCCTTCCAGCTGACGCAAGTCGGCAAACCCGGGTGCCGGGTTTCGGCCCGGCACCCATTTGAACCACCTGTGCAATGTCACATGGTAGATTATGCTGTGAGGTAGCTCACGGCAGCACAATGACGGCGCCGCGCGTGCCCCACCGAAAGGACCCACAATGACTGAAACCCGCAAGCCCTGGCACGGCGTACTCGTCGCCACAGCGCTGCCGTTCAAGGATGATCTCAGCATCGACTACGACGCCTACGCTGAGCATGTCCGTTTCCTTGCCAACGCAGGCTGCGACGGCGTAGCCCCCAACGGCTCGCTGGGCGAGTACCAGGCGCTGAGCGAAGAAGAGCGTGCCCGCGTGATCACGATTGCGGTCGAGGCCGCGCCTGAGGGCTTCACCGTCATGGCCGGCGTGGGTGCTTACGGCGGCCTCCAGACGCAGAAATGGGCAGAGCAGGCCGCCGAGGCCGGCGCCAAGGCGCTCATGTTGCTCCCTCCGAACGCCTACCGCGCCAACGACGACGAGGTGGTGGACCACTATCGCCGCGCCGCCGCCGTCGGGCTGCCGATCGTGGCCTACAACAACCCCATCGACACCAAAGTGGACCTGACTCCGCAGCTCATCGCCCGCCTCCACGGCGAAGGCCTGATCGTTGGCGTCAAGGAGTTCACAGGCGATGTCCGCCGCGCCTACGAGATCAAGGAACTCGCCCCCGAGGTGGACCTCCTCATCGGCACGGACGATACCGTTGTCGAGATGGGCCTGGCAGGTGCCGTCGGCTGGGTGGCGGGCTACCCGAACGCAATTCCTGAATCTACCCTCGAGCTCTACCGGCTCTCCACCTCCGGCGATGTCGCAGACCTTGAGCGGGCCCGGGAAATCTACCGCGACCTGCACTCCCTGCTTCGCTGGGACAGCAAGACGGAATTCGTCCAGTCCATCAAGCTGTCCATGGACGTCGTTGGCCTCCGTGGCGGCGCCTGCCGCCCACCGCGCGGACCGCTCGCCCCAGACGTGCGGGACGCCGTAGTCCGCGACACCGAAGCAGCCCTCGCCAAGGGCTACAAGTAAACAAAAGGTGAGCGAGCGTCCCCGCAAAACCCGCCAAAGGTGAGCGAGCGTTGGTGGGAGACGCACAAGTCGGGTTTCGGTCCTTCGGAAAGGAGCGCATCGCAGTCGAACGCGCAACGGAGGTCGCCCAGCGACCGCAGTGACGCCTTCCGCGCTAAGCGACGCCGAAGGGCCGAAACCCGGCGGAGCCCGCCGGAGGCCGAAATCCCGCCAACCCAGCCACAACAAGAGGAGAAGGAAAGCATGAGAACCAGCCGCATCTTCCACGCCGTGGACTCGCATACCGAAGGCATGCCCACGCGCGTCATCACCGGCGGCATCGGGACGATCCCCGGCGCCACCATGGCCGAGCGGCGCCTGTGGTTCATGGAGAACAGCGACTGGATCCGTACCCTACTCATGACCGAACCGCGCGGCCACGCGTCGATGAGCGGGGCGATCCTCCAGCCATCCACGCGGCCGGACGCGGACTTCGGGGTGCTCTTCATCGAGGTGTCGGGTCTCCTGCCGATGTGCGGCCACGGCACCATCGGCGTCGCAACCGTCCTGGTGGAGACGGGCATGGTGGAGGTTGTTGAGCCGGTTACCACCGTGCGGCTCGACACCCCCGCCGGCCTGGTGGTCGCCGAGGTCGCCGTCAAGGACGGTCACGCCGAGTCCGTGACCATCCGCAACGTCCCCTCCTTCGTGGACCGCCTCGATGCCAAGGTGGAAGTTCCTGGCTTCGGTACCGTCCCGTACGATCTGGCATTCGGCGGGAACTTCTACGCGATAGTGGACCTGGACAGCCTGGATTTGCCGTTCGAGCGCGAGCGCAAGGACGACCTGCTCAGGGCCGGATTGGCGATCATGGAGGCGATCAATGCCACGGATGAACCCGTCCACCCCGAGCGCGACGATATCCGCGGCTGCCATCACGTCTATCTCAAGGCGCCCGGCTCGACGGCGGAGCACTCCCGGCACGCGATGGCCATCCACCCGGGCTGGTTCGACCGCTCCCCGTGCGGTACAGGCACGAGCGCCCGGATGGCGCAGTTGCACGGGCGCGGCGAACTGGCTCTGGGCACCGACTTCGTCAACGAGTCCTACATCGGTTCCCGTTTCATCGGCCGCTTGGTTGAGGAAACGGAGGTGGCTGGCCGCTCGGCTGTCGTCCCCACCGTCACCGGCCGGGCCTGGCTTACCGGCACCGCGCAGTATTTCCTGGATCCCACCGATCCGTTCCCTGCGGGGTTCCTGCTGTGAGCCTTCCCTACTTCAATTCGACGGCGGTGCGAGCCGCCGCCCCTTGGACGACGGCGATCGCGGCCCTTGAATACGCGCTCCTGAACGGCGTTGACCCCGAGGACGACTGTCCACGGTTGTTCAGCCCCGCACCGAACGGCGAGTTCCTGCTCATGCCCGCATCAGGCCAGCGCTACAGCGGTATCAAAGCGCTCACCGTAGCCCCTGCCAACCCGGTACAGGGGCTCGAAAAGATCCAAGGGGTTTACATCCTCTTCGATTCGGACACGTTGGCACCGCTGGCCACGATGGACGGGAACGAACTCACGGCCATCCGAACGCCGGCCACCACCCTGCTGGCCGTCAAACACATCCTGGCCTCGGCCCTCCACGGCGCTCCCCGAAGCCACGAAAGCACCGAAAGAAGCCGCGTGCTCGTGTTCGGCACTGGAGTCCAAGCGCTCAACCACCTCCGCGCGGCGCACGCCGTGCTCCCGGAGGCGAGCTTCGCCGTCGTCGGCCGGCGCCCCGAGCGGGTGACAGCGCTGATCGGGCAACTCGCCACCGAGGGCATCGAGGTCCGTCCGGGCAACCAGGCCGAGGTGCCCGACGCCGATGTGGTGATCTGCGCAACCTCCTCCCCTACGCCGCTGTTCGACGGCGGTTTGGTTGCCCCTGGTGCCGTGGTGGCCGCTGTAGGCCAGCACGGCTTGGACGCCCGCGAAGTCGACGCCGCCCTTGTGCTGCGCAGCGACATCGTGGTGGAGGGACGCGCCTCGGCACTACGCGAGGCCGGGGACCTGATACCCGCACGCAGCGCGGAGGAATGGAAAGCGATCCGTCCCGCCAACCTCCGGGACCTTGTCAAAGGAGAGTTCGAGCGCTCCCCAGGCAAGCCCTGCCTGTACGCAGGCGTGGGCATGGCATGGGAAGACCTCGCGACCGCTGCCGTGGTGTATGAAGGAGGCACCCGATCATGAAACCCGCACAAGGAGTGCTTACCGTGCCAACCAACAACCAGCTACCGATCGCGCCGCTCGGCCGCCAGCACAGCCTCCGCGAGTCCGTCACTGAGTCCCTGCGCGCAGCGATCATCGCCGGCACGTTAACAGAAGGCACGCTGTATTCCGCCCCGGCACTTGCCGCGGCTTTTGGCGTCTCGGCCACACCGGTTCGCGAGGCCATGATGGATCTGGCCCGCGAAGGCCTGGTGGAAACTCTGAAGAACAAAGGCTTCCGCATCACCACCATGAGCGACCGTGAATTGGATGAGCTCACGGAAATCCGCCTGCTCCTCGAGCCGCCTGTTGTTGGCGACGTGGCCGGGGCGGTCCCGCCATCGGGAATCAAGGTGCTGCGCTCCAGGGCGGACGACATCGTGGACGCCGCGCGGGAAGGCGACCTCACTGCCTACCTGGCCGCGGACCGCATATTCCACGCCGAGCTTTTGCGGTACGCCGGGAACAACCAGCTGGTTGAGTTGGCTACCAGCCTTCGTTCCCGTACCCGGATGTACGGCCTCAAGATCCTGAGCGATAGCAACCGCTTGGCCGACTCAGCCCAGGAACACCACGAATTGCTCGACCTCATCGAAGCCGGTGATGGGCCGGCGGCGCAGGAATTCATGCGCCGCCACATTGGCCACGCCCGCGGTCTCTGGGCCACGGGCGAGAACGAGAAACCGCAGGAGCAACCGACATGAACTCAGCGTGCGATGTGCTCGTCATTGGCGCCGGGGTTATCGGCGCCGCCACTGCCTATTTCGCAACTCAGCAGGGTCTCACCGTCACTGTCCTGGACAAGGGGCTCCCCGCCAGCGGCACATCTTCCGCCTGCGAAGGAAACATCCTTGTCTCGGATAAGGAACTCGGTCCCGAACTCGAACTAACCCGCTACTCCCTTGGCGTCTGGCATGGCGACCTCGCTGAGCATAAGCGGCTTTGGGAGTTCGAGTCCAAGGGCGGCATCATCGTCGCCTCCCGCGAAAGCAGCCTGGCATCCCTCAACCGTGTGATGACCGCGCAAGCCCTTTACGGCGTTGTTGTGGAGAAGCTGGACCCGGATACCCTGCGGAACGCTGAACCGAACATCACCCCTGACGCCTTGGGCGGGGCGAGCTACCCCGAAGACTGCCAGGTCCAACCAATGCTGGTCGCCGCACATCTGGTTCGGCTGGCAACCGATGCAGGAGCCCGTTTCGTCGCCGACACTCCCGTCAATGGCTTCCTCCGGAGCGGAGACCGCATCACGGGTGTAAGGACACCTCGCGGTGACTTCTCTGCCGGGGCTGTGGTGAACTGCACCGGTACGTGGGCCGGCGAACTCGCCGCCCTGGCCGGGGTCAACGTCCCGGTCCTCCCCCGACGCGGCTTCGTCATGGTCACCGAACCACTCCCGCCCATGGTTCACCACAAGGTCTATGCAGCCGAATACATCGATAACGTCGGCAGTTCCGACGCCGGGCTCCAGGCCTCGCCGGTAGTCGAAGGCACTCCCAGCGGCACTATCCTCATCGGCTCAACGCGCGAACGCGTCGGTTTCGACCGCACCGTGAGCACCAACGCACTTCGGCTCCTGGCAGGCAACGCCGTCGCACTGTTCCCCTTCCTTGAGCACGTCAAAGCCATCCGCCACTACCACGGCTTCCGCCCGTACTGCCCGGACCACCTGCCGGTGATAGGCCACGACGAGCGCGCCCCCGGGCTGTGGCATGCCGCCGGCCATGAGGGCGCCGGAATCGGCCTCTCCGCCGGGACCGGCAAACTCCTTGCCCAAGCGCTCTCTGGCCAGGCCCCGGACCTCGACCTTTCCCCCTTCGCGCCGGCCCGCTTCGGCGAGCGAAAGGAAAACAGCACAACTCACCGAGAGGAGGCCCCCGCATGAGCACCCATTCAGGAGAGACCCGGTCAGTCAATACGCCGGATGCGGTCAACGTGAGCTTCGACGGCCGTCCACTGGCTGCGGTACCAGGACAAAACGTCGGCGCTGCCCTGATCTCCAACGGCATCACCGCCTGGCGCAGCACGCGCAAGGACGCGCGTCCCCGCGGACTTTTCTGCGGCATCGGCGTCTGCTTCGACTGCCTCGTAACGGTCGACGGCGAAGCGAATCAGCGCGCCTGCCTCGTCGAAGTGCGGGAGGGCATGGAGATCGAGGGTTCTTGCCCGGAACGGGATTCCCTGTCGGAACCCGAAAGGGGTCGGAAATGACTTCGACAAGCACTGTACGAACCGTCAGTGCCGACGTCGCCGTCCTAGGGGCCGGTCCGGCCGGGCTGGCGGCGGCCGTTGCTGCGGCCGAGGCGGGAGCCGACGTCGTAGTGGTGGATGCGGGCGCCCAACCGGGCGGCCAGTTCTGGCGTCACCGCCCCGAAGCCGTTGTGCCCACACCGGATGGCAAGGGTCACCATGGCTGGAAGAGCTACCTCGACCTCCGTGCGAGGTTCGACGCCGCGCGCCGCCGCGGGCGGATCACCTACCTCCCCGGCCTCCAGGCCTGGATGGCGGAAAAGGTCGACGCCGGCTTCATCCTTCGCACGACGCCCACCGTGGCTGGCGGTTCCCATTCCGGGAAGGCCGACGGCGGCAGCACCGTCGTCGCGCGCCGTCTTGTCCTGTGTCCTGGCGGTTACGACCGCCAGCTTCCAGTTCCCGGCTGGGACCTTCCCGGTGTGATGGCTGCCGGCGGAATCCAGGCATTCATCAAGGCCAACGGAATTCTTCCCGGGAGACGCTTCGTGATCGCCGGGACCGGTCCTTTCCTGCTCCCCGTTGCCGCGAATATCGCCGAGGCTGGCGGCGAGGTCCTCGCGGTGCTTGAGTCCTCCTCCCCGACCGCCTGGCTGCCGCATCTGCGTGCTGCGGCGGGAGTGCCGGAGAAGGCCCTTGAGGGCGCGGAGTACGCGGCCGTCTTCGCCCGGCACCGGATTCCGTACCGCACGCGCAGCATCGTCACCGAGGTCCTCGGAACGGATCACGTTTCCGGCGTAAGGACAGGCAAGGTCGACGCCGACGGTCGGGTGCGGCCCGGCACCGAGCGTGTCTACGAGGACGTGGACGTGGTCGGCTTCGGCTGGGGCTTCACGCCGCAGATGGAACTGCCGCTGTCCTTCGGGATCCAGGCTCGGCTCGACGCTGACGGCTCGCTGGTCGGCGTCGTCGATGAGCGCCAGCAGTCCAGCGTCCCGGGCCTGTTTCTCGCGGGTGAGGTCACCGGCGTCGGCGGGGCAACATTGGCCGTGCTTGAGGGCCTCGCGGCAGGCACTGCTGCGGCGGGCGGGACCGTTTTGCCGGAGAAAACCGCCGCGCGGCACCGGCGTTTCGCCGAGGCCATGCACCGGGCGCACCCCGTTCCTCCCGCCTGGCAGGACTGGCTCGCTCCCGAGACGATCGTGTGCCGCTGCGAAGAAGTCACAGCCCGCCAGATCACCGACGCCCGGGAGAGCCTGGCGGCCCGCGACTCCCGGACACTGAAGTCGTTCACCCGCGCTGGAATGGGCTGGTGCCAAGGCCGGGTTTGCGGCTTCGCAGCCGCCTGCATTGGGGCCGGCCCCGGCGCTGCGCCCACCGCTGAAAGCCTGTCCGGCTCCGCAAAGCGACCTTTGGCCGCGCCAGTGGGCATCGGCGAACTTGCCTCACTTGAAACTACGGACAACTGAACTTCCCCATCTGAACTGCCTCCCGAAAGGAGACCGCGCATGACCGCGATCGCCCAGACCACCGCCGTCGTACTGCCGCCGACGACCGACGCCGAGTTGGAACAACTGCTGGCGGCGGCCCAGACGGCTGCGGCACCACTGGCCGCCCTCCGTCCCGCCGAGCGCGCCGAGCTGCTCGACGCCGTCGCTGACGCTTTGGATGCCGCCGCCGACCAGCTCGTTCCCGTGGCCGAACGGGAGACCCACCTGCCCGGGGCGCGGCTCCGCGGCGAGCTCAAGCGCACCACCTTCCAGCTGCGCCTCTTCGGAGAAGTACTGCGCGACGGCGGCTACCTTGACGCCCGCATCGACCATGCCGACGTCGACTGGCCGATGGGCGCCCCGCGGCCAGAGCTGCGGCGCGTGCTCGTGCCCATGGGGCCGGTGGTGGTGTTCGCCGCCAGCAACTTCCCCTTCGCGTTCTCCGTTGCCGGCGGAGACACCGCCTCGGCGCTTGCCGCGGGCAGCCCCGTGCTACTCAAAGCCCACTCCGGCCATCCCGGGCTGTCCCGGCTCACGGCGGAGGTCGTCGTCTCGGCACTCCGCAAGGCAGGCGCTCCCGAGGGCACCTTCGCACTCATCACCGGCACCGCCGCCGGGGCCGCCGCCCTGCGCGATCCGCGGATCAAGGCGGGCGCATTCACGGGTTCCATCCCCGGCGGACGCGCCCTCTTCGACATCGCCAGTTCCCGGCCCGAACCGATCCCATTCTTCGGTGAACTGGGCAGCAACAACCCGGCTTTCGTCACCGAGGCCGCAGCCGCTGAACGCTGCGCGGAGATAGCCGAGGGTTTCGTCAGCTCCTTCACGCTCGGGGCCGGACAGTTCTGCACCAAGCCCGGTACATTGTTCGTTCCAGCCCGGTCCGGGCTGGTTAAGGCCTTGCGCGACGCTGCACTGCCGCCGGCCGCGCCGCTGCTCAACGAGCGGATCCAGTCCGGATATACCGAGGTGCTGCAGGGCCTGCAGTCTGACCAACGCCTTGAGGTACTGGCACGGGGAGCAGGACCCTTGGCCGATCCTCCCGGCCCAACACTCCTGCTCACCACCGCGGCGGACATGCTCGCCGAGCCGCATGCCCTCCAAACCGAATGCTTCGGGCCTACCGCCGTCGTGGTGACGTACGACGACGAGTCCCAGCTTCCCGAGCTTGCCGAGACTTTCGAGGGGCAGCTGACCGCCACGATCCACGGAACGGACTCCTGCCAGGTAGAGGCACTGGTGGAGGTCCTTGCCCGCAAGGCCGGGCGGGTGGTCTGGAACCAGTGGCCAACGGGTGTCTCCGTGACATACGCACAACAGCACGGCGGACCCTACCCGGCGACCACCGCCGTGGGAAGCACCTCCGTAGGCACGGCGGCTATGGAACGCTTCCTGCGCCCGGTTGCCTATCAAGGCTTCCCGCAGCACCTGCTGCCGGAGGCACTCCGCGAGGACAATCCTCTGGCAGTTCCGCGCCTCATGAACGGCCGGCGGGAGGGTGGCCGTTGATGTGGGTGCAGAGAATTTCCGATCAACAGATACTCACTCGACGGCTAGGAACGGATGACTCCTACTGGTGGATTCTCGCTGGCGGCATACATGTCCCGGGATTCGGCCCGGCCACCGAACCCGGCGAAGCTCTTAGCCTCGGTGAAGTGCCCCCTGGACCCCACAGGGGCTGAAGACTTCCTTTGGAAAAACGACGGCGACACTCCGGACCTGCCGGAATGTCGCCGTCGTTCCCGGCTGACGTCTTCACTTGAAATGGGTCAGCCGCACGCGATGGAAGGGGCTAGCCCGCCGCCGCTCCTGCGGAGGCATCAGCCTCGTGTGGCACGAACCGGACGAACATCCCCCTCAGCCCCGAAATCGAGTGCTTCGCCCAGAACTCAGCCCCGACCGTGCGCAGGGTGTTCTCCTCGGCCACCGCCTTCGCGCCGTTCTCGCAGAACTCGGCCACCTTGCGCTCTTGTCCGATTCCGGCCACGCACAGCCCGGGCAGTCGAAGCCGCCGCGCTGGTTCAGGCGCAGCAGCGACTGGGCCGTCCGGGACACCCCGGCCTGGGCCACGGCACGCTCCAGCGCCACCATCACCGCCTTCACGCCCGCCGCCTGCGTCTTCGGCTTATGGACTTCCAGCTCGTCCTCGTTGATGTCCGCGACGGGAGCCGGCTGCCTGCCGAACTTCAGGGGCACGCCTTTCATTGGCTGACCCTGGCCAGCGTCTCCCGCTCCGCCCCGATGGTGGTGCCGTCGCCGTGGCCGGTGCGCACCACTGTCCGTGCGGGCAGCGTCAGCAGCCGTTCGCGGATGGAGGTGAGGATGGTGGGGTAGTCGCTGTAGGACCGGCCGGTGGCGCCCGGTCCGCCGTTGAACAGTGTGTCCCCGGTGAAGACCGTGCCTTCCTCCTCTAGGTGGAAGCAGGTGGACCCCGGCGAGTGGCCCGGCGTGTGGAGGGCGCGCAGTGTCGCCCCGCCCACCTGGAACACGTCGCCGTCGGCAAGGTAACGGTCCGGCTTGGCGTCCGGATAGACCTGCTCCCAGAGCACCAGGTCGTCAGGATGCAGGTAGACCGGTGCGTTCACGGCCTCCGCCACGGCACGCGCGGCGCCGATGTGGTCGTTGTGCGCGTGCGTGAGCAGGATGGCCAGGACCTTCCGGCCGCGGACCTGGCTGATGATAGCCGCGGCGTCATGCGGTGAATCGATGATCACGCATTCATCCTCGTTCCCCACGATCCAGACGTTGTTGTCCACGTCCCAGGTGCCGCCGTCGAGCGAAAACGTCCCCGAGGTGACCAGGTTCTCGATGGTGACGCTCACGCGGACACCGCCGTGACAGTCTCAGCGGACGTGACGGTCCCGGCTGCCGGGCGGATTTCCACCACGGAACGCAGCACCTTGCCCTCGTGCATCTTGCCGAATGCCTCTTCCACCTGGTCGATGGTGATGCGCTCGGTCACGAACGCGTCCAGGTCCAGGTTGCCCAGCTTGTACTGCGCCACCAGCATCGGGAAGTCGCGGGAGGGCAGGCAGTCGCCGTACCAGGAGGACTTCAGCGACCCGCCGCGGCCGAAGACATCCAGCAGCGGCAGCTCGAGCTTCATTTCCGGCGTCGGAACGCCCACCAGCACCACGCGGCCGGCGAGGTCCCGGGCGTAAAACGCCTGCTTGTACGTTTCGGGGCGTCCCACTGCCTCGATCACGACGTCGGCACCGTTGCCGCCGGTCAGTGCCCGGATGGCCTCGATGGGGTCTTCCTTGCTGGAGTCCACGCCGTGGGTGGCGCCGAGGGACTTGGCCATTTCGATCTTGTTGGCGTCGATGTCCACGGCGATGATCGTCGTGGCGCCGGCCAGCTTTGCCCCGGCGATGGCGGCGATGCCCACTCCGCCGCAGCCGATCACGGCGACGGATTCGCCGCGCTTGACTTCACCGGTGTTGATGGCGGCGCCGATGCCTGCCATCACACCGCAGCCGAGCAGTCCGACGGCGGCGGGATCGACGTCGTCGTCAATCTTGGTGCACTGCCCGGCGGCGACGAGCGTTTTCTCGGCGAAGGCGCCGATGCCGAGCGCGGGCGAGAGCTCCGTGCCGTCCTCAAGCGTCATTTTCTGGGTGGCGTTGTGCGTGTTGAAGCAGTACTGCGGCTGACCCTTGGCGCAGGCGCGGCATTCACCGCACACGGCCCGCCAGTTCAGGATCACGCGGTCGCCGGGAGCCACTTCGGTGACATCCGGTCCGACGGCGCTGACCACACCGGTGGCCTCATGCCCCAGCAGGATGGGGAAATCGTCAGTGATTCCGCCCTGCTTGTAGTGCAGGTCCGTGTGGCAGACACCGCAGGTAAGGATGTCCACGAGGGCCTCTCCCGGTCCGGGATCCGGCACCAGGATGGTCTCGACCGAGACCGTGGCATTCTTTTCCCTGGCTATGACGGCCTTTACTTTGTGAACCATGATTCCTGTGTTCCTTTCGTTGATCGGACGAATATCGCCGATCCGACTAACAAATACTAGAAGCTGCGGTGCCTGCTGGCGGCTACCCAAAGGGATGGCCGGGGGCACCCAAAGGGATGGCTATCGGGCTGGTTCAAGGTCCCCATCACGCGTGACGGGCTCGCCAGCCACGGTAGCATCCGCCGCGGGAGCGGCGTGCTCCGCGAGGACGCCCGTCTGGTGCCTGATCTTCAGGCGGTACAGCAGGACACCGATGACGACGACGGCCCCCACGAAGAGGACGCCTCCCCACTGGAGGTACCACTCAAAGGGCGGCACCGAGTTGTAGATCTCGGGGCGCGGCCAGACCAGGTTGAGCGTCATGGCACCGCCCCACAGCACTGCGAGGATGTTGACCGGCATCCCCCACTTGCCCATGCAGAAGCACGGCTCGGTGTCGTCATCCGCCAGCGGGACCACGTACTGCAGGCCGCCGAGCACGAAGGACGCGGTGACTGCGCGCGGGATGGCTTTGGGGGCCGTGCGCTTGGGATCCTTCGTCTCCTCGCCGAGGGAACTGGCGGTATCAAAGCCGTACATCACGTAGCCGGAGGCCATGGCACCGATGAGGAACACCCCGAAGAAACCGAGGGGGTGCTCGTCGCCGAAGCCGGCGGTGTCGAAGAGGACTTCAGGACCGCGGACCATGTGCCAGCCGAGGGCCAGGATGAGCAGCACGGCGGCGGCCAGTTCCACGAACACGCCGATGCTGTTGATCCGGGTCATGAGCTTCACGCCGAAGGCGTTGATGAGGGTGGAGATGCCGATCATGATGCTGGCCAGCAGGACTCCGTTGACCGCGAAGTCGTACTGCCCGGTGCCGTCGCCCACCAGCTGGAAGCCCGACCAGATCTGGGCAGGGTGAGCTGCAGGTCCGGGCGAGCTTTCCTCGAACCTCATTGCTGCAACCACAATCCGCTGAATGCAACAATTTTTGTGAATCCCGGCCCGCCACCCAGCGTGCAGATGCAATCCGCTCGTTCCAAATTCATAAGATGGAAACAAGAAGGCATTGACTGTGTCATAAGTCACGCCTACTCTGGTGCAACAGGGTTGCGCTGAATGCAACCCCAAAACACTTTGGTGGATACATGAGTAACGAACCTTCCTCCCCCGCCACACTCGCGGGACGGATCAGCCCGGAGTCGCATAGCGGCGTCAATGGTGACGCCAACGGCGGTGTCAACAGCAGCGTCAGCAGCGGCGTCAGCAAGGAAACCCGCAGGAAGGTGGTCACTGCCAGCTTCATCGGCAATTTCGTCGAATGGTTCGACTACGCCGTCTACGGTTACCTTGCCGCGACCATCTCGTCAGTGTTCTTCCCGGAGGCTGACCGGCAGGCAGCCCTGCTGGCAACCTTCGGCGTCTTCGCGGTCTCATTCTTCGTCCGCCCCCTCGGCGGATTCGTCTGGGGCCACATCGGTGACCGCTTGGGCCGGCGGAAAGCACTGTCGCTCTCCATCGTCATCATGTCCGTATCGACGTTCTGCATCGCCCTGATCCCGGGATACGCCAGCATCGGAGTGATGGCGCCGATCCTCCTCCTCCTGGTCAGGATCGTCCAGGGCTTCTCCGCCGCCGGGGAATACGCCGGCGCCTCCGCCTTCCTGGTGGAGTACGCACCTGCCAACAAGCGCGGCCTCTATGCCGCCGTCGTTCCGGCCAGCACCGCGGCGGGCCTGCTGCTTGGTTCGCTGATCGCGGCGCTCCTCAGCACCGTCCTGACCACAGGGGAGCTGCATGAGTGGGGCTGGCGGCTGCCGTTCCTGCTCGCGGCACCCATGGGCCTCATCGGACGCTACATCCGCACCAAGCTCGAAGACACTCCGGCATTCCAGGCGCTGGCTGCCGAGGACCACACCGTCAAGACCCCGGTCTTCGCCATGTTCCGGACCTACCGCAGGCAGCTGATCATTGCCACCGGCGCCGTGCTCCTCAACGCCGTCGGGTTCTACGTAATCCTCAGCTACATGCCCACGTACCTCTCGGAGGAACTCGGCTTCGGCGTAGCGGAATCCTTCCTTGCCACCACCATCGCCCTGGCCAGCTACATCGGCTTCATCTTCCTGACGGGCATCGCTTCGGACAGGTTCGGCCGCAAGCGCATGCTGATCACAGCTTCACTGCTCTTCATCGTGCTGACCGTCCCGGCCTTCATGCTGCTGGACACGGGCAATTTCCTGGTCATCGTCCTGGTCCAGATCCTGCTTGGCGGCATGCTGACGCTCAACGACGGCACGCTCCCGAGCTTCCTGGCGGAGCTCTTCCCCACTCGGGTCCGCTACACCGGGTTCGCCGTCAGCTTCAACCTGTCCAACGCACTCTTCGGCGGCACAGCCCCGTTCATGGCCACGCTGCTCATCGGCCTGACCCAGAACAAGGTGGCCCCGGGCTGGTATCTGGTGGCGGCATCCGTCGTCTCCCTGGTCGCTGTCCTGTTCGCCACCGAGACCTCGAAGAAGCCACTCCGGCAGGAATGACCCGCGTTTCCGAGTCCTTGCAGCTCAGGGGCCCTGCGGCCCTGCACACCCAGCCCGCCTCCTGCGGGGCGCACCACACACTTTGCTCACTCAATTCAGCACTAAAGAAAGGTATGAACCCATGACCACCATCGAAACCGAGGCCGTCAACAATGTCGCCAAGCTGGACCGCCTGAAGGTCCTCCACAACGGCGAAAAGGTCAAGCTGACGTTCTCCGATACCGAGTTCGAGCGCCGCCTCGCCGGCCTGCGCCGGATCATGGCAGAGAAGGACCTGGACGCCGTCGTCCTGACCAGCTACCACTCGATCAAGTACTACTCCGACTTCCTTTTCACGACCTTCGGCCGCTCCTACGCCATGGTGGTGACCAAGGACGACAGCGTCACGGTAACGGCCAACATCGACGCCGGGATGCCGTGGCGCCGCAGCTTCGGCGACAACATTGTCTACACGGACTGGCGCCGGGACAACTACATACACGCCATCCAGGAGGTCCTGCGCACCCGCGGCATCAACGCCCGCCGGATCGGCGTCGAGGACGACTCGCTGCCGCTGGACAACCGCAACAAGATCCAGGCCGCCTTCTCCGGCGCAACCCTGGTGGACGTGGCCCAGGCCGCCATGCGCCAGCGGATGATCAAGTCCGCCGAGGAGATCGAGGTCATCAAGCACGGTGCGCGGATCGGCGACCTGGGCGGCGAGGCCATCCGCAACGCCATCACCGCCGGGATCACCGAATACGAGGTGGCGCTGATCGGAACCGAGGCCATGGTCCACGAGATCGCCCGCACGTTCCCGGACTCGGAGATCCGTGACACCTGGGTGTGGTTCCAGTCCGGCATCAACACGGACGGCGCGCACAACTGGGCCACCACCCGCAAGATCCAGGAACACGACATCCTGTCGCTGAACTGCTTCCCCATGACCTCCGGCTACTACACGGCCCTGGAACGCACCCTGTTCTACGGCGAACCGGATGCCCGCTCGCTGGAACTCTGGAACATCAACGTGGAGGTCCACAAGCGTGGCCTCGAACTCATCAAGCCCGGTGCCGTCTGCAAGGACATCGCCGCCGAACTGAACGAGATCTACGTGGGCCACGGCCTCCTGGCCAACCGCACCTTCGGCTACGGGCACTCATTCGGCGTCCTCAGCCACTACTACGGCCGGGAAGCCGGGCTGGAGCTCCGCGAGGACATCGACACCGTCCTTGAGCCCGGCATGGTGGTTTCGATGGAACCGATGATCACGGTCCTGGACGGCCAGCCCGGTGCCGGCGGCTACCGCGAGCACGACATCCTGGTGGTCGGCGAAGACGGCGCGGAGAACATCACCAAGTTCCCGTTCGGTCCGGAATACAACATCATCGGGGCATAACGGCACCACAACCTGCCCCTGCCGGAAGCGGCGCCACATCCTCCGTGGCGCCGCTTTCCGGCTCACATACGGAATGATGGTGGACACCATGACCTCTGCAGAAGCTCCCGAAACCAGCAGCAACGGCGACGCCAAGGGCACGTCTGTCATCGTCAACGCCATCGCAGTACTGCGAAGCTTTACCGCGGACGAGCCACTGCTCGGCGTCACGGAGATCGCCAACCGCGTCGGCCTGCACAAAAGCACCGTTTCCCGCATCCTGGCCACGTTCGAGCAGGAACACCTGGTGGAGCGCGATCCGGAGACCCGCAGGTTCCGCCTTGGCCTGGGCCTCATCGCCGTCGCCGGCCCTCTGCTGGCCGAACTCGAAGAGCGGCGCGTGGCGTACCCCGTCCTGCGCGAACTCACCGAGCAGACCGGCGAAACCAGCGCGCTCATGGTGTGGAACGGGTCCGAATCGATGTGCGTCGAACAGATCGCCAGCCATCACCAGATCAAGCACACCACCCCGCTGGGCGCCCGGTACAAGGACGCACTCAGCGCCTCCGTCCAGGTCTTCCTCGCCGCCGAACCCGCCGAACGCGTACGCGTACTGCTCAAGAGCGGCGAAATTTCCTATCCGGGCCTGGACGACACCAGCCTCGAGGCCTACCTGATCCGGCTGGGCGACGTCGCCCGGCGCGGCTGGGCCACCAATTACGGCGAATCCTCACTGGACGAAGTAGGCCTGGCGGCCCCCGTCTTCGATCACCGCGGCGACATCGTGGCGGCGGTCCTCATCCCTGCGCCGCGCTTCCGGGTATCCCCGGACACGCTGCAGCGCCTCGGGGAGTCCTGCAAGGCAGCCGCGGACCGCGTCACGGCCCGCCTCGGCGGGGCGTCCCCCCTCCCGGCCTGACCCAGACGCTCTCTCACTTCCCGCGGGTTTTTCGGCGACTCTCTCTCACTTCCCGCGGGTTTTTCGGCGACGCTCTCGCACCTGAGATGACCTGGCGTGCGTGACTAAACCGTTCCCACCACGATGGTGGCCGTGGACGATAGCCGGATTGCCCCGTCGCGTTCATGGGTCCGTGCCGCCTCCAGGACCTGTGTCCGGATGAGGTCGCGCGTACCACTGTCCGCCTGGGCCAGGCCGGACACCGCCGCGGCAGCGACGTCCGTCATGAACTCCCAGAAGCGCTCAGGGGATTCTTGGACCATGTCCACGGAGAGGGTCTCCTCGCTCACGTCGGTGAGGCCGGCGTCGACAAAGGACTTCAGCATTAATCCCGGCGCGGCACAGCGGAACAATCCGGGTGCCTCCGGCGGCTGCGGAGGCAGTTGCACATGCCGGTTCATGATCCCCATGATGGTGGTGGCCCAATCGTTCCGGGCAGGATCGCCCCAGACTGCTGCCACAATCCGCCCTCCCGGTTTGGCTGTCCGGGCGATTTCCCGGACAGCTTCGTCAACGTCGGGGAAAAGCATGAAGCCGAAACGGCACAGGACGGCATCGAAGCGGCCGTCGTCGAACGGCAGGGCGGCGGCTTCGCTGACCTGGGTTCGCACATTCTCCAGGCCGGCGGCCGCGGCCTTTTCGCGGGCGACCATCAGCATCTTTTCGGAAAGGTCCGTCACCGTGACGCTTCCCGCGGGCACCATCGCCGCCGCGGTCAGGCCGGGTTCGCCGGTTCCCGCGGCCACATCCAGCACATGCGAATCGGGTTTCAGGCCCGCGTGGCCGATCATGGCCTCGCCGAAGGGAGCCAGCCACTGCACTACGTCGTCGTCCCATTTTTTCCAACCGGCGGAAAACCTGTCCCAGGTGTCCCGCTGCTGGTCCCGGACTTGCTCTGAATCAGTTGGCATCGCTGTTCCTATGCTCGTGGGTAGGTAACAGTCTGCTCCGGCCCACCCTCCGGGGCAATTGATTTTGGAGGCGCTCCCGTAAGGAACGAACTGGTCCCCGCAAGTGAGAGAGCGTCCGCGTTAGGGCGGCAGGAAGTGAGAGAGCGTCCGCGTTAGGGCGGCAGGAAGTGCTAGAGCGTCAGGTGGGGATGATGCGGAACAGGAACTTGGTCCGGACCATGACCCACAGCAGGGCCACAATGGCCGCATAGGCAGCCGTGTTCAGCCAGACGTTCCCCTGCTGCAGCGCCGGGATGTTGGCCACGACGGCGATCAGCACCACGTGCATGATGAAGACGTACAACGTGGCCTGCCCCAGCGGGATCAGCAACCAGCCCACCGCGCGTTCGATGGGCTTCCAGTACGCCGTCAGCAGTGCGTAGGCCGTCACCAGAAGCGTGATCACGTTGAGGAGCCGGCCCGGTTCGAGGTAGGTCCGCCCGAAGAACTGGTCGTACACGGCGCGGTAGTTCGCGTCCGAGGTCAGCGCGAGCCGGACGTCGAACTCGTTGGCCAGGTACAGGTTGGCCCAGGACATCAGTGCGAGGGCGACGGTGATGGCGGCGCAAACGCCCACCACCCAGCGGTGCGCGGACAGCCAGGCCACGATGGTCCGCCGGTAGTAGCCGCCCACCAGGCCAAGCACAAACAGGACCTGCCACACCAGCAGCGGGAAGGAATCCTCGAACTGCGACGGCAGGAGCCTGAAGCGGAACACCGTACCGGCAATGTACAGGGCGGTGGTGGCCGCCAGCACCCACAGCACCTTGCCTCGGGCCAGCGCCAGCAGGATCAGCGGGCTGACCAGGAGCATGATGACATAGAGACCCATCACGTTGAACTGCCACGGGCCGAACTGCAGGAGCAGGACCGCGGGAATGACAGCCCCGGACACCGGGAACTGCAGCAGGCCCCGCATGCCCGTGTAGAGGTCGTAGGTCCGGCCCGCGCCTGACCTGCCTGCGCCTCCGGTGCCTTGGTCCGTGAAGGTGGTCAGCGCCTCCGAGTTGAGCGCCGGGATGAGGCTGATGACGAACACCAGGACCACAACGGCGAGCGCCGTGACGTACAGCTTGCCGGCCCGCCGGCCGGTCTTTTGCGCCACTTCACCAATGCGGTCCCGGGCTTTGGGCCCGTAGACCGTTCCCAGCACCAGCCCGGACAGCAGCACGAACAGTTCAGCGCCGGACACAAAGCCGATGGCTTCCTGGGTGAACAGCTGAAAGAGCGACGTCATGCCAACGTGGTTCACCACCACGAACAGGATGGCCAGCCCGCGCATCAGGTCCACCCGGGAGTCGCGCGAGGACTTGTCCGGGTACGTCCATCGCTTGGCTGAGCGCAGGCGCACCGGCACCAGCCACAGCAGGATCGCTCCGAGCAGCAGCGCCGCTGCTGCGATCGCCGCCGGAACGCCGGCCAGGGCGTTGCCGGATGACCCGCCCAAACCCTCTACCGTCCTGGTGACCGGCCCGGTAACGAGCGTGGATTCCCTGACGGCCTCGCCGGCAGCAGCCGCCACGGCGGCGTTCCGGGTGAGTCGCCAGTCAATGATGGTGTTGCCGGCGTCCCCAACGTCCGTTTTCTCGTCCCAGACGACGGCGGCAATCCGCTCCAGTTTGCCCGGTGCGGCCTCGCCCAGCACCTGTTTCCACCAGCCGGACTTGATGTCGGTTTCCGAAGGGCCGCCCGCCGACGGGCTGTAGTACGCGGCCGTCTGGAGCAGTAGCGGCTTGTCCCGCTGGACGGCATATGACTCGTAGAAGTTGGCGTCGCCGCCGCCGTCGGAAGCTCCACCGCCGTCCCCGAGCGGGCCAGCGCCCCTGGCCGTCCCGGTCAGCAACGAAGCCAGTTCCCCGTCCTCGGGCAGCGTGTTGACGGCGGCTTTCCCTCCGGTGTCATCGTGATGTGTGGTCTGCCCCGCCCAGTCAACGACGTCGTCCCCCGGGTAGTACGGGGCGTAGGGAGCGTCCAAGCCGTTCCAGGCGCCGTCGGAATTCGTGTCCAGCGCGGCGAACCCGGGAGAGCCGGAAGCCGGGGCATTGCGGTTCCTGGTGAACGGATAGTCCCGCGCCTGGAACGGCTGCCACACCATCAGCGCGTTGGTTTTCGAGTCGAATGCCTGGGCCATGGCGCGGTACGCCGGCACGTAGGCCCCGGGCTGCTGGCCCCAGGACACCCAGCTTGAATTCATGTCCGGGGCGAAGCGGATTAGCAGCTTTCCGGGGAAGCCCTCCGCCAGGTCCTCGAGCTGCGCCGCGAAGTCAGCGGCGCCGCCCGCGTTGACCTCCGCCAGCGGAACCGTTGGATTGACCGTGATCAGGGCGTGGGCACCCGAGGCGGCACTCTGGGACAGAAACTCCCGCAGGTAGCCCTTTTCGGCGCCTTTGATGGGAAAGGAGATATCGTGGCCCAGGATCGCCGGGGTGGCCTGCAGCCGCCCGGCGAACCCGGCGGCATCGTCCTCGCCCCATTCCAGGACGCCGCCCAGGAGCGGCTTTCCCGGCGAGGCGCCGAGGCCTTCACCACCGTTGACGGTCGACGCCGGGATCCCGGCCCGCGCCGTCACCGCGGCCTGCGCGGCTCCGGCCGGCACGAAAAGCAGAAGGGTGAGCAGCAACAGGATTGCCCTGAGTGCGGCGCTAGGCAACTTCAACCTGGCCGCTTTCCGGCAAGATCCACCAGGAAATTCAGGGCCCGCGCGGCGCTGGCGCTGGGAGTGTCCCCGGCGGCGTCGGGAACCTCTGCGGCGGCTACCGAATCCGGACCATCAGGAAGCAGCCCGTACTCCGCGAGCACTGAACGACGTTTCAGGTCGGTATCAGGAAAACCGCGCGCGTCGGTATGAGCCATTAAGGTCCTTCCCCAGTTCAGGACAGCCGGCCGAGGCGCCGCGGTCCCCCCAGCAGGAGTCTAGCGGAGCCGGTGGCTTCCATCCGGGGTGCGGTAATCTCTTGACACCGGCACTGAAGCTCCGGTTGAATATTACGCATGCTGAAATAACAGTTCCATGATGTGGAAGGCAGCGCGCTGTTGCGGCCAGTATGGAGCCACAGCGCACAACTGCAGCGGGGCACTCCCTTTTCCGCATAGCCGACGCCATGGATGCCAGCATTTGCACGAGGGATGAACAAGCATGCAGCTTGCCGTATTCAACGGGGCGGACCGCGCGGAAGTCACCGCGGCACTTCGCCCCTGCATTGATGTCCAGCGCTGGGTGGACCAGATCGCGGACGCCCGGCCGTTCGCCAGCAGCCAGGCCCTGCTGGACTTCGCCCGCGAGGCCGCCGCCCCCTTCACACCGGACGAGGTGGAGTCCGCAATGGCGCACCACCCGCGGATCGGGGAACGGCCCACGGCCGCCACCACCGAGGCATCCATGTCCCGTTCGGAGCAGGCCGGGGTGGATCCGGCGGACACGGACGTGACCACGGCACTGGCCGAGGGGAACCGCGCCTACGAGGAGAAGTTCGGCCGGGTCTTCCTGATTCGCGCCGCAGGACGCACCTCCCCGGAAATCCTGGCTGCGCTCCACGAACGGCTTACCCACACCCCCGACCAAGAAGACGCCATAGTGGCCCAGCAGCTGCGCGAAATCGCCCTGCTCCGGCTCGAAGGAGTGATCAGCGAATGACCGTTTCACAGGTGACCACCCACATCCTGGACACCGGGGCCGGGCGCCCGGCCGCCGGCGTCGCCGTCGTGCTTTACGCGCGCGACGGCGGCGGCTGGAACCTCGTTGCTTCCGGCACCACCGATGCCGACGGCAGGGCGAAGGACCTCGGTCCGGAGCTCCTCCCCGCCGGGACGTACCGGCTGAACTTCGCCACGGGGGCCTACTACGAGGGCCTGGGCACGGCCACCTTCTTCCCGGAGGTGGACCTGGTGTTCTCCGTGTCAGACGCCGGCGAGCACTACCATGTGCCGCTGCTCCTGAGCCCGTTCGCCTACTCGACGTACCGCGGCAGCTAACCCAACCAAATCCCCGGGCAGTAGGCTAGAAGGCATGGCTTCTGAAGACACCCCCGCCGAGCGGCGCGAAATCACCGTCCGCCGGGCGCCCAAATACGTGCCGTTCCTCATACTGGGCGGCCTCGTGGGCATCATCGTGGCGGCGGTCATTGCGTTTGCGCTGCCCGGGGACCCGAGTTACGAACCCAGCTCCGTCTTCGGTTTCTTCCTGGTTCTTTTCGGCGCCGGCGGCGTGATTCTGGGCGCAATTGTCGCGCTCCTGTTGGACCGGCTCAGCGTCCGGCGCACCGAACACGCCGTCGTCGAAGCCGTCCCGGAGACCGGGCCCGGCAGCGATCCTGCCGACGGCGCCGGCAACGGCACCACGGCCGGCAGTCAGTCATAAACGGGCGCCCGGAAAAGTCCTACCCCATCACGTGAGATAATCGACCAGTGGCACGCGGCGATGGAAAACTTTCTCATGATCTTCTCCCTGGCGAAAAGGGCCCTCAGGACGCTTGTGGCGTCTTTGGGGTCTGGGCACCAGGTGAGGAGGTAGCAAAACTCACCTATTACGGGCTGTATGCATTGCAGCACCGCGGTCAGGAGTCGGCTGGCATAGCAACCAGCGACGGCAAGCGGATCAACGTCTATAAGGACATGGGCCTCGTATCCCAGGTCTTCGACGAGACCACGCTGAACACCCTGACCGGGCACCTGGCCGTCGGCCACTGCCGCTATTCCACTACCGGCGCCAGCCACTGGGCGAACGCCCAGCCCACGCTTGGCGCCACCGCCACGGGCACCGTGGCTCTGGCCCACAACGGCAACCTCACCAACACCGCCGAGCTGAACGCCATGATCATTGAGCGCAACGGCGGCCAGCTCAGCGGCGAAATGAAGCAGGGCAACACCTCGGACACCGCACTGGTCACGGCACTGCTGGAGGGCGAAGAGGGCAAGACCCTCGAACAGTCCGCCATTGAGCTGCTGCCCAAGATCAAGGGCGGCTTCTGCTTTGTCTTTATGGACGAAGGCACCCTCTACGCTGCGCGTGACACCTACGGCATCCGCCCGCTGGTCCTCGGCCGGCTCGAGCGTGGCTGGGTGGTCGCCTCCGAGCAGTCGGCCCTGGCCACCGTTGGTGCCAGCTTTATCCGTGAAATCGAACCCGGCGAATTCATCGCCATCGACGAAGACGGCGTGCGGTCCCAGCGCTTTGCGGAGCCGACGCCGGCCGGTTGCGTTTTCGAATACGTCTACCTCGCCCGTCCGGACGCCGCCATTGCGGGACGGTCCGTGTATGAATCCCGCGTGGAGATGGGCCGCCAGCTTGCCCGCGAAAACACCCAGGAAGCGGACATCGTCATCCCGGTCCCCGAGTCCGGCACCCCCGCGGCCGTTGGCTACGCCGAGGAATCCGGCATCCCCTTCGCGCACGGCTTCGTCAAGAACTCCTACGTGGGCCGCACGTTCATCCAGCCCTCGCAGACGCTGCGCCAGCTGGGCATCCGGCTCAAGCTGAACGCCCTCGAGTCCGTCATCCGCGGCAAGCGCGTTGTGGTGGTGGATGACTCGATCGTCCGCGGCAACACCCAGCGCGCCATCGTCCGGATGCTCCGCGAGGCCGGCGCCGCCTCCGTGCATGTGAAGATCTCCTCCCCGCCCGTGCAGTGGCCCTGCTTCTACGGCATCGACTTCGCCTCCCGCGCGGAGCTGATCGCCAACGGCGCCACCATCGAGGAAATCTCCCAGGCCATCGGCGCCGACTCGCTCGCCTACATTTCCGAAGACGGCATGATCGACGCCACGCGGCAGCCGCGCGAACGTCTCTGCACCGCCTGCTTCACCGGCCAGTACCCCATCGAGCTTCCCGGCGCGGACAAGCTCGGCAAGAACCTGCTGGAGCGCACGGACCTCGGCGGCCTGCCCGCTGCAGGATCCGCCGCCGCTCCGGCTGGTGCAGCCGTTGCTGTTGACGCGGACGAGGACCCGGCCGGCAAGCCGGGCGCCACGGGCTGCGATCCGGGACCGGACGCCGAGTTCGAGAACCTGCTGACCGACGCTGACCGTCTGACCTCTGACAAGAAAGAGTCCGTATGACTTCCGCATCACCCGCCGCCGGTAACTCCTCAGAGACAGCCCGCGGCATCACGTACGCCTCTGCCGGCGTAGACGTCGAAGCGGGAGACCGCGCTGTTGAACTGATGAAGGACGCCGTCAAGGCCACCCACAATTCCTCGGTGATCGGCGGCGTGGGCGGCTTCGCCGGCCTCTACGACGTCTCGAAACTCCTCACCTACAAGCGGCCCCTGCTGGCCACGTCCACCGACGGCGTGGGCACCAAGGTGGCCATCGCCCAGGCCATGGACATCCATGACACCATCGGGTTCGACCTCGTGGGCATGGTGGTGGACGACATCGTGGTGGTCGGCGCCGAGCCGCTCTACATGACCGACTACATCGCCTGCGGCAAGGTTGTTCCCGAGCGCATCGCGGACATCGTCCGCGGCATTGCAGCAGCCTGCTCCGTGGCCGGCACCGCCTTGGTGGGCGGCGAAACCGCCGAGCACCCGGGCCTGCTGGGCGAGCACGAATACGACGTCGCCGGTGCCGCAACCGGCGTGGTCGAGGCCGACGCCCTGCTGGGCCCGGACCGTGTCCGCGCCGGCGACGTGGTGATCGGCATGGCCTCCTCCGGCCTGCACTCCAACGGCTACTCCCTGGTCCGCCGCGTCATCAACCACGCCGGCTGGGCCCTGGACCGCCAGGTCTCCGAACTCGGACGCACGCTGGGCGAGGAACTGCTCGAGCCCACCCGCGTCTACGCAGCCGACTGCCTGGACCTGGCCCGCACCTTCCCGGTGAACGGCTCCGCAGCCGGCAAGGCCGTCCACGGCTTCAGCCACGTCACCGGCGGGGGCCTCGCAGCCAACCTGGCCCGTGTCCTCCCGCAGGGCCTCATCGCCACGGTGGACCGCGCCACGTGGGAACTGCCCGCCATCTTCAAGCTGGTCTCGGAACTGGGCAACGTCCCGCTGGCCGACCTCGAGCGCACGCTGAACCTCGGCGTGGGCATGGTGGCAATCGTCTCCCCCGAAGCTGCCGACGCCGCCGTGAACCGCCTCAACGACCGCGGCCTGCCGTCCTGGATCATGGGCACGGTGGAACAGAACTCGGACGCAATCGTCAAGACCGGCCCGGACTACGTCCAGGGTGCCAAGGGTGTTGACGGCGGCGCAGTCCGACTGGTGAACGCCTACGCCTAAGGGTTCCTACCCTCATCGAGTGCTCCGCAACCGCCGTTTAGCTGGTCCATAACGGCAGTTGCGGAGCACTCGATTTGTCTAAACCTCCAGCACGCTGAACACACCGCCCTGCGGATCCTGCAGGGTGGCCACGCTTCCGCCTTCCTGATCGTCGCTGCCGTCAGCCTCCGGTTCGATCAGGACGACGGCGCCCGCAGCCACCGCTGCTGCCACGGCCTCCGCGACGCTGGAGACGCCAAAGTACACCTGCCAGCCTGTCTGCAGCGCCCGCTCCTCAGGCTCCGCTTCGTCCCCGTCCCCAGCGGGGTACTCCGGCTCCGCACCCCAGAACTCCACTTCGTCCGCGTCGGCGTCATCCTGCGGCAGC
Organism: Arthrobacter sp. ISL-69; assembly: GCF_018613775.1. Lineage (NCBI taxonomy): Bacteria > Bacillati > Actinomycetota > Actinomycetes > Micrococcales > Micrococcaceae > Arthrobacter > Arthrobacter sp. ISL-69. The sequence continues at coordinate 204,003 of NZ_JAGGPO010000005.1, forward strand.
GGTGCGATCCCCGCTACTTCCGCGCCGTCCACCATCAGCGTGGTGTACGTTCCGCCGTCATCCTGCGGGTATTCGGTGACTTCATGCCCGAACAGCTGCTGGAAGAAGGCGACGGCGGCCTGGGGCTCTGGTGTCAGCAACTCTGCCCAGGCAAGCGCGCCCGGCTCGTTGTACCGGGCGGCGCCGGTATGCGTTCCCGGCTGCCACACTCCGGTGGTGCCGCCGCCGGGCGGCGCCAGGAAGACCATTACGCCCGTGTCCTCCACGTCTTCCGGGCCGAACTCCACGGAGCCGCCCGCGTGCGGGGTCTCCTCCACAATTGCACCCGCATCAGCGGCAGCGAAGTAGATGTTCCACTGCGCGGCTGTTCCGGAGGCTTCTTGATGCGGGTTATGCGGCGCAATGACGGTGACCAGGTCGTCGCCCAGATACGCCTTCGCGTAGCTCCGGCCGTCCGGCGTGGGGAGGTCCTCGTAGCGCCAGCCGAAAATCGCGGCATAGAACGTCTTTGCGGCCTCCACATCCTTGGTCTGCAGGTCCGTCCAGCAGATCTCGCCGGCGTTGAAGGTGGTGCGCCCGGTCATTGTGTGCCTGCGCTTTCGGCAGCCATGATGCTGAAGGCGGCTCCGTTGGCGTCCGTCAGTACGGCCAGCCTGCCCACCCCCGGGACATCGAACCCGGGCACATGGACCTGCCCGCCGAGTTCGGCCGCCCGGGCCGCGGCCAGGTCCACGTCCTCGACTTTGAAGTAGATCATCCAGAAAGACGGCACCCCTCCCATAGGCTGCTTCAAGGCCCCGGCCACGGGCTTTCCGTCCACCATGAAGTTGGTGTATTCGCTGAGCTCGCCGGCGGGTGCGGTCTCCGTGGTGCATCCGGTCACGGCCTCATAGAACCGGATGGCCTGCGGGACGTCGCTTGTCTGCAGTTCGCTCCAGACCGGGGCGCCTGGTTCGTCCACCAGCCCGGACCCGATGTGGGACCCAGCCTGCCAGAAGCCCACCTGGGCGCCAGTGGGATCCGCTGCGAAGAACATCCTCCCGCTGCCGTTCTCCACATCATCCACGGGATACAGCAGGGTTCCGCCTGCCTCTGCGACCTTCGCGGCCGCTTCGTCTGCATTGTCCACGGCAAGGTAGCTGGCCCAGTAGGACGGCAACCCGGTGGACGCCATGTCCGGCATCTGCTGCATCATTCCGGCAACGTAGCGGCCCTGCAGCCGGGCCATGTAGTAGGTCGTGTCGGGCCCTGCGGGCATTGCGTCCAGCTCCCAGCCGAATAGCTGCGAGTAGAACTCCTTGGCCGCCTCGATGTCGCTCGCAGAGAGGTCCGCCCAACACGGCGTGCCCTGCTTATAGCTCTCAACTTCTGGCATGGAAATCAATCCCCTTCGACCGCCGGTGGACCCGTCAATGGAACAGCCCACGATCAACCTAGTACGGGGCTCCGACACTGACAACACGGCTGACAACATCGCCCCCGCTACCATCGACCGGCATGTTGTAGCGCTGGCACCGCAGGAGGACAATGGCGGCAAAGACGGTCCGCCGCTGTCGAAGGGCCGCCGGAATGGAGTGCGCCATGGCCAGCCACGTGGACATTAACGGGCACCCGACCTGGGTGGATGACCGTGGCGGCAATGGCGAGCCGCTTCTGCTGCTGCACGGGGGCCTCGGTAACAGCGACGATCTGCTCAACAGCATCGGCCCGGGCCTGTCGGAGCGTTTCCGCGTCGTCGCCTTCGACCGGCGGGGTCACGGTTATACGGCGGATACCGATGCCGATTTCCACTACTCGGACATGGCGGACGAGACGGTAGGCGTGCTTGAGGCCGTGGTGGGTGGCCCGGCCCATCTTGTCGGGTGGAGCGACGGCGGCATCATCGCCCTGCTTGTCGCGCTCCGCCGCCCCGACCTGGTGCGCAAACTGGTAGTGGTCGGCGCAAACTACCACTTCGAGGGCACCGTCCCCGCAGAGATGGAGCCTGACTCGCCTGTGCTGGGCGAACTTGGCAACGCTTATATCGCGCGGTCACCGGACGGCGCAGCCCATCTCGAAGTCGTCATGAACAAGAGTTTCAGGATGTTCCGGTCGGAGCCGACCCTGACACCGGCTGACATCGCCCACATCAGCGTGCCGGTGCTCGTAGTGGCGGGCGACGACGATGTTGTTGCCCTGCCTCACACCGTGTCCCTGTACGAGGCACTCCCGAACGGTCAATTGGCGATTGTTCCCGCCGCCTCCCATGGGCTCCCGCTGGAACAGCCCGAGGCCCTCACCCGCCTCGTCCTCACCTTCCTGGCCACCGCCGGCCCGCCCCGGACACTCATGCCGATACGGCGCGCTCGACGATCAGGCGGGTAACAGCAGAAAGCCCGTCAGGGCACACCGGAGGCCGGCATGCCCTGACGGGCCTGATAACTGAAGTCAGCACACGGGGTGCCGGAAAAGAAGAGCCAAAGTGTCGTACGGGACACTGCGGTGAAAAGTACGACGGCGGCACGCCGCTGACTGCCTTACGGCAGGTTCAGCGGGCGACAACTAGCCGATTCGACGGGTGTCTACCTCGTCGTCGTCTTCTTCCAAATCATCCGCGTACTTGTCCACATAAGCCGAATAATCCGGTTCAACCGGCTCACTCGAGAAACGGCTCGGTGCACGACCCTCTGAGCTCTTGAGCTCACGCTGAAGCGCAGAGTAGTCAGTGTTCGGGGAATAGTACTTAATATCCCGAGCCTGCTTGGTAGCTTTTGCCTTTTGACGGCCGCGCCCCATGGCGTGACCCCCTTTTGTACTCGGACCGGAGGTGGTCACCATTGGCGTTAGTGAGGCCCCGGAATGTTTGGTCAATTTGTCGTACACCTAGATTACATGCTTTCAGCGGTAACTGCGCCCCGACCGGTTACCTCCGGAGCAGAGTTGCCACGTTTGCGCTGGTCCCGGCCATATCGGCCCGCCTATTTTCTTCGGTAGAGTCGTTTGAGCGACTCCAAGCCAGCGGCCGCATCTGCGACATTCCTCCGGGGAAAAGCAGGGAAAAGCCAGGAAAGGACGCCGGGAAGGGTGAATCCTCACGTGAATGACGAGAACACAACAGGCAACAGCACAGGGAACCCGAAGACAACCCCGGGAACCGGGCTGCCGCCAGTCGTGCCGCCTCCCCCTGCCCGGCCGCCGACCAGCAGCCTTCCCGTCCAGCCCCGGGCCGGCACGGACGATCCCGCGCCCAGTGAGACGCCTTCGGATGAGACGTCCGATAATGCTCAGTCCACCGAAACTGCGTCCAACGACACTCCGGCCGCTGTGTCAAAGGAGACCCTGCTGAAGGCCGGCATCGTGGTGGCAGGCCTGATTTTGCTGGGCCTGCTTATCTGGTGGGTTGCCACCCTGCTCGGGAGCGGCAACCAGCAGGCAACAACCCAGCCCCCGGACACGGAGTCGGCGTCCCCGTCCGCGCAGGCAAGCCGGGGCGAGCTCCCCCTGGATGGGGTGGGGGCCCTGGACTACCAGCTGGGCGACTGCTTCGAGAATTTCGATCCCGAAGCCACTGAATCCCGGGTAGTGCCCTGCACCACGGGCCACTCCGCACAGCTGGTCGCCGTGCACCGCTACCCGGAGTCGGACTCGTACCCGGGCGTCGCAGCACTCCGGGAAAAGGGCCGCGAGATCTGCCAGGGCGCCGGGCTGACCGACGCTGTGGCCAACTACGTCCTCATGCAACGCAACGCCTACCCCAGCGACACCAGCTGGGAACAGGGTGACCGGCGGGTGGACTGCTATGTCACAGCGGACAAGGGCAACATCATCATGGAATCCCTCATCCCCTAGCCCTTCCGCCGCACGGACAGCCCGCTGCCGGCAGGCGCGCCGCCGTCGGGTCCTGCCAGGGCCTCAAGCCCCTCAATGGTGAGTTCGTCGACGTCGGCCGCGGTGTCCACCACGACGGTGTCCCCGTCGTTGATGTCGCCGGAGAGGATGGCCCTGGCCAGGCGGTCGCCGATTTCGCGCTGGACCAGCCTGCGCAGCGGCCGCGCACCGTAGGCCGAATCGAAGCCGGACATGGCAAGCCAAGCGCGGGCGCCGTCGGTCACCTCGAGGGTGAGCCTGCGCTCGTGCAGCCTCCTGCCCAGCTCGGCCACCTGCAGCTCCACGATCCGCGCCAGCTCATCCACGGTCAGGGCGTCGAACAGCACCACTTCGTCCAGGCGGTTCAGGAACTCCGGCTTGAAGGAGGCATTCACGGTGGCCATCACGGCGCTCCGCTTCGCCTGTGCGTCCAGCGACTGGTCCACCAGGAACTGGCTGCCCAGGTTGGAGGTCAGCACCAGGATGGCGTTACGGAAGTCCACGGTGCGGCCCTGGCCGTCGGTGAGGCGGCCGTCGTCGAGCACCTGCAGGAGGATGTCGAAGACCTCAGGGTGCGCCTTCTCCACTTCGTCGAGCAGCACCACGGAGTACGGACGACGGCGGACGGCCTCGGTCAGCTGACCGCCTTCCTCGTACCCCACGTAGCCCGGAGGCGCCCCGACCAGCCGCGCCACGGAGTGCTTCTCGCCATACTCGGACATGTCGATCCGCACCATGGCGCGTTCGTCGTCGAACAGGAAGTCCGCGAGCGCCTTGGCGAGCTCCGTCTTGCCCACGCCCGTGGGTCCGAGGAAGAGGAACGAACCGGTGGGCCGGTTGGGGTCGCTGATGCCGGCCCGGGCACGGCGGACCGCGTCGGACACGGCCGCCACGGCCTTGGACTGGCCGATCAGCCGCTTTCCGAGCTCCTCCTCCATGTGCAGCAGCTTCTGGCTTTCGCCCTGCAGCATCCGGCCGGCGGGGATCCCGGTCCAGGCGGAAATCACTTCGGCAATGTCGTCCGCGGTGACTTCCTCGGCCACCATGAGCTCCTGCTTGGCGCCGCCGCCGGCCACCCGTGCCGACTCCGCCTCGGCGGCAGCGTGCAGCTCGTGTTCCAGTGCGGGAATCTCGCCGTAAAGCACGCGCGAGGCCGTCTCCAGGTCGCCTTCGCGCTGGGCCTTGTCCGCCTTGGAGCGCAGCTCGTCCAGCTTGGCCTTCAGGTCACCCACCCTGTTCAGGCCGGCCTTCTCGGCTTCCCAGCGGGCATTCAGGGCGGCCAGCGTCTCTTTTTTGTCCGCCTTGTCCGCCCGCAGGGCAGCCAGGCGCTCCACGGATGCGGCGTCCTTCTCGTTGGCGAGGGCCAGTTCCTCCATGGTCAGGCGGTCCACCTGGCGGCGCAGCTGGTCAATCTCCTCCGGTGCGGAGTCGATCTCCATGCGCAGGCGTGAGGCGGCCTCATCCACCAGGTCGATGGCCTTGTCCGGGAGCTGGCGCCCCGAGATGTAGCGGCTGGACAGTGTGGCGGCGGCCACGAGCGCGGAGTCGGCGATGGCGACCTTGTGATGGGCCTCGTAGCGTTCCTTCAGGCCACGGAGGATGCCGATGGTGTCCTCCACGCTGGGCTCGCCCACGTAGACCTGCTGGAAGCGGCGTTCCAGGGCCGGGTCCTTCTCGATGTTCTCGCGGTATTCGTCCAGCGTGGTGGCACCGATCAGGCGTAGCTCGCCGCGGGCCAGCATGGGCTTGAGCATGTTGCCGGCGTCCATGGAGCTGTCCCCGGTGGCGCCTGCACCCACCACCGTGTGGAGCTCGTCGATGAAGGTGACGATTTGCCCGTCCGAATTCTTGATCTCCTCCAGGACCGCCTTGAGTCGCTCCTCGAATTCGCCGCGGTACTTGGCTCCCGCCACCATCGACGCGAGGTCCAGGGCGATCAGGGTCTTTCCGCGCAGGCTCTCCGGGACGTCGCCGGCCACAATGCGCTGGGCCAGGCCCTCGACGACGGCCGTCTTACCCACCCCGGGCTCACCAATGATGACGGGGTTGTTCTTGGTGCGGCGGCTCAGGACCTGGATGATGCGCCGGATCTCTGTGTCGCGGCCGATCACCGGATCCAGCTTGCCCGAGCGTGCCATCGCGGTGAGGTCCGTGCCGAACTTCTCCAGGGCCTGGAAGGTGTTTTCCGGATCCGGGCTGGTGACCTTGCGGTCGCCGCGGACACCCGGCAGGGCGGCGAGCAGCGCCTCATGGGAGGCGCCGGCGTCGCGCATTAACCGCCCGACGGCGTCGCTGCCGGCGGAGAGGCCCAGCAGCAGGACCTCGGTGGACACGAAGGTGTCGCCCAGTTTGTCGGCTTCGTTTTTGGCGTTCTGGATGGCCTGCAGCGCGGGCCTGGACAGCTGCGCCTGCTGCGTGGAGCTTCCGGACGTTGCGGGCAGCGCCTTGATGGCGGTGCTGGCCTGGACACTGACGGCGTCCGGGTCCGCGCCGGTGGCGCGGAGGAGCGCGACGGCGACACCGTCCCGCTGGTCCATGAGCGCCTTGAGGAGATGGGCCGGCTCAACCTGCGGATTTCCCGCCGTGGAGGCGTTCATGGCTGCAGCCGAAAGAGCCTCCTGGCTCTTGGTGGTGAACTTGGCGTCCAAAGAGAGCTCCTTTCGGGGATAGATCAACTCTTAAAGTTGAGTGTACTACGCTCAACTTTGCAGACGGCGCTTCAGGGTCCATGTTTGCCGACGGCGAAATGGCTGTCTAGGGGCGATCGGCCCCGTAGCCGTCGCCACGGGAATTTCCGCGAGAGCCCATAGACCCGGACGAACCTTCGGCCTAGGCTCGAGCCTGTGAAACGGAAGGGCGACACACCCGACACCGCAAGGCACTAAAGACGAGGACCTCTGATGAAGAAGTTTGTAGTTCTTTACATCGCAACCCAGTCAGCACAGGAACTTATGGCGGAGAGCTCGCCTGAAGCGGCCCAGGAAGGCATGAAGGCGTGGATGCAGTGGGCCGACAAGGCAGGTGACGGCCTGGCGGACCTGGGAACGCCGCTGGGCGAAGGCAAAGAAGTGACAAGTAGCGGAGCTTCGGACGCGGAAAACATCGTGGGCGGATACAGCGTGCTGCAGGCGGAAGACATGGATGGCGCGCTCGCGCTGCTGGAGGGCCACCCCCACCTCATGTTGCCCGGCGCCAGCATCCGGGCATACGAGGCGCTGGACATGCCCGGAATGTGAGCCCGGCTTGGGCGGGGGCAGCCCCGGCTCCGGCAGCCCTGCCCGGACATGCAGGAGGGCGGTTCCCCCAAGGAACCGCCCTCCGGCTGGTGCGGGCAACCTGCACATCGCTGATGCACGGCCCCACACAGTGACTTCTTTGGTGGACCGCCGCCCGCCGCAGGGGCGGGCGGGCGATCCGTAGAAAACACTACAATGCTTTCTTATGCTTGTCACGATAATGACAAAACTTGTCATGCAGTGGTGGGTATTCTGGGAGCCATGGACCAGACCCCTGAAGCCGCGCACCCCACCACCCAGCACATCTTCATCGACAAGGAGAGCCCGTCGGTCTGGCGAGCACTTAACGGACTGGGCCTCAAGGCACGGGAAGCGGCCGACGAGGCCGGCATCAGCAGGGCCCTCACCGAACTCCTCAACGTCCGCATCTCGCAGATCAACGGCTGCGCCTATTGCCTGAACATGCACGTTGCCGATGCCCTCAAGAAGGGGGAAACCACCCAGCGGCTCGCCGTCCTGGCAGCCTGGCGGGACACCGCCCTCTTCACCGAGAAGGAACGCGCGGCCTTGGCGCTGGCGGAGTCAATCACCACCCTGCCGGACGCCCACACCCGGGACCGTGAGGACGGCTATGCCCGGCAGCACCTGAATGCGGCAGAGTATTCGGCGGTGAGCTGGCTGGTGATCACCATGAACGCGTTCAACCGCGTGTCCATCACCAGCCAGCACCCCGTGCGGCGGGAAGCCAAGGATGAATCCGAGGCGCGCTAGGAAGCCTGCCGCGCGGCCCTGACGAGTTCCGCGCAGCGCTCCCCGATCATCATGGTGGTGATGTTCGGGTTCACTGTGGTCAGCTCGGGCATGACAGAGGCATCCGCCACGCGCAGCCCGGTCACGCCCTTCACCCGCAGCTCCGGATCCAGCGGGGACATCGCATCGTCCGCAGCGCCCATCCGGACTGTTCCCGCCGGGTGGTAGACCGTGTTGTGGGTCTTGCGGATGTAGTCCGTGATTTCCGCATCGCTCTGGACGGCCTCGCCCGGGTAGAGTTCCTTGCCCGCCCACTCGGCCATGGCCGGCTGCGCCACGATCTCCCGGGCCTTGCGGATGCCCGCCACCATCACGCGCATGTCGTGCGGGTCGGTGAAGTACCGCGGATCCACCTTCGGCTTGTCCCGGTAGTCGCGGCTGCGGAGCCGGACCGTTCCGCGCGACCTGGCGTGCGTGACGTTCGGCGTGAGGCAGAAGCCGTTGTCCGTCGTCGGGTAGCCCTGGCGCAGGGTGTGCATGTCAAACGGCACGGAGCCGTAGTGGAACATCAGGTCCGGCCGGTCCAGGCCCGCTTCAGTGGTGGTGAAGATCCCGATTTCCCACCACTGGGTGGACGACTCCGGCATGGGCTTCCGGGCCTCCCACTGGATGACACCTTCGGGGTGGTCCTGCAGGTGCTCGCCGACGCCCGGCGAATCGGACCGGACCGGAATCCCGAACTCTTCCAGCTGCGCGGCCGGGCCGATCCCGGAAAGCATCAGCAGCTTGGGCGAATCGATGGCCCCCGCGGACAGGATCACCTCGGCGCGTGCGGTCAGGGCATGGGTCTTCCCGAAGGAGTTGTCCACGACGTCGACGCCGGCGCAGCGGTTGTCCGCGGTGAACTTCAGTTCGCGGGCGCGCAGCCCGGTGAGCAGGGTGAAGTTGGGCCGGTTCATGACCGGGTGGATGTAGGAAACGGACGACGACGATCGGGTACCGTCGGCGCGGCGGTTGATCTGGAAGAAATTGGCGCCGTCGACCACGGTTTCGCCGAAGTTGAAACGCACCCGCGGGATGCCGGATTCCTCGCAGGCATCCAGCAGGGCGCGGCCGCAGGGGTCCGCCGCGGGCACGTTCATCAGGTGCACAGGGCCACTGTCACCATGGTGCGGAGCGTCCGGACCGGCGTCCTCGTTCGTTTCAAGATGCTTGTACAGCCGGTAGGCCATCTCGGCATTCCAACCGGTGGCGCCGAACTTCTGTTCCCACTCGTCGAGGTCCTCGCGGGGAGCCCAGAAGGCGATGCAGGAGTTGTGGCTGGAGCAGCCGCCCATCACCTTGGCGCGGGCGTGGCGCATGAAGGAGTTGCCGTTTTCCTGCTCCTCGATGGGGTAGTCCCAGTCATAACCGGATTCCAGCAGCTCCATCCAGCGGTCCAGCTGCAGGATGGCCTCCACGCCGCGGTCGTCAGGCCCGGCTTCCACCAGCGCCACTTCCACCGAAGGGTCCTCGCTCAGCCGTGAGGCCACCGCCGCACCGGCGGAACCGCCGCCGATGACGATGCAGTCGAAGTCAGTCTTGTCCAAGGCCGTCATATGCGCTTACTTCCCCTCTGCGCGGCGTCTGTGTTCCCGGCTGCGGCGTGGTCCGCAAACCAGCCCGTCACCTGCGGATCGATGTTGTGATAAACATGCTTGGCTTCCTGGTATTCGGCCAGGCCCGTGGGTCCAAGCTCCCGGCCGACGCCGGACTGGCCGAACCCGCCCCACTCCGCCTGCGGCAGGTAGGGGTGGAAGTCGTTGATCCAGATGGTGCCGTGGCGCAGTCTGCGGGCCACCCGCTGGCTCTTGCCGGCGTCCTGGGACCAGACGGCACCGGCCAGGCCGTAGTGGGTGTCATTGCCCAGCCGGACGGCTTCCGCTTCGGTGGTGAAGGTTTCCACGGTGACCACCGGGCCAAAGGCCTCGTCCTTGAGGACGGACATTCCGCTGGTGACCTGGTCCAGGACGGTGGGCAGGTAGTAGTACCCCTTCTTGAGCTCGCCGTCGCCCCACTTTCCGCCGCAACGCAGGCGTGCGCCTTCGGCGATGCCCTTGTCCACGTAGGCGGCCACCTTGTTGCGGTGGGGGGCGGAGATCAGCGGCCCGGTCTCGGCGTCGGGGTCGAAGGGACCGCCCAGACGGATCCGCTCCGCCCGGCGCACCAGCTCGTCCACGAACCGTTCGGCGATGGATTCCTCGATAATCAGGCGCGAGCCGGCGGAGCAGACCTGGCCGGAGTGGACGAACGCGGCGTTGAGCGCATTGTCCAGGGCGGCGTCGAAGTCGGCGTCCGCGAAGATGATGTTGGGGTTCTTCCCGCCGAGCTCCAGGGCCACCTTCTTGACGGTGGCGGCTGCCGAGGCGGCGATGGTCTTGCCGGTTTCGAGTCCGCCGGTGAAGGACACCAGGTCCACGTCCGGGTTACCGGAAAGCACGGATCCGACAGTCTTGCCGTCGCTCAGGACGAGGTTGGCCACGCCCGCGGGCAGGCCCAGTTCTGCCAGGACCTCCATCATCAGGATCGCGGTGTGGGGTGTGAGCTCGCTGGGCTTGAGCACAAAGCTGCAGCCGGCCGCGAGCGCCGGGGCGATCTTCCATGCTGCCTGGAGCAGCGGGTAGTTCCAGGGGGCGATCAACGCGCAGACGCCCACGGGTTCGTATTCGATCCGGCTGACCACGGTGCTGCTGCCGGCGTCCACGAGCCGGCCGGAGTCCTGGCCCGAGATCTTGCCGAAGTACTCGAAGCAGATGGCGATGTCGTCCATGTCGATTTCGCTTTCCACCAGACGCTTGCCGGTGTCCAGCGTTTCGGCGCGGGCGAATTCGTCCTTCCGCTCCCGCAGCCTCGCGGCCACTCGCAGCAGGAACGAGCCGCGCTCCAGGGCCGGGATGCCGGCCCACTCGCCGCCGTCGAACGCCGCCCTGGCGGCGGCGACCGCACGGACCGCGTCGAAGGCGTTGGCTTCGGAGACGACGCCGGCCAACTCGCCGTCGGCCGGGCAGCGGATCTCCCGGGTGCCGCCGTCGGACGCCGCACTCCAAGTGCCGCCGATGAATAGCGTTGCGGTGGTCATTTCGCTGCCTCCTGCGTTTCGAAGTCTGATTCCCAATTGTCTTTTGCCACCTGGTCCTCGACGAGGACGGTGTTGCCCGGTGCTGCACGGTTCAGGTGCAGGAACTCCAGGTGCTGTTCGTAATGGTCCAGGACATCGGTGATGACCTGTTCCTTGGTGTAGCCCATGAGGTCGTAGCCGTGGCTGCCCTCGAGGGAGAACACTTCCATCCGGTAGTAGTGGTCGTCCGGGTCTGCCCGCCTGGTCGCGTAGGACGGCGTCTCGTACTGCACCGGATAGATCTGGTACTTGAAGGGCCGCTCCGCCCCCATGGCAAGCTGCAGGTCGATGCTGTCAATCCCGCAGGAATCCACCGTGGACACCGAAAGGACCGTCTCGGCGCCCTGGGTTTTCAGTTCCTCGCTGACCTCGCGCAGCGCCGGAACGGCCACGGTTTCCATGAAGCGCGTGGTCTGCCGGCGCCCGGGGTAGCTCATGGCACGGGTGAGCCGCTGCCGCCAGCTGCGTCCACCGCGCTGTTCCCCTGCCCGGCCGGTGATGATGCCCGGCAGGCTGGCCCGGTAGCTGTCGTTGAGGGAGTTCTCCACGCGCAGGGCCTTGTACAGCCCCAGCATAATGAACACCAGGAGCAGGGAAAGCGGCAGGCCCATCACAATCGTCGCGTTTTGCAGCGTGGACACCCCTCCCACCATCAGCATGGCCAGGGTCAGCAGGCCGGTGGCCACCGCCCAGAACACGCGCATCCATTCCGGCCCATCGGCGTCGGCATCCTTGAGGTGCGAGGTGAAGTTTGCCATCACCAGCGCCCCGGAGTCCGCTGAGGTGACATAGAACAGCAGTCCCGTGAAGGTGGCGACGGCGGCCGTCACCGGAACGCCGGGGTACTGGGACAGCAGGCTGTAGAAGCCGCGCTCCGGGTGGCTCATGGCCGCCTCGCCGAAGGCCGCGTTGCCGTTCATGATCAGGTCGATGCTGGAGTTTCCGAAGACCGAGATCCACAGCAGGATGAAGATGAAGGGCACGGTCATGGTGCCGAGCACGAACTGGCGGATGGTCCGGCCGCGGGAGATGCGGGCCAGGAAAAGGCCCACGAAGGGCGCCCAGGCAATCCACCACGCCCAGAAGAACAGCGTCCAGGCATTCATCCAATCCGTGGGCCGGTCGTACGCGAACGTATCAAGGGTCATGGACGGGAAGCGGCTCATGACGTCGCCGATGTTCTGCACGATGCCGTCCAGCAGGAAGCTGGTCTTGCCGGCCACCAGTACGAACAGCATCAGGGCCACGGCCATGATCACGTTGAGTTCGGACAGCCGCCGGATGCCCTTTTCGACGCCGGAGACCACGGAGACGGTGGCCATCACCACGGACAGCGCGATCAGGCCGATCTGCACCGAGAGGTTCTCGGGAATGCCGAACATGAAGTTCAACCCGTAGTTGAGCTGCACCACGGCGATGCCCAGCGAGGTGGCGATGCCGAAGATGGTGCCGAGCAGGGCGGCGATGTCCACGGCATGCCCCACCGGGCCTTCGATCCTCTTGCCAAAGATCGGGTACAGCGCGGAACGGATGCTCAGCGGAAGGTTGTGCCGGTAGGCAAAGTAGCCCAGGGCCAGCCCCATCAGCGCGTAGAGCGCCCAGCCGGTGATGCCATAGTGGAACAGGGTCCAGACCAGGGCCTGGCGTGCGGCTTCCGCATTACCGCCTTCGCCCTGCGGCGGGGCCAGGTACTGGCTGACCGGCTCCGACACGGAGAAGAACATCAGGTCGATGCCGATGCCGGCGGCGAACAGCATGGCGGCCCAGGTGAACATGCCGAACTGGGGCTTGGAATGGTCCGGGCCGAGCTTGGTCTTCCCCACCCGGGACAGCGCAGTCACGAGGACGAAAGCCACCACGGCCGTGACGATCAGGAAGTAGTACCACCCCATGTTGGTGGACACCCAGCCCACCATGGAGCCGATGACGGCCTCGGCATTGTCCTTGGCGAGGATGGCCCACAACGCGATTCCCACCACCCCCGTCGCCGAGCCGAAGAAGACGGCCTTGTTGACCCGTGTGGTGCGATCGGGTCCGGTGTCCGGCGCGGCCGGCCCGCCTGGCCCGTATGGCCCGCCTGAAGCCTGGGATGCCTGCCCTGGCGGTCCTGTGGCCGGCGGCCCAGCGGACACTTCCGGTCCTGACGGCGCGCCGGAAGGCGCTGTGGAGTTCTGGCTCATCGGTCCCATTTCAGTTTTTGAGGCTGCGGTCCAGGCCCCGGGTCAACACCGCGCGGCGCGATGGCGCGCGGAGGCCGGGCCGGGCGTCGTGTTGAGTCTGGCTTGGCTTTCGACGCTATCAACGCGCTCCGCCGCACCCCCAAGTTTTATGAGACTACTCACTCGTTTGGTGCCGTTTACCGCAGTTTGGGGGCGTTTGCTAGGCGGGATAGACGGCGACTGCAGCCGCCTTGATCACGAAATAGACCGTCATTCCGGGGGTGAGCCCCAAGTCCGCCGAAGCTGCGGGAGTGATGTCGGCGGACATCCCATCGGCCCGGACCCGGATTTGGTCCCCATGCTGCTCCAAGTCCGTAACCGTGACGGCGAATGAGTTCCGGGGACTGCCGTGCGCGTCGGTCAGGAACACGGAGACGGCCGACGGCGGGAAGGCGGCCACGCCGGGCTGCCCGGCGCCGGCCGGGGATACTTCCACGTCCTGGTGCCCGGCCACTTCCAGCCCCTCTGTTGTCCGGATCCCGGTGGAGGTGAGCGTCCCCGGAATGAGGTTGAGGCCGGCCAGCCCGGCCGCGAACCGGCTCCTTGGACGCTGCAGGACCTCCCGGGTAGGCCCCTCCTCGGTGATCCTACCGGCCTCCAGGACAATCACGCGGTCTGCCAGCATCAGGGCGTCCAGGACGTCGTGGGTGATGATGATGGCGCGGCGCCCGGCCAGGACCTTCTTCAGGAGCCTGCGGAGCAGCGGCGCAGCATGGATGTCCAGGGCTGCCATGGGCTCGTCCAGCAGCAGCACCTCGGGGTTGGCCGCCAGCGCCCGGGCCACCGCCACGCGCTGGGCCTGTCCGCCGGAGAGTTCGGCCGGCCGCCGTGCTTCGAGTTCCCCGGCGTCCACCGCGGCCAGCCACTTCCGGGCCGACTCCCGGGCAGTTTTCCGCGGAATCCCGGCACTGAGGGGTCCAAAGGCCACATTTTCCAGGGCGCTGAGGTGCGGGAACAGCAACGGCTCCTGCGCGAGGAGGGCCGTTCCACGGTGGTGCGGTGCGGTCCAGGTGCTGGCGCCGCCGCCGAGGTCGAACAGCACCTTTCCATCGATTTCGGCCCGGCCGGAATCGGGCCGCAGGAGTCCGGCAATGACATTGAGAAGGGTGGATTTCCCTGCCCCGTTAGGGCCAAGGACCGCCACGGTTTCGCCCGGCGCAAGGCCCAGACCGACGTCGAATCCGCGGGCGCCCAGCGTTGCCTGCACGTGAAAGCTCACCGGTTGCCGTCCGATCGTCCGCCGGCGGCGGCGCGCCTCAGGTCAGCGCCTGCCGGGGCACTGCGCCGGCCCGGCGTTCCCGGTCGCCGGTACGTCAGCCCCACAACTGTCACAGCGACGGCCACCAGCACCAGCGAAAGCGCGACGGCGGCATCGGCGTCCGTTTCCCTCTGCAGGTAGATTTCCAGCGGCAAGGTCCGGGTCACCCCCTGCAGGCTCCCTGCGAAGGTGAGCGTCGCACCGAATTCGCCGAGGCTCCGCGCGAAGGAGAGCACAGCCCCGGACGCCAGGCCGGGCAGCACCAGCGGCACCGTGACGCGGCGCAGCACAGTGGTCGGCCGGGCTCCGAGGGTTGCGGCCACGGCCTCGTACCGGCCACCGGCGGTCCGAAGCGCACCTTCCAGGCTCACCACCAGGAACGGCAGCGCCACGAACGTCTGCGCGAGGACCACCGCCGTCGTCGAAAACGCAATCTGGATCCCGGCGACCTCCAGGCTCCGGCCCAGTAGGCCCTGGCGGCCGAAGGTGTACAGGAGGGCGATGCCGCCCACCACGGGCGGCAGCACCAGCGGTAACAGCACAAAGGCGCGCAGCAGGCGCTGGCCCGGGAAGGTCGAACGGGCCAGCACCAAGGCCAGCGGCACTCCGAAGACGATGCACAGGGCGGTGCTCGCCGCAGAGGTCCGCAGGCTGAGCCCGAGAGCCGTCAGGGAGGAGTCGGACGTCACGAGCGGGATGAACTGCGGCCAGTTGACCCTCGCCGCCATCGCTGCCAGCGGCAGCAGGACGAACAGTCCGCCCGCAGCGGCGATCCCGTAGATCCAGCGCGGAATCCCGTCGTACCCGCTTGCTCTGGCCCGTCCCATGGTCTCCTTACGGTGCGCCGAAGCCGGCGTCGGCGAGGATCTTCCTGCCTTCGGCACCGGTCACCATGGCGATGAAGGCCGCGGCAAGTCCCTTGTTCCTGCTTGAGCCTACTGTGGCGATGGGATAGGTGTTGACGGCCTTGCCGGCCCCGGCGAACGGGATTCCCTTCACCTTGCCGCCGGCGCCCTTCACATCGGTGACGTACACCAGACCGGCGTCGGCCTCACCGGAGGTCACCTTGCCCAGGACATCCGTAACGGATGATTCCTCGCTGACCGGGGAAATCGTGACGCCGGAGGCCTTTTCCACAGTGTCCGTCGCGGCCCCGCACGGGACCTGGCTGGCACAGACAACCACCTTGACGCCCGGCCTGGCGAGGTCGGCGAAGGAGTCGATCGACGCCGGGTTGGACGGCGGGACGGCGATCTCCAGGACGTTCGTGGCGAAGTCCGTCGCCGTACCGTCGATGAGTTTGGCGTCGGAAAGCTTGGCCATGTTCTTGGTGTCGGCCGAGGCAAACACGTCAGCGGGCGCACCCTGGGTGATCTGTGTGACCAGGTCCGAGGAACCGGCGAAGCTGAGCGTCACCTTGGTGCCGGGGTTCTTCGCTTCGAACTCGCCGGCCAGTTTAGTGAACGTGGCCTTGAGCGACGCCGCCGCGAAGACGGTGACGGTCCCGGACAGCTGCCCGGTCTCTTGCTGGGCAGTCCCGTTCGAGGACGCGGCAGCTGAAGGCGACTGGGATGCGGGGGCACAACCGGCCAGGCCGGTGGCGACGGCGCCAAGTGCCAGCAGTGCGGTGAGGCGCAGGTTCCGGATGTTCACACGATGCTCTTTCCTTGGGGCGTTTCAATGATCACGGTGGTGGCCTTGACGACGGCGGTGGCCACCGAGCCGAGCTCAAGGCCCAGTTCCCGGACGGCTTCGCTGCTCATCAGCGACACGACCCGGAACGGCCCGCACTGCAGTTCGACCTGGGCCATGACCTTGTCCGCGGTAATGCCCGTGACCAGGCCGACGAACCGGTTGCGGGCCGAACTGCCCACCCGGGTTGGATCCTCCGGGAGCTGTGCCTGTTCGCGGGCGAGGGTGGCCAGCTCGAACCCGTCCACGGCCAGGCGGCCGGATTCGTCCTTCACCGGAGTGAGGCTTCCGTTCTCGGTCCAGCGGCGGACGGTATCGTCGCTGACGCCCAGGAACCTGGCAGCTTCCGCGATCCTTATTGTCGACATCACACAAGCATAATTTCTCATTTGCGGATAGGAAAGGCTGATTAATCCGCAAATTCGGAGCAGTCGACGCATTTGGGAAATGGGGCAAGCCCAAGCGAAAGACTCCCGTAAGAACGAGCCGTAGCCCGGCCGAGTGCTGCCGCAGTACGATTTTTCGTGGGGGCGGAGCCGCCAGCGCGAAGGAGCGTTGCAATGCAATGGATCAGGCCTGACAGTCCGGACTATGACGCATCCCGGAAACTTTTCAACGCGATGATCGACCGGCGCCCTGCCGTCATTGCACCATGCGGCACTGCCGGCGAAGTGGCCGAGGCCCTGAAGCATGCACGGGACAACGAACTTGCCGTAGCTGTCCGCGCAGGCGGGCATTCAGTCGCCGGGATGTCCATGAACGACGGCGGCCTGGTGGTGGATGTGCGCCCGATGAAGTCCATTGAGGTGGATCCGGAAAGCCGCACTGTAACCATTGGCGCCGGTGTGACCTGCGGGGAGTTCGACCGTGCCACACAGCAGTACGGCCTGGCCATGACCGGTGGCCGCGTCTCCACCACAGGGTTGGCCGGCTTCACCCTGGGCGGCGGCTCGGGCTGGTTGGAAAGGGCATACGGCTTCGCCTGCGATCACCTTGTCTCGGTTGACCTCGTCACGGCAGCCGGCGAACTGGTGACGGCCAGCGCTCAAGAGAACCCCGAACTGTTCTGGGCTCTGCACGGCGGTGGCGGAAACTTCGGAGTGGCCACGTCCTTCAAATTTGCGCTCCACGAACTAGGTCCAACGGTCCATGCCGGACTGATGCTCTGGCCGGGCGATGCTGCACCCGAGATCAGCCGCGGCTACCGGGATCTGGCACTCGCGGCGCCTGACGCCGTCGGCTCAGCCTTGATGTTCCTGACAGCCCCGCCGGAACCGTTCGTGCCGGAAGACATGCTGGGAGAGATGGCGGTGGGAGTGGCCTATGCCTACGCAGGGGATGCGGCCGCAGGCGCGGACCACGCCAAGCCCTTCCGTGAGCTGGGTCCCTCCGTCGACCTGGTGAGCGATATGAACTACGCCGATTTCCAATGCATGCTCGATGACCCGCCCAACCTCTACAACTACTGGAGCGCCGACTACCATCATGAGCTCTCCGACGACGCACTGGATATCTTCATCGATTCAGCCCACAGCTTGCCGGGTCCGCATTCCCAACAGCTGATAGCCCGTTGGGGCGGGGCCGTGAGCGGACCCGCTGCCGCACTGACTCCCCTGCAGAACCGCAACGCCAACTGGGTCAGCCACCCCTTCGGCATCGAGGAGACTCCCGAACGCGGGCAGGAAGCCAAGGCCTGGGTCAAGAGGTTCCGCCATGACATCGCGCCGTATGCCACCGGCGGAGTTTGGCTGAACTTCGTGGGTGACGAAGGGCAGGCCCGTGTCCAGGCGGCCTTCGGGAACGAGAACTTCGTCCGGCTGTCCCAGGTGAAGCGGGAGTTCGATCCGGACAACGTGTTCCGGGGCAACCAGAACATCCCGCCCGCCCCGGCCTAGGGCGTAGAGACCAACCGCAGACGAGGCCTGGTGCTTACGCCGCGTCGGACTGCGGCAGCTGGCTGACCTTGGCCGTTAGAGCACCTGGCCGGTTCCATTCCGCGCTTCCGGCTCGACCCGACAGACCCGACCGGACCTGGGTTCCCCTGTTGGTCGGTGCATGGCGGCGCCCGACGTCTGCCGGTAGTTCAGGTCTTGAAGTAGTTGTTCTGCTGTGGCCTTTGGCGTGGGTCGATGTGGGGTGGCGGGATGAACCACGGCATGCCGGTTTTGACCTGGATGGTCCATTGCTCTTTGTGGATGAGGTGGTGGTGATGGGAGCACAGCAGGGTGCCGTTGTCTGTGCTGGTGTTGCCGCCGTGTGACCAGTAACTGATGTGATGGGCTTCGCACCAGGGGGCGGGGATGGTGCAGCCGGGGAACGCGCAGCCCTGGTCGCGGGCGGTGATGGCTTTGCGGATGTGGGGCGGGAAGATCCTGGTGGTGCGGCCGATGTCCAGGACGCGTCCCTGGCTGCCGAGCAGGACGGGGATGATGTCCGCGTCGCAGGCAATTTTCCGGACCACGGAAGCCGCGACCGGGCCGGTGAACGTGAACGAGCCCGTGCCGGGGATGCCGGCAGGGGATCCGCTGCTGGAAAGTCCGGCACCTACGGGGCCGGTGTGGCCGGGATGGCCAGCGTTGCCATAGTCGTTGCTGTCGTTGTCCGGGCCGTCGTATCCAGGGTTGGTGGCCGTGGTCCGGGACCGGTAGCGAGGGCCTTTGGCGGTGGTGTGTTCGAGGCGGTCCAGGAGGTCGCGGTAGTCGATGGTGACCATGACCTGAGGGCGGAGTCCTCCCGCCGCCGGGAGGGTTCCGGTAGTCAGGGCTGCTTTGCAGGCACCGACCAGGCCGTCGAGGAGCCGTTGCGGCCGGGTCCGCCGGTCCAGGTCGGCATCAGGTCCGCCGCCGGTCCCGTCGCCGCTATCCGCTGCACTGTCTGCGTCGTTGCCGGCGTCGCTGCCGGCGTCACTACCCTCGGTGGTACCGGCTCTGGTGCGGGGGTTGGTGGCGGTGTTCATGACGGTCAGGAGGGGTTCGTACTGGTCCGGGGTGGCGAAGATTTCCAGGTGGTGGAGTCCGCGGCGGGCCGGGCGGAGGAAGACGCCCTGGCGGCGGCGGAGTTCTTCCTCGGAAGGCTCCGAACCGTCCTGGTCGATCGCATCGGTCCAGCGGCGGGCGACCCGGGTGAGGAAGTCGGTGTCGTGTTCGGTCGCGGTGCGGGTCAGGGCGTGTTCCATCCGGGCCGTGGTGTCCCCGGTGGCGTGGTGCCGGACCCGGTCCAGGGCCGCCGTGATGATGCTCGCGGGCCGGGACGCGACGGTCCCGGCAGCGACGGCGGCGGCGAGCTCGGGCCGCTCCGCAGGGTCCGTGTGGCCCGCAAACCCTGCCCGGGGCAGGACCGCGGCGGCGAGACTGATCCGGCGCCGGGCTTCGGCCGCACTGATCCGGAGCCGGGCGCGGAGGAACTCGGTGGCGTTCCTGTACCCGTCATCAGCCAGCTCAGATTCGGCTGGACGTGGAGCTTGGGAGGCTACAGCAGTATCTGCGCCCCATCCGATGGCCGCGCCCGAGCCCGAGCCTGAGCCGACTGCCGCCGAGCGCGCAGCCACTGCGGCTTCCCGACGGGTACGCTCCACGGCCCCGGCCGCAACGATCTGCAGATAATCGACGGCCCGGGAGACTTCCTCGACATTGTCGGCGAAGTCAGCAGCCTCACGGAAGCTCAGCAGCGCCGCGTCGTCGACCGCCGTCGAACCGATGCTTTTGAGCAGCTCAGGGCACCGCGCCAGATCACCGGAACCGCCGCCGTCGGACTCCGGCTGACTGCTTGAATCATCGCCGAAGCGGCCAGCCGGAGGAACGGCACGCAGTGTCCGGCTCAGCGGCACTGGCTCGAAAGAAGCATTGGAAATCTGCCCTAGGCGCGGGGCCTGGTTCGAGGCGAGTTCTTCAATGGCTTCCATGGGATAACTCTGCCAAAGGGGTGTGACAAAAAGACCTGCTGTTCAGCGGAAGAACTCCGCGCCAGCCCACGGGCGCCCGCGGCACTAGACTTCCCTCATGGCCGTCTACCTCGATCCGCCGCTCTGGCCAGCCCACGGAACTCACTTTTCGCACCTCATCTCGGACACGTCCCTCGAGGAGTTGCACAGCTTCGCGGACGCCGCCGGCATTCCGGACAGGGCGTTCGACGGCGACCACTACGACGTCTCCGAAGCCCGGTATGACGCGCTCGTAGCGGCCGGTGCCATTCCCGTGGAGGCCCGGGTCCTGGTCCGTAAGCTGATCGCCAGCGGCCTCCGCATCCCGGCCCGCGAGCGCGGCAAGGCCCTCAAGGTGCCGCTGCTGAACCGCTGGAACGCCGTGCTGCCGGGTCACGACGCCCTTTTCCTGGACCTCCTGGACCGCTGGGGCGAGGAGCACCGCAAGTACCACGGCCGCACCCACCTGCTGTCCGTCCTCGAGGCTCTGGACCTGCTCACCGAACCTACTGATCCGCCGCGCACTGTTGTCCTTGCCGCGTGGTTCCACGACGCCGTGTACCGCGGCATCGCCGGCCAGGACGAGGAGGAATCAGCCAGGCTCGCCCAGGACCGGCTCCTGCATGCGGGCCTGTCCGAGGACGAGGCGTACGAGGTCGGGCGGCTGGTCCGGCTGACTGCCGACCACCGGCCGGATGCCGGGGACGACGACGGCGCCCTCCTCTGCGACGCGGACCTTTCCGTACTCGGCGGCGAACCAAAGGCCTACGGCCGCTACCTCAGCGCCGTCCGGGAAGACTTTGCGCACATCGGCGACACCGACTTCGCGGCCGGACGCGCCGCCGTCGTCCGTCACCTGCTGGAACTGGACCCGCTGTTCAACACGGCCCGCGGCCGGGAACTCTGGCTGGTTTCCGCCCGACGCAACCTCAACGGCGAGCTCAACCCCGAAGTCAAGCTGGCGTGAGCGAGGTTCCCGCCGCACACCGGCAACTGCCGTTCACCGTCCGTTTCGACTGGGGGCACGACGGCGCCCTTGCCGTGGCTCCCGGGGCCGAACTGGCCGTTGTGGTGGACGTTCTGTGTTTCACCACGTGCGTGAGCGTCGCCGTGGACCGCGGAGCCAAGGTGTTTCCTTACCGCTGGAACGACAGCACTGCGGCTGATTTTGCCGCGCAGCAGGAGGCAGTGCTGGCCGGCCGTCGCGGCGGCAACGGCGTGAGTCTGTCGCCCGCGAGCCTGCGGGACGCGCCGACCTTGGACCGCGTGGTGCTGCCGTCGCCGAACGGCTCGGCACTTGCCCACTCGCTGACGGGAATGGTGCCGCGGGTGGCCGCGGTGTGCCTCCGTAACGCCCGCGCCCTGGCAGACTGGGCCGCCCGGAACCTTCCGCCGGCGGCAGTGATCGCCGTCATCGCGGCCGGCGAAACATGGCCCGACGGCGGACTCCGCCCGGCGCTCGAGGACCAGTTGGGTGCCGGCGCCTTCCTGGCGTCGCTGCCTGAGCACCGCAGGGCAGGTTTCTCCCCTGAAGCCCGGTGGGCCATGGACGCATTCGCCGCTGCCGGGCCGAGGCTCACTGACACGCTGCTGGAGTGCTCCAGCGGACGGGAACTGGTTTTCGGCGGCTACTAGGAGGACGTGGCGATCGCGGCGGAACTCAACCGGAGCGCCGCCGTCGCGCTTCTCGACGGCGGCGCGTTCCGCCGGGCGTAACGGCGCTTAGGGCAGCCAAAAGGGAGCGGCTCAGGCCGCGCTGCCGAGGTGCTCTGCCAAGCGGTCGAACGACTCGCCCCAGCCCCCGCCATGCCCGTCGCGGTTCTCCGTAGTGTCGAAGGGTCCCTGGGTGAACGTCATCCGGGTCGTGGCCCGGCCGGTTTCCTCGAGTTCAAAGGTCACTTCCGTTTCGAAGCCCCGGGTGCCGTCCGCGTTGTCCCAGGCATGGGTGAACACGAGCCGGTGCGGGGGATCGATTTCGGTGTTGACCCCGCTCCACCAGAGCTTCTCGCCTGTCTCTTCCCTGACCATGCAGGCACGGTACATGCCGCCCACTTCGAAGTCGGCTTCGATGGTCTCCCGCGGCGTGTGGAAGCCGCGCGGACCCCACCATGCCGGAGCCTGGTCCGGGTCCGTGAGGGCGGACCACACGACTCCGATGGGGGCGGCGAAGTCGCGGGTGATGACCAGCATCGAGTCGTCTGGCGTCAACAGCTGCGCTGAAACTTCCGTTGGTCCTGCTTTGTCAACCATTTGGGGCATCCTCGGTTTCCTGGGATTGGATTCTCTTGAGGTGCGTGTCCAGGCGGTCGAAGCTGGAGTCCCAGAAGCGGCGGTACGTTTCCATCCACTGGGTGGCCTCCTGGAGGGGGCCGGCTTCGAGTCGGCTGGACCGCCATTGTGCGGAGCGGCTGCGGGAAATCAGCCCGGCGGCTTCCAGCACTTTGAGGTGCCTGGAAATGGCCGGGAGGCTGATGTCGAAAGGCTCCGCCAGCTCATTGACCGTGGCATCGCCGCTGGCAAGGCGCGCCAGGATTGCCCGCCGTGTGGGATCTGCCAGCGCCGCGAAGATCATGCTGAGCTGATCGGCCGCCATCGCATATAACCTATTCGTTAATTAACTACTAAGTTAAATATGCTCCTGTGCGCCCGCGGCGTCAAGACCCTCAGCATTGTTCTTAGCGGTAACTGGTGACGAACGGCCGGTCCGTCGGCACAATCTGCTTGCCGAGGGGCATCAGCGAGACCGGGATGAGCTTCAGGTTGGCGATGGCCAGCGGGATGCCAATGATGGTGATGGCCATGGCGAAAGCGGTCACCACATGGCCGATCGCGATCCAGATTCCTGCGACCAGCAGCCAGATCACGTTTCCCAGCAGGGAAAACACGCCGTTGCCGCCGGGCTTGTCCACCACCATGCGGCCGAAAGGCCAGAGCGTGTAGGAGGCAATCCGGAAGGACGCGATTCCCCACGGAATGGTCACGATGAGCAGGCAGCAGATGATCCCCGCCAAGAAATACCCGAGCGCCAGCCAGAGTCCGCCGAATACCAGCCAAATGATGTTGAGCAATGTCTTCATACCGCCATTCTCCCCCGCGCCCGCCCGATCCGGCCTCGGGGATTGCCCTGAAAACGCCCCTGAAATCGGGCCGCTGTACCCGACCGCCCGGCCTGGCCCCGGTCTTTACGAAATCCTTACGCCGGCATCGCGTCGCTTCACCGCAGCGGTGGCGCATACTGTTGGCAGCTTGCCGGGTAAGGCCACCGTCAGGCCCAATGGCCTTCGGAGAAGGAGACGCAGCCGTGACCATCGTTGATAACGCCGTCTATGTGAATGGCCGCCGGACCACCGACCCGGAAGGGCTGGAGGAGACCTACTTCCTGTTGCGGCAGCGTCAGGGAATGGCCTGGATCGGGCTGTACCGGCCCGACTCCAAGGAACTGCGATCCGTGGCGGATGAGTTCGACCTCAGCCACCTGGCCGTGGAAGACGCCCTGACCGGGCACCAGCGCGCGAAACTAGAGCACTACGGCGAGACCCTTTTCCTGGTGCTGCGCCCGGCGCGCTATCTCGACGACGTCGAAAAGGTTGAGTTCGGTGAAATCCACGTTTTCGTGGGCCCGGATTTTGTAGTCACCGTCCGCCACGCCGAGTCACCGGACCTGGCCCGCGTCCGCCGGAGGATGGAATCCCAGCCGGAATTCCTGGCGCTGGGGCCGGACGCCGTGCTGTACGCCATCCTGGACCAGGTGGTGGATGAGTATGAGCCGGTGGTGGCCGGCCTGGAAAACGACATCGACGAAATCGAGGATGACCTCTTCGGCGGAGACCCGGACGTGTCGCGCCGGATCTATGAGCTCTCCCGTCAGGTCATCATGTTCCAGCGCGGGACCAGCCCGCTGGCGGGAATCCTGCAGGCCCTGCTCACCGGAACACCGGAGCACCGCCCCGGCACGGAACTGCAGGACCACCTGCGCGACGTCCTGGACCACGTCCTCCGGCTGGGTGAACGGACCACTTCCTTCAGGGCCCTCCTGCAGAACGCACTCACGGTCAACGCCGCGCTGGTGGCCCAGCGCCAGAATGATGAGATGCGGCGCCTGACGGAATCCAGCTTCGCGCAGAGCGAGCAGGTCAAACGCATCTCCTCCTGGGCCGCCATCCTCTTCGCCCCCACCCTGGTGGGCACCATCTACGGAATGAACTTCCGCACCATGCCCGAGCTCGACTGGATCTTCGGATACCCCATGGCCCTTGGCCTGATGGCGGGCATGGGCGTGGTCCTGTACGCGGCGTTCAAGCACAACAGATGGATCTGACCGCGGTCCCCGCCGCAGGCCACCTCCTCGCGGACCCTAGTCCTTTTTGACCAGGGCTGCCTCCACGTTGATCTTGACCTTGTCGCTGACCAGCAGCCCGCCGGCTTCGAGGGCCGCGTTCCACGTCAGTCCGAAGTCCTTGCGGCTGATTTCGGCCTCGGCGCTAAATCCTGCCCGGGTGGCGCCAAACGGATCAACAGCCACGCCGCTGAACTCCACTTCGAGTTCCACGGGCTTGGTAACGCCGCGGATGGTGAGGTCGCCGGTGACGGTGTAGTCCTCGCCGTCACCTTCGATGCCCGTGGCCCGGAACGTCATCTCCGGGTAGTTTTCGACGTCGAAGAAGTCCGCCCCGCGCACATGGGCATCGCGGTTCGCGTCGCCGGAGTCGAAGCTTGCCGTTTTCACCGTGGCGTGCAGGCTGGAGGCCGAAAGGGACTGGCCCACGTGCGCGTCCGCCGAGGCGTCGGTGAACCGGCCGCGGACTTTGCTGATGCCGGCATGGCGGACCGAGAACCCGATTTCACTGTGGGACATGTCGAGGGTCCAGATGCCGGGGGTAATGCCTTGGGGAAGAGTCACAATGGGTCTCCTTCGACTGGGTTGGCGGGATTGGACCGCCGGTTCTTCGGGGTGCTCCCCCAGCTGAATGCTAGCGAACACGCATAGCCACGGCTAGCCTCCTGTGAAACGGCAGGCTAGCCCGCTAAGCCCCGGTCTTCGCGCCGTGCGCGGCGGCCGCGGACCACTTGGGCTGCCAGCCGATGGCGGGCGCTATGTGGCGGGCAATGTTGCCCAGGAGCTTGGCGTTGAAGTCCACGCCGAGCTGGTTGGGGACCGTGAGCAGGAGTGTGTCGGCGGCCTGTACCGCGGCGTCTGCCGCCAGCTCCTCGGCGATCGCTTCCGGCTCACCCACGTAGCTCTTCCCGAATCTCGCCACGAGTCCGTCGATGACGCCCACCTGGTCATGCCTTTCCCGCAGGGCGCTGAGCCCGAAGTACCGGCGGTCCTCGTCGTCCACGATCGGCAGCACGCTGCGGCTGACCGATACCCGGGGCGTGTGCTGATGGCCTGCCTCGGCCCAAGCGCTGCGGAACATGCTGATCTGCTCCGCCTGGAGCTCGTCGAACGGCACACCGGTGTCTTCAGTCAGGAGGGTGGAGCTCATCAGGTTCATCCCCTGTTCAGCTGTCCACACTGCGGTGGCGCGGGAGCCGGCGCCCCACCAGACCCGGCGGGCAAGATCCGGCGAGTTAGGCTGGACCGGCAATTTGCCCGTGCCTCCGCCGAAGCGAGGATCGCCCTCGGCCACGCCGGCGCCGGTGATGGCGTGCCGGAACACTGCGGCATGCCGGCGGGCCATATCCGCAGGGGTTTCGCCCTCGGCCGGGACATGGCCGAACACGGCGGCGCCGTCCCTGGCAGGTTCCGGTGAACCGCGGCTGATTCCAAGCTGCAGCCTGCCGCCGCTGATCAGGTCCGTGGCGGATGCTTCCTCCGCCATGTACAGGGGGTTCTCGTACCGCATGTCGATCACGCCCGTGCCCATTTCGATCCTGCTGGTCCGGGCGGCGATCGCGGCCAGCAAAGGGAACGGCGAGGCCTGCTGCCGGGCGAAGTGATGCACGCGGAAGAAGGCGCCGTCGATCCCCAGCTCCTCGGCGGCCACGGCCAGCTCGATGCCCTGCAGCAAGGCCTCCCGGGCGGTCTGCGTCCGGGACCCCTCAACGTTGCCCCAGTGGCCGAAGGAAAGAAATCCGATGCGCTTCATGACTGCGGCAACAAGAATCCGGCACTCTTCATTCCGGCCGGTGCTGGGCATCCCGGCCGTCCGCGGACGGCAGTGCTGCGCCAGGCCTTCGCTGCGCTAGGCCTTCGCTGCCAGGACGAAGTCCCTGATCTTCGCCAGGTCCTTCACTCCGCGAGAACTTTCGACGCCGGAGGAGACATCCACTCCCCAGGCACCGGCTTCCTTCGCGGCCATTGCGACGTTGACGGGGTCAAGGCCGCCAGCCAGCAGCCAGTTCCGCCCGCCCAGCCCCTTGGCCTGCACCGAACCGTAGTCCCAGGCCTCGCCGGAACCGGGCACGGCGGCGTCAATCAGCAGCAGGTCCTCGCCCCAGCTGCCAAACGCCTCCGGGGAGGCACCCATGGTGACTGCCCTGATGACTTTCATGCCGGCGTCGTGCGCTGCTTTGACGTCCTCCGGGGTCCGGTCGCCATGGAGCTGGATCCACTCCAGGCCCGCCTCGCGGGCGACGGCGACGGCGTCTGCCACCGGCTCGTGGCGGAACACGCCCACTGCCGGCGTGCCGGCCGGAACGTGGACCAAGAGCTCCCGGGCCCGGGCAGGAGTGACCTCCCGGGGGCTTTTGGTCAGGACGAATCCGACGGCGTCCGCACCGGCTCCTGCCGCTTCCAGGACTGACTCCGGCGTACTCAGGCCACACACCTTGACGAACATCCCTGGCTCCTCCTGCGAATTTCTCCTCCACCTGACGTTAGCAAGCCCGCCCGGCCCGCGCCGAGGTTACGCACGGCGAAGCTTCCCGGTGGTCGTGTTCATGTGGGCGTGGCCTGCCGTCCGGCCGATAGGCTGGGCGCATGGAGATCATCCGCTATGCCGAACTCAGAGCCGAACCGTGGCGCAACAGCGGCGGGGTAACCCGCGAACTCGCCAGCCATCCGAAGGCGGCTTCCGCCCAGGACGGCGCCTGGGACTGGCGCGTCAGCATCGCCGAGGTGTCCAAGGCCGGCGCGTTCTCCGCCTTTCCCGGCATGGACCGCGTCCTGACCGTGATCGAGGGCGAACTCCTGCTCCTGACCGTGGACGGCGCCGAACACCCGCTGGAGAAGTACCGGCCGTTCCGGTTCTCCGGCGAGGCCGACACAGCCAGCGCACTGCCCACAGGCGACATCCGCGACCTCAACGTCATCACCCGGAACGGTGCGTTCAAGGGGTACACGTCCATCATCGAACTCTCCAAGAAGCGCGCCCACCCGGTCTTCGGAGGCCAGCTGGGCATCCTGCTGCAGGGCCAGGCCACGGTCAGCCCGGGTACCGCCGGTGACGCAGCCGCTGCCGAGTCCGGAGCCGGAGCCGGAGCCGCCGGTTCCGGCGAAGGCGACGCGCCCGAGGCAACCCCAGTCTCCGCAGAGCCGGAGACGCTGGCCCGCTACGACGCCGTCGTCGGCTCCGACTCCCGGACACCAGAGATCCTGGGCCGGGGTTTCTTGGCCGTCGTGTCGATCGACCGGGTTGCCGGCTAGCCGCGCTACCGTCCGGCAGCCGCGTTACCGTCCGGCGCTGGTGCCGGAGGACTGCAGGAGCTTTTCCTGCGCCGGCCCCACGGGGGTAAGTGCCGCAGCGATCACTACAGAGCTGGCCGAAGCCCAGGCCTGCGGACGGCAGCTCGCGGGGAACGGCACGGGTGTGCGCATGGCGTCAGAGCCGTGGCCCCCGAAGAGTTCGGGCAGCCGCCAGTCGTTGGCCTCGGCCACCTCCAGCAGCCCGGCCGCGAGCTGCGCCGCTTCATCCGGGAAGCCGTCGGCCAGCATGCCGCTGATGATCAGGGCCGTGTCGTGGCTCCAGACCGCGCCTGCGTGGTAGCGCGTGGGCCAGTAGCCGCCGTTCGTGGTGGACAGCGTCCGCACTCCGTAGCCGGAGAACATGGTGGTATCCATGACGCGGCGCACCACGGTGAGCTGCTCCTCCTCGTTCAGTATCCCGGTGCCGAGCAGGTGCCCCATATTGGAGGTCACGCCGTCCACCGGGCGCTTGTCAGCGTCCAGGGCGAGCGCAGGGTACGGACCGAGCTCGTCCTCGCACCAGAACTGCGCGCGGAAGCGTTCGGCCATGCCGGCTGCATAGTCGCGCCATTCTGCGGCTCCCGGACGCCCGAAGGCCTCAAGGATTTCCGCGCCCACCATGGCGGCCTCGTAGGCATAGGCCTGGACCTCGGCCAGCGCGATGGGCCCCTTCGCGAGCGAGCCGTCGTGCCAGCGGATGGCGTCGCCGGAGTCCTTCCAGCCCTGGTTCACCAGGCCGGTCCCTGACTCGTCCAGGTATTCCAGGAAGCCGTCACCATCCAGGTCGCCGTGGTCGCGGAGCCATTCGAGGGCGTCCAGGAGGTTGGGCAGGAGCTCTTCCACTTCGGCATCCGGCATGCCGGCCTTCCAGGCATCGTGCAGGAGGCAGATCCACAGCGGCGTTGCGTCAACGGTGCCGTAGTACACGGGCGGCAGGCGCAGGGCCTGGCCACTCTCGGCCATGGTCAGGACGGTCCGCCGGACCTCGTGCAGGATCTTCCCGGGCTGGACGGCCGTGGTGTGGTCAGTCTCGGTGCCCTGCCGGCCCGCGAGGGCACGGAGTGTTCCGCCCGCAATGGCGGTGTTGATGGGCAGCAGCATGCGGGCCGCAATGATCGAATCGCGGCCGAACATGGTGAAGAACCACGGCGCCCCGGCTGCCAGGAACGTGTCATGCGGATGCGAATAGTGCGCCAGGCGCAGGCTGTTGAGATCGCTGACGGACCGCTCCATGAGCCGGTCCAGCCTGGGATCGTCCGACGCCGGAGCAACAATGGGCTCCCCGTCCGCTGCGAGCATCGGTGAATCCGCATCGGTCAGGTCCACGGCCCAGCCCAGCTGGACGGGCACTCCCGGCTTCACTTCCACGGCCCAGTCGATGGTCACCTTGCTGCCACGCATGCTGACGGTTCCGTTCTCCGCGGTCAGGATCAGCGTGGTGTCGGTGTCTCGCCAGGACCACGTGGGCGCCTGCGGTTCCACCGCGGTGTGGCCGCGCCCGCCCTGCTTGACCTGCTCCATGGTGGTGTTGTCAGCGCCGAGGGTCAGCCGGACGTTCAAGGTCACCGGCTGCAGCATGGCCGATTCGAGGCGCAGCGTCTCCGCCACCGTGCCGGAGCAGCCGGTGAGCGTCGCGGTGGTGTCGCCCG
The DNA here is from genome assembly GCF_018613775.1 of Arthrobacter sp. ISL-69. Taxonomy (NCBI): domain Bacteria; kingdom Bacillati; phylum Actinomycetota; class Actinomycetes; order Micrococcales; family Micrococcaceae; genus Arthrobacter; species Arthrobacter sp. ISL-69. The sequence continues at coordinate 233,356 of NZ_JAGGPO010000005.1, forward strand.
CGCGGAGACGGCTGGACGCGGCCGTGCGGGTGCGCACCAAGGAGAGCAGGGGGTCGGCCACCTCGGCGTCAGCGCGCACAAAGTAGATGTAGTCGGATTCCGTGGAGGAACGCAGCTGGGTTGACACCCATTCCGGCTCCCGCCCGTCCACGGTGAGGACTGCGGTGTTGATAACCCGGTCATCGCCGCAGTAGATCCCCTGCGCCCCGGCATGCCGGATCTGCCCGTGCGCGTCGGACCACGCCTGGATCGGGGCACTGAAGACGCCGGAGAGATTGTGCAGGTATGGCTGTTCAGAGGCCAAGGATAAACAACTCCTGGTGATGTTGGATGGGCGGGCAAAGACGGCCGTCCGCATTACCTGCGGGCACCTTGGCCCACAAATTTGATCGATCAAATTTTGTGCGATTAGATCGTCTCACACGTTACTGTGTGAGGGAAAGGCCAGCGTGCTGAGGCCTTCACGGGATGCCTCGACGCTGCCCGCCCAATCCGAATCCCAAGGAGTCCGCTTGCCCCGGCCCACCCTCGCCAGCCTGGCCAGCGAACTTGCCGTGTCGCGGCAGACCATCTCCAACGTGCTGAATGCGCCGCACAAGGTCAAACCCGTCACCCGGGAGCGCGTCCTGGCCGCCATCGCGGCCGCCGGCTACCGGCCCAGTGCGGCCGCCCGCCAGCTGCGCACGCAGCGCTCCATGAACTTCGGCATACGGCTCTATCCCGCCACAGACGGCATCAACGGCGCCGTCCTGGACCGCTTCCTGCACGCGCTCACCGAAGCGGCCCAGTCAGCCGGGTACAGGCTCACGTTGTTTTGCGCAGATTCGGACGAGGACGAAGTCCGCCAGTACGAACAGCTCCTGGACGTCGCCGGGCTGGACGGCTTCATCCTGACCTCCAGCACCCCTGACGACACACGGTCGCGCTGGCTGCAGGAACGCGGCACGCCCTTCGCCGTTTTCGGCCGCCCTTGGGATGCCGACGGACACTCCGCGGCGGCGGAACACGCCTGGGTGGACGTGGACGGCGCCGCCGGAACGGAAGCTGCCGTGAATATGCTGCTGGCCCAGGGCCACGCCAGGATCGGCTTCCTGGGCTGGCATACGGGCAACCCGGTGGGCGCCGATCGCCGCCAAGGCTGGAAGCGCGCCATGACGGCTGCCGGATACGGCCGGGATGTTCCCGTCCTCGGCGCCGAGGCGGAAGACACCGTTGCCGGCGGCGCAACCGGAGCGGCCCTGCTGGCATCGAGGGGCGCCACGGCCGTGGTGTGCTCCAGCGACTCGCTGGCCCTGGGAGCCATGGAGAAGCTCCGTGAGGCACGGCCCGGCGCTTTCGTGCCCGGCCAGCCCGCCGGGCCGGACGGCCGAGCCGCGATTGTGGGCTTCGACGACACTCCCGTGGCCGCTGCACTGGGACTCTCCAGCGTCGCCCAGCCGGTGGAGGAGGCGGCGCGCCACATCATCCGCGTGCTGACGCACGAACTGGCGGCCACCCCCGCGGCGGCGACCAGGAACGCGGCGGCGATCGTCCCGCCGGCACGGCAGCTCCTCCTCGCGCCGCGGGTGGTGGAACGGATTCCGCTGCCGCTGGCGGCACCGGGTTCCGGGTAAGGCGCCGGCTGGGACAGGAACCCGCCGGGCCTTGATCTTTCTCCGGCGGTGCCCTAATGTCCCCAGCTACCAGGTGAATCCGTGGAGCCGATCATGCCCGAGAAAGAGTCCGCACAAGCCTCGCCCAATGCCAGTCCCGCCCTCCATCGGACTGCGGCTCTCGTGCTGGCTGGCATAACGTGCGGGATTGCCTGGGCCGCTGGATTCCGTGGCTATATGGTCGAACTCGCCGGCCCGGCATCCACATTCGGCTGGTGGGGGACGTTCGGCGCGATCCTCCTGCCTGGAGCCACCGTCGGCGGACTCCTGGGGTGGGCCGAAGCACTCCGACGTGCAGGCGGCCGGCGGGGGTGGCGCTGGCTCGCCCTCGCGCCGCTCACCTTCGCCATCGTGCCGCTGCTCATGCCCGGCGCGGTTGCAGCACTGCTCACGCAAGGCCTCGGCGGAGGCGCAATCGCCGTTGCCCTCATGGCGATCGGCGGGGGCTACGCTCTGTCCCGCCGCGGGCCGCTTTGGGCCAGGCTCGCCTGCGGCCTCGTCAGCGCAGCCCTCGCCGCGGCACTCGCCCTGGCCGGGCCCGGGATCGCCGGCCCCGTGCTCGCCATCACCGAACCGCGCGGCGCCTGGGTTGCGGTACTGGGGGCGTCGTTCATCGCAGTGCTTGCCCTCGCCTCCTCGATCCCGCACCGGCCCCCAGACAGCCGGTGACCTTAGCCACCAATGGTGGCCACCCGGCGTCGGGCGTTGCTACGCTGGGATCAAGGTTCCCCTCCGGAACCTCCGGACGACGGTTCAGTACCCGGCACGCGACAAGACTGGCCAAAGGATCCGTCATGTCGTGGTTAATCCTCATTCTGTCCGGGGCGCTCGAGGCCGTGTGGGCCGCAGCGCTGCACCGCACCTCCCTGGCCACAGGCCGCCGGCGCGTGCTTCCCATGGTCGTCTTCCTGGTGTCCGTCATCGCGAGCACCGGCGGCCTCGCCATCGCGATGCAGTCCATTCCCACCGGCACCGCCTACGCCGTGTGGGTGGGTGTGGGTATGGTGCTGACCTCCGCTTACGCGATCATCACCAAGGTGGAACGGGCGACGGCGGCGCGGCTGCTGCTGCTCGCCGGGATCGCTGCGTGCGTGGTGGGCCTGAAGGTGGTGGCGTAATGCTTAGCAAGAATACGTCCGCCTGGCTGATCCTGCTCGGTTCCGCCGTACTCGAGGCCGTCTGGGCCACCGCCCTGGGGCTCTCCGACGGTTTCTCCCACGCGCTCCCCACCATAGTCTTTGCCGTCACGGCCACACTGAGCATGGTGGGACTGGGGATCGCAGTGAAGTCGATCCCGCTCGGGACCGCCTACGCCGTGTGGGTAGGCGTCGGCGCTGCCCTGACCGTCGGCTGGGCCATGGCCACCGGCGTCGAGCCTGCCAGTCCGCTCAAGTTGCTGTTCATCGCCGGGATTGTTGGCTGCGCGGCGGGGCTGAAACTACTGCCGCAGGACCGCGGAGCCAAACAGCACTCACCGGCACGCCGGACTAAACAGCAGCACTGACTAGGCTGGTGCCATGGTGACATCTTCAGTGGACCCGGGCACTGCCCCACGGCTGGACGACGCCATGCTCCGGCATCCCGAGATAAGGGCGGCCGTGGCGGACCTGCGTGCCCGCGTCGCGTCCGGGAAGCGGATGCTTCTCGGCATCACAGGTTCGCCCGGGTCCGGTAAATCGACCTTCGCGTCCGGCCTGCACTCCCTCTTTGATGCCGGTACGGCCGTAGTGGTGCCCATGGACGGCTTCCACCTTGGCAATGCGATCATCGACGGCACGCCGCTGCGGCAGCGCAAAGGGGCAATCGACACGTTCGACGTCGGCGGTTACCTGTCGCTATTGCGGCGGCTGGCGCGGCGGGATGAGCCCGTGGTCTATGCCCCGGATTTCCGCCGGCAGATCGACGAGCCGGTGGCTGCCTCCATCGCGGTCCCGGCCTCCGTGCCCCTGGTGATCACCGAAGGGAACTACCTCCTGGCGGACCACCCCGCGTGGCGGCAGGTCCGGGCGCAGCTGGACGAGGTCTGGTTCATGGACACTCCCCCGGACCTTCGCCTCGAGCGGCTGGTGGACAGGCACGTGCACTTTGGCATGGACCGGTCCGCGGCGGAGGAGTGGGCCGGCGGCTCGGATGAGGCCAACGCACGGTTTATCGAGTCCACCCGCCCTGCCGCCGACCGCGTCATTCCCTGGTCCTAGCGTTTCCGGTTCGTTCAGTGCGCGTTCCCCGCAGCCTGTAACGGAGTTTTCCTGAAGTCTTTTTTCAGTGACACACCGCCCGGATCCCGCAGCCCTGTTAGCCTGCTCCTAGGATCACCGGACCATCAACGGGTCTCAGCCGGTGGCTGGGTCCCCCGTGGCTCCTGGACGCAGAGGACAACAGCACATGGATGGGAACGCGCCGGGCAAGGCCTCGGGGCCGGCCTCCACACCGGCGGATACCGGCGTGGAGGGGCCCGAGCGCACGTGGAGCCTGCAGCGCGAATGGTCCAGGGCCTTCCTGCTGATGCTCGCGGCACTGCTGGTCGGGGCCGCGGTAACGATCGTGGGTGTGCGCGGCCTGATGGACCAGGTGCAGGCGACGTCCGCCCAGCTCCATCTCGAGCTGGACAAAGTGGAGGTGCTGCGGTCAGCCCTCGACGCCCACGAGCAGCTGGGTCACCAGCTGCTCTCCAGTGCACCGGGCGACCGCCCGGCCTTCGTCAGCCAGCAGGAGGAGGTCTCCCGGCTGTTCCAGGAAACCGCCACCCTCCTGCCGGGCGAGACGGGCATGCGGGAAACAATTGCCACCGCCCGCCAGTCCTGGCAGGAAGCCTTGACTGCACACGGCCTGTGGGGCAGCCAGGTGCAGTCGCTCCAAGGCAATCATGTGGCCGAGTCCCCGGCCTTCGCCGCGGCCAGCGCGGAAATCCGCAAACAGCTGGCGGAGATCAGGCACTACTCCCTGTTGGAAATGGACACGGGACTCGCACACAGTGCCGAGCTCGAACGGCTCCTGATCATCGGGCGCAGCGTCCTGTTCGTGGTGGCGGTGGGAGCCACGGTGTACTTCCGCCGCAGGATGGTCAAGGACCTCATGAGGCCGGTGGAAAGCCTGCACAAGGGTGTCCGAAAGCTGCGGGGCGGCAACTACGACCACCGCATCGAAGTGTTCCGCCGCGACGAACTCGGCGAGTTGGCGGAGGCCTTCAACGGCATGGCCGCCGCCGTCCACAACAGTCACGTGAACCTGACGCATCGCGCCACCCATGACCCCCTGACAGGGCTGGCCAACCGTGCGGCGCTGATGGAACGCCTCACGGAATCCTTTGGCAGCGGGAGCACCCGCCGGAACCGGAGCGAGGGACTTCTGTTCATCGACATCGACGACTTCAAGGATGTCAATGACTCGCTGGGACATGAACGGGGCGATGACCTGCTCGTCCAGCTGGCCACGCGCCTCCAGGGCTGCGTGCGCACCCACGACCTCGTTGCCCGCGTCGGCGGGGACGAATTCGCGATAGTTGTGATGGACGACGACGCCGGTTCCATTACCGCGGGGATCGCGGAACGGATCCATGAGGCACTGCGTGCACCGTTCTTCCTTGGCGAGGACCGTCGGGCCGTCACGGCCAGCATGGGCGCGGCCCAGCGGCGGCCAGGCACCAGCGATGCGGCCGAACTGCTGCGCCAGGCGGATTTCGCGATGTACCTCGCCAAACATGGCGGCAAAGCCCGCTACCAGCTGTTTGATGCCGAGGGCTACGACCATATGACGTATCGTGCCGCCCTCAAACGGGACCTCGCCACGGCGGTGACCGGCGGCCAGCTCCGCCTCGAATACCAGCCGATTGCGGACTTGAACAGCGGAGAAATCCTCGGCGTGGAGGCGCTGGTGCGCTGGCAGCACCCCACCCTGGGACAGCTGGCCCCGTCCGAATTCATTCCGCTCGCCGAGGAGACCGGAGACATCGACGCCGTCGGCTGCTGGATGCTGGACACCGCAAGCCGCCAGGCGGCCGGCTGGCGGAAGGCCTTGCCACAGTGCGAAAACCTTTGGATTGCCGTCAACCTCTCAACCATCCAGCTCCCCAATCCCCGGAACCTGGCTGCCATCAAGCGCATCCTTTCCGACCCGCGGCGCAGGCGGACAAAGTGGTGCTTGAAGTCACCGAAACAGCCCTGGCGGGCAGCACTGACGGCGGCATCGCAGCGCTTAAAACCCTGAAGGATACCGGCGTCCGCGTTGCCATCGACGATTTCGGCACGGGATATTCCTCGTTGAGCTCGCTGGCCGTACTGCCGGCAGACATCCTCAAGATTGACCGTTCGTTCCTTGGGCGGCAGGCATCCGCGGCGCAATCGGCGGCGATGCTCGAAGGCATCCTGGGGCTGGCCCGCATGCTGTCCCTCGAAGTGATCGCCGAAGGCGTGGAGGAACCCGGGCAGCTGGAGCTCCTCCGCGCCCTGGACTGCCAGATGGGGCAAGGCTACCTCCTGGCCCACCCGGGTTCCGCCGAGGCGATCGAGGCACTGCTGGCAACAGGAGCCCGCCTTCAGACCGGCCCGGCAGCGCTAGAGGAAGCCATCGATTCCTGAGGAATACCGACCATCCCGCCGCGGTTGTTGGCAGGGAAACAGATTCACAGCGAACGGAGCGCATCATGACTGCACCATCAGTCCACCTCGGCGACGACCTCACCGTCAGTCCCCTGGGATTCGGCGGCATGGCCCTCACCCCGGTCTACGGCGGAGTGGACCAGGGCGAGGCACTGCGGACCCTGCATCATGCGGTGGACGCGGGGGTCAGCTTCATCGACACCGCGGATATCTACGGTGGCGGCAGCAACGAGGAACTGATCGGCAAACTGCTGAAGGACCGCCGGGGCGACGTCCAGCTGGCCACCAAGTTCGGGCTCGTGGGCACCCCCGGCAGCGGCTACACCGACATCCGCGGCGACCGCGCCTACATCCAACAGGCTGTAGAAGCCAGCCTCCGCCGCCTGGGCACCGACACCATTGACCTGTACTACATGCACCGCCGGGACCTCCGCGTTCCGATTGTGGAAACCGTGGAGGCCATGGCGGCGCTGGTGCAGCAAGGCAAGGTGCGGCACCTCGGCCTGTCGGAAGTGACGTCCGAGGAGCTGCGGGAGGCCAGCAGCGTCCACCCCATCGCCGCGGTCCAGAGCGAATGGTCCATCTGGAGCCGCGATGTGGAACGCAACGTTGTTCCCGCGGCAGCCGCGCTTGGGGTGGGTTTTGTGCCTTATTCACCGCTGGGCCGGGGATTCCTCACCGGCACGGTGGACGCTTCGAAACTCGGGAGCGGCGACTTCCGCCGCAATATCCCGCGCTTCGCTGCCGATGCCGCGGACGCCAACCAGGGAGTGGTGGCCGCCGTGCAGGCTGTCGCCGACGAGCTGAGCGTTGCCGGGCGGGCTGCAACTCCCGCCCAGGTGGCGCTCGCCTGGCTGTTTGCCCAGGGCAAAAAGCTCGGCCTGGCCGTGGTTCCCATTCCGGGCACACGCAGGGCGGAACGGATAGACGAGAACCTGGGCGCCTTGGCGCTCAGTTTGACCCCGGCGCAACTGGAGACGCTCGACTCCGCCGCGGACGCCGTCGTCGGCTCCCGCTCTGCGGACCCCAACTGGGTGTCCCAAGGCCGTGAATAGGGTTTCCGTAGACTGAAGCCCATGGATTCCCTCATTCACGACCTGCGTGACATCACCATCCGCCGGATTTCGGTCAGCGAGATGGACAACAACGTGTATCTGCTGACCAGCAAGGCAACCGGCGCGCAGCTCCTGATCGATGCGGCCGATGATCTGGCCGCCATCCAGGCGCTGCTTGCCGACGCCGCCGCGGATACCTCCGCGACGCCGAAGCTGGCGCTGGTTGCCACCACCCACCAGCACTGGGACCATGTCCGTGCGCTGCCGGGCCTGGTCGAGGCCACCGGGGTAAAGACGGCGGCCGGGACGGATGACGCCCCCGAGCTGCCGGTACCGGTGGATGTGCTGCTGGACCACGGGGACGTGGGCAACTTCGACGGCTTCGATGTGACCGCCGTGCACCTCCGGGGGCACACCCCGGGGTCCGTGGCGCTGGTGTACCAGGACCCGGAAGGGCCTGCGCACATCTTCTCCGGCGACTCACTGTTCCCGGGCGGCGTGGGCAACACGCAGAACGATCCCGAACGGTTCGCCCAGCTGATCAGCGATGTCAGCGAGCGGCTGTTCGGCGTCTATCCCGACGACACTGTGGTCCATCCGGGCCACGGCAAGCCCACCACGCTCGGTGCCGAGCGTCCGCACATTCGGGAGTGGCGCGCCCGCGGCTGGTAGCTTTAGCTACGCTTTCAGGCTGGCGCTGCGCTTCGTGGTTTGCGCTGCGCGAAATGCCGGTCGCTGCGGATATACCCGCAGCGGCCGGCATTTTGCGTATCGCCAGCTACTTTACATAGCGAGCCACGAGTGTTAGCGGCTGCGGCGTTCGTTCGACGCCGGAGCTGAGGCGCGGCGGGGACCGCCGCTGCGTGCCGGACGGCCTTCGCCGGAGCGGCCGTTGCCGCCGCCGGAGTAGGATCCGCCCGAGGTGCCGCCGGTGTTGGAGGACCAGACTGCAGCGTTGCCGCCGGCTGAGCCGGACTTGGCGCCGGCAGCGGCGCGCTGGCCCGTTGCCGGACGTCCGCCGCGCTGGCCACCCGTTGCCGCACCGGTGCGGGGTGCACCGCCGCTGCGGGGCGCACCACCACGGGGTGCGCTGGTGCGGGTTGCGCCGCCGCGAGCGTCGCCCCGGGCGTCGGAGGCACGTGCGTCAGACCCGCGGCCGGCCGATGCACGGCCGCCTGCTGCGGGAACATCGTTGTGGTGCGAGTATGCGGTGGAACGGGCACGGCCGCGTGCATTGCGGCGCTCGGCGCGCTCGGCGTCGGCGCGGTCCTGGTTCTTCTCGGCAACGCGCTCGGCGGCGTTGCGGGCAGCGGCCTGGCCCTCGTAGGCCACGGCGCGGCGCTCGGAACGCGCAAGATCCGTGCGGGGAGCCCCGGTCGAAACCCGGCCGCGTCCGCCACGTCCGCCGCGGCCACCCGCAGTGGGTGCGGCCTGCGTGGAGCGGCGGGCGCGCTTGCGCTCGGCGTTTGCACCGGTGGAGGTGCCGCCGCCCTGGTTGGACTTGGCGGCCAGCAGTGCGGCGCGGGTGCGCGGATCGATCTTGTCGGCCATTTCACCCACCAGTTCTGCAACCAGCGGGGAGTTGGCGGTGACGCGCTCGAAGTTGACCTCGACGCCGGCGGCCTTCATCAGCTTCTTGACGTCGGACTGCTGCTCCGGGAGGGTCAGCGTGACCACGGTGCCGTCGGAACCGGCGCGGGCCGTACGGCCGGAGCGGTGCAGGTATGCCTTGTGCTCTGTGGGCGGGTCCACGTGGATGACCAGTTCGACGTCGTCGACGTGGACACCGCGGGCCGCGACGTCGGTGGCCACCAGGACGCGGACCTCGCCGGAGGAGAACTCGGCCAGGTTGCGGTCACGGGCGTTCTGCGAGAGGTTGCCGTGCAGGTCGACGGCGGGGATGCCGGCGTCCGTCAGGGTCTTGGCAAGCTTGCGTGCATGGTGCTTGGTGCGCATGAAGAGCACACGGCGGCCGGCGCCCGAGGCGAGCTCAACGATCAGCTGCTTCTTGACGGTCTGGTCGTTGACCACCAGCACGTGGTGTTCCATAGTGGTCACCGCGGCCTGTGATTCATCCACAGCGTGGGTCAGCGGGTTGGACAGGTAACGCTGGACGATCTTGTCCACGCCGTTGTCCAGGGTGGCGGAGAACAGCAGGCGCTGGCCCTGGCTGGGGGTCATGTCCATGAGCTTCTTGACGACCGGCAGGAAGCCGAGGTCGGCCATGTGGTCGGCCTCGTCCAGAACGGTGATCTCGACACCTTCAAGGGTCAGGATGCGCTGGCGGATCAGGTCCTCCAGGCGTCCCGGGCAGGCGATGACGATGTCAACGCCGGCACGCAGGGCCTTTTCCTGACGGGCCTGGGAGATGCCGCCGTAGATCACGGTGGTGGTCAGGCCCATGGCCTTGGCCATCGGCTCGATGGTGGCGTTGATCTGGGTGGCCAGCTCGCGGGTCGGCGCAAGGACCAGGCCCATCGGGCGGCCGGGCTTGCGGAAGTGCTTGGCTTCCCGCTCAGCGAGTCGTGCTACAAGCGGGATTGCGAAGGCAATGGTCTTGCCGGAGCCGGTGCGGCCGCGGCCCAGGACGTCGCGTCCGGCCAGGGTGTCCGGAAGGGTCTTGACCTGGATGGGGAACGGTTCAACGATTCCCTGGGCGGTCAGCGTGTCGGCGAGTGCTTTGGGCGTGCCGAGGGCAGCAAAAGTAGTCATGTGTTTCAAAGGTCTTTCAGGCGGTATCCATGCGGATATCGGCCCCCGGTGCCGGTTGGCCCAGGGGTTCGCCGAAGAAAAGTCAGGTGATCAACCGGGCTGCTGCCAACCTTGCGGCGGCGGAAGCCGGGACCAAATAGAACGCGTTCATCGACGCAGGATGTGCCTCTCACATGAAAAAAACCCACTCCCTGCCGGACAAATCCTTTGGGGGACCCGGTTGATGAACCGAATCAAAGTGGGCATCACTGCACATCAAGTTCCACCAGTCTAGCATCCGCGGACAGTTGTTCCCGTTTCCCGGCCCGCCTGGAGGTGCTGCCGGTCCATGCCGCCGGTCCATCCACTCTCCACTCGGATCCGCATCACTACCAACCGGAACCAATACAGAGGACATCCCATGAGACTCGAAGACAAGGGACGCAACGTCGTATCCACCACCTCGGCGGCGCCGGGGAGCAAGCAGGCCGGCTGAACGGCACCGGGGAACTTCACCGCGAAGGCCGGGTGGAGCAGGCCCTGGCCCCGCTCGGAAAAGCCGCGGAGACCGCCAACGACGCAGCGGCCGGAATCGGCGGCGCTAGCATCAGCGGCAACTTCGCGTCAGCGGCGCAGAAGCTCCAGGACGGGCTCGGCAAGGGCTGATCGGACGGCCAGCCCCGGAGCTGGAACCCGGCGCGCCGCGGCGGCTGCATTACCAGCCAGGTCCAGCGCAGGGGCCATTTTCACGTCCAACAAGAGACTACAATTGATGCTCTGACGCTCGACGTTTGTCGAGGAGCAATCGACGCGGACGGCGGCGCAATAGCCCTTTCCGGGGCACGGAACCAGGAGGCTCCGCCATGGCCACCCAGCCCGGCAACGTGCCGATGAACGCCCTTTCCCACCCCGGCCGAGCAGTGCACCGTTCCGGACCGCCGCCGTCGGAATCCGGTCAATACCCCGAACGGAAAGCATTCCTGCCCCGCCGGAAAAGGCCGCAAAGTTGCCCCTAGTCTTAATCCACACCCCCAACTGTTACCTCCGTCACATTTGTGGCGGCTCCGTGCGGATGGCGGTGCGGCTGCCTGCTCCCAGAGCAGTCAGCCAGCAACGCAGTCCGCTTGTGACAAGGAAAGAAGCACTGATGTCTGAACGCACCACCACGGTTGCCATGAACACTGCAACGGAACCAACCAGCGGAGGCCACAGCCAGGAACCGCACCTTGCCCGAGCGCTGAGCAACCGCCACATCCAGCTGCTGGCCATCGGCGGCGCCATCGGAACCGGCCTGTTCATGGGCTCCGGCAAGACCATTTCCCTCGCCGGCCCTTCCGTCATCTTCGTCTACATGATCATCGGATTCATGCTGTTCTTTGTGATGCGGGCGATGGGCGAAATCCTGCTTTCCAACCTGAACTACAAGTCCTTCAGCGACTTCGCCGGAGACCTCCTGGGTCCGTGGGCCGGGTTCTTCACCGGCTGGTCCTACTGGTTCTTCTGGGTTGTCACGGGAGTGGCGGACATTGTGGCGATCGCCGGGTACGTGGACAAGCTCGCCCCCGGCACCCCGCTGTGGATCCCGGCGCTCATCACCCCCGTGGTGCTGATCCTGCTGAACCTCCCCACGGTCAAGGCCTTCGGTGAAGCAGAATTCTGGTTCGCCATCATCAAGGTGGTGGCCATCGTGGCGCTGATCGGCACCGGCATCGTGATGTTCGCAACGAACTTCACCTCCCCCAACGGCGCTGTGGCCAACCTGGCCAACATGTGGAACGACGGCGGCATGTTCCCGCATGGCATGTTCGGCTTCATCCTTGGATTCCAGATCGCCATCTTCGCCTTCGCGGGCATCGAACTCGTGGGCACCGCAGCGGCCGAAACCAAGGACCCGGAGAAGAACCTGCCCCGGGCCATCAACTCCATCCCCATCCGCGTCCTGCTCTTCTACGTCGGCGCCCTGGTGGTCATCATGGCGGTCAACCCGTGGCGGAGCATCGACGCCGCAAGCAGCCCCTTCATCGGCATGTTCACCCTGGCCGGCCTGGGCATCGCCGCAGTGGTGATCAACCTGGTTGTCCTCACCTCCGCGGCCTCCAGCGCCAACTCCGGCATCTACTCCACCTCGCGCATGGTCTACGGCCTGGCCCAGGACGGCAACGCCCCGAAGGCCTTCGGCAAGCTGAGCATCCGCAAGGTTCCGCAGAACGCCCTGCTGTTCTCCTGCATCTTCCTGCTGGCCGGCCTGGTGCTGCTCTACTCGGGCGACTCCGTCATCGGCGCCTTCACTGTGGTCACCTCGGTTGCCTCGGTGCTCACCATGTTCGTCTGGTCCATGATCCTGGTCAGCTACATTGTGTTCCGCCGCCGCCGGCCCGAACTGCACGCAGAATCCGCCTTCAAGATGCCCGGCGGCACCTTCATGCCCTACGTGGTGCTGGCGTTCTTCGTGTTTATGCTCGTGGCGCTGGCCCAGGCCGACGACACCCGCCTAGCCCTGTTCGTGGCGCCCCTCTGGTTCCTGATCCTGGGCGCGGCCTGGCACTTCAACCGGAAGACGCCGCTCCAGCAGGCGCGGATCGCAGAGTGGAAGGCTGAGTCTGATTCGGACAAAGCAAAAGTCAGCGCCCTGAGCTAGGACGTTAGACGCGCCGCGACCCGCGGCGCCACCACCACAGCGACGACGGCGATGGCGGCCGTGAGGGCGAACACTCCCGCGAAGGAGGCGCCCGACACACCGCCCGCCGTCGTCGTTGTGCTTAATGCTGTGAACACGATCCCGGTGGTGGCCAGGGCCAGCGCACCGCCGAGGGAATCGGAGATGGACATGGCCGAACTGTTGAAGCCCTCGGTATCCGGTGTGGACATGGCCAGTGTCATGACGCTCAGGCGCGGATACATCAGCCCCATGCCGCCGCCGGCGAAGATCCAGCCGGCGATCGCGACGGCGGCCGGCCAGCCCAGGACGGTGGTCACCAGGGCAAGGACGACGGCGCCGAGCACCATCGCGGATCCGATCACGATGGCCAGCCGGTGGGTTAGCTTCGTACCGAGCCTGCCCTGGACCGCGGAAGCTCCGGCCCAGGCAATTGCACCGAACGTGAGGGTCAGCCCGGCGAAGGTGGGCGAATAGGAGTAGCGCTCCACCAGCAGGTACGGCAGGTAGACCTCCGCCCCGAAGAACGCCGCCGAGACCAGCCCGCGGGCCAGAATGACGCTCGGCAGCCCGCGCCGGGCCAGCAGGGTGCCGCGGGGCACCAGCGGGCGCACCGCCACCAGTGCAATCACGACGGCGGCTGCCGCCAGCGCGCCGCCCGCTACCGGGACCTGCGCGGAGAGGTTCAGGCCGAGGACGGCGAGCGCCGCGAGGGCGGCCCAGGCGAGCCGGCCGTAGGACCACCGCCTGGTCTTCGCACTAGCCTCCGGTCCGTCAGTTTTTGCGGAGGCCTCAGCCGCTGCGGGACGGCCGTGCAGCCCGCGCAGAGCGGGCACGATCATCAGGAGCGCCGGAACAACCAGCCCCACCACGCCCAGGAACACCCAGTGCCAACTGGCCGCCTGCGCCACGATTCCGGCGGCGAAGGGGCCTACCAGGGACGGGATCACCCAGGCCGCGGAAAAGGCGGCGAAGATTTTCGGGTGCAGCACCGGCGGGTAGACGCGTGCCACCACAACGTACAGGGCCACGGTCATGGCACCGCCGCCCAGTCCCTGCACCAGCCGGCCGGCCACCAGGACGGCCATGCTTCCCGCGGTGCCGGCGATCAGCAGGCCAAGCACAAACATGACCACCGACGCGTAGAGCGGCCCGACGGGCCCGCGGCGGTCCGACCAGTTGCCGGCCGCCACCATACCGATGACACCCGTGGCGAGGGGGCCGGCGAAGGCCAGGGCGTATAGCCCGGCGCCGTCCAGCTCACGGCTGACCAGCGGCATGATGGTGGTCACCGCGAGGGATTCGAAGGCTGCCAGGAACACCAGCGCGCACGCGCCGGACGTCACCAGGAGGTAGTGGCGGTGCAGGATTCCTGCGGTCGCCGGGGCGGATGAGGGGGCGCTTCGTTGCACGGTGGTGGCCTGATCAATAGTCATGGACGTTACCGTAGGACCTCAACTAAGGTTGAGGTCAAGGTGCCGCCCGGGGATGCGGAAATGACGCTCGGCGGTCGGTTACAGCATTGGGGAAAGCCTAGGGGGAAGCATGCCACAGCTTGTCGGCGGAGCACACCATGCCCTGAGCATCGGTGAGTTGTCCGAACGGAGCGGGGTGGCGCCGTCGGCCCTTCATTTCTACGAACGCAACGGCCTGATCTCCTCCGAACGGACCTCCGGAAACCAGCGGCGGTACCGCCGCGACGCCTTGCGGCGCGTCGCGTTCATCCGGGTCTCCCAACGGGTCGGCATCCCGCTGAAGGAGATCCGGGCGTCGCTGGATTCCCTGCCTGAAGGCCGGACCCCCACCAAGCGCGACTGGTCCCGGCTTTCGCGGCTGTGGCGCTCCGAACTGGACGCGCGCATCGCCGCCCTGGAGCATTTGCGGCGCGACCTGGACGGGTGCATCGGCTGCGGCTGCCTCAGCCTGAAGGCCTGCCGGCTGCAGAACCCGGAGGACACGCTGGGCGACGGCGGCACGGGCCCCCGGCGCTGGGAACCCGGCTCGCGGGACCCTGACACCGGGGATTCCGAAGGTCCGGACGCCTAAGCGTCCAGCCTTAACCCGACGGAAGGCTCAACCCTACCGACGGAACGACGGCGCCGGTCGCCGTCGAGTCCGGGTTCAGCATCCAGCCCACCCGCTTGACGCTGCTGAGCATCACCACGCTCTCCACGAGTTCAATCCCCGGGATCCGCTGCTGCAGCGCAAGTTCCTCGGTCAGGACGTCGGCCACCGACTGCAGCCACATGATGATCACAAAGTTGGTCCGCCCGGTGGTGGAGGCGGCCAGCCGGACGTTGCGGAACCCCCGGAGCTCGGCCGCCGCGGCATCATGCTGACCGGGCGGAACATTTGCGAACCACTGGCACGTCACCGGGAACCCGGAATACTTCTGCGCGATCTCGCACCGGAAGGACAGCACGCGGCTGGCCAGCACGCGGTTCAGCTGCCGCTGGACCGTGGCCGGATGCCGTCCCAGGGCGCGGGCGATGTCCGCTGCCGTTGCCCGGCCGTCCCGGGCCAGGAAGGGCAGCAGGTCCAAGTGGCTGGCGGGCAGCGGCTCCCGCAGGGACAGGGGCGGAGCGGACCCCGCGGCCTCAGGTCCCGCCTTCGCCCGCAGCGCCGCCACCTGCGCACGGTCCAGGACGTTGAGCCGCCAGGAGTAGGCGCCCGTGTGCAGGCGCGTGCACAGCGCTGTCTGGTACTTCACGAGCCCGTCGATGTCCTTCAGCCGAGCGGCCACGGCGGTGCCGAACTCCTCCAGGGACTGCGTGATCGCCGTCAGCATCAGGTCACGGTTGCTGGCTGCCTCGTCCACGGTGACTATTTCCGGCACTGCCGCCAGGGCCTCCGTCACATCATCACGGCGGTGCATCTCACACTCCACGTCCACAAACGCCAGGCACATCTGCTGCGGGTCGCCCATCAGGTGGGCGGTGACCCAGGACGCCCCGGCGGTGCGCAGCCGCTCCCAGCGTGCGGCCAGCGTGGTGGCGTGGACGCCCAAGACCTCTGCGGCGTCCGCCCAGCTCAGCCGCGGTGCAATCTGGAGGGCGTTGATCAGCGCCAGGTCCTCCTCGCTGAGTTCCATTTATCCCTCTCCCTGCCCCGTCCGCTGCGCGAATCCTGCGGTCAGTAGTCTCTATTTGCATTTTTCCAGCCATTTGGCTGTCTGTGAAGTGTGTCACGACAGACTGGAGACCGGAGCCGCAGAACCGCTGCCGGCCCGCCGAAAGATCAGGAGCACGCATGCCGATCATCACCGACGCCAAGGAGCTGCAGGGGGACCTTGCCAGGTTCAGGCACCAGCTGCACCAGGAGCCGGAAATCGGCCTTGATCTTCCGCGGACCCAGGAAAAGGTGCTGAAGGCGCTGGACGGGCTGCCGTACGAGATCACCCTCGGCGAGAGCACGACGTCGGTCACTGCGGTCCTGCGCGGCGGCGCACCGCACGGCTCTCCCGCCAAGCCGGCGGTCCTGCTCCGCGCGGACATGGATGGCCTTCCGGTCCAGGAAAAGACCGGCGCCGAGTACACCTCGAAGATCGACGGGGCCATGCACGCCTGCGGCCACGACCTCCACACCGCCATGCTGGCCGGCGCCGCCACGCTCCTGGCCGAGCGCCGGCACGAACTGGCCGGCGACGTCGTCCTGATGTTCCAGCCGGGCGAGGAGGGCTTCGACGGCGCGAGCCACATGATCCGGGAAGGCGTCCTGGACGCCGCCGGACGGCGCGTGGATGCCGCGTACGGCATGCACGTGTTCTCCGCTTTGGAACCGCACGGGAAGTTCTGCACGCGGCCCGGCGTCATGCTGAGTGCCTCCGACGGGCTGTTCGTCACTGTACTGGGGGCCGGCGGCCACGGTTCGGCGCCGCACTCGGCCCAGGACCCGGTCACCGCGGCGGCGGAGATGGTCACCGCGCTGCAGGTGATGATCACCCGGCAGTTCAACATGTTCGATCCCGTAGTGCTGTCGGTGGGCGTCCTGCAGGCCGGGACCAAGCGGAACATCATCCCCGAAACCGCCAGGATCGAAGCCACCGTGCGCACGTTCTCCGAGGAATCCCGGGACAAGATGATGACTTCGGTCCCCGCGCTGATTAAGGGCATCGCCGCCGCGCACGGCCTGGATGTGGATGTGGAATACCGCGCCGAGTACCCGCTGAGCGTCACTGACGTGGACGAGACCAACACCGCGGAGGACGTGATCCGCGGGCTGTTCGGCGAAGGCCGGCACACCCGCTTCGCCACGCCGCTGAGCGGCTCGGAAGACTTTTCCCGCGTCATGAACGAGGTCCCCTCCACCTTTATCGGCCTCAGCGCCGTGCCGCCTGGCGCCGACCATATCGCCGCAGCGTTCAACCACTCCCCCTATGCCACGTTCGACGACGGCGTCCTCGCCGACGGCGCCGCACTGTACGCGGAACTGGCACTCTCCCGCATCGCCACCCTGGCCGCCCGGTCCTGAGAACCCTGGAGAACACCATGACAACCACCGTCAGCCCGCAGCTCGCGGCCCGCACCGCCACCAGGAAAACCATCATCGGCACCGGCATCGGTAACGCCGTCGAATGGTACGACTGGGCCATCTACGCCACCTTTACGCCGTTCATCGCCAGCCAGTTGTTCAGCAAGGCGGACCCGGCGTCTGCGGTCCTGTCCACGTTGGCGATCTTCGCCGTCGGCTTCGTGGCACGTCCCTTCGGCGGCTTCCTCTTCGGCTGGATCGGGGACAGGATCGGCCGCAAGGCGTCCATGACCCTGGCCGTGGGCCTGGCGTCCCTGGGCAGCCTGATGATCGGCATTGCGCCCACCTTCGCTGCCGTTGGGGCGTGGGCATCGCTCATGCTGCTGGTGGCCCGGCTGGTTCAGGGCCTGGCGCACGGCGGCGAGCTGCCGTCGTCGCAAACTTATCTTTCCGAGATGGCACCACGGGAACACCGGGGGTTCTGGGCCACGCTGATCTACACGTCCGGCACTGTGGGCATCCTGTTCGGCACCCTCCTGGGCGCCGTTCTGAACATGGCGCTGACCACCGAAGTGATGAACGCCTGGGGCTGGCGGATCCCGTTCCTGATCGGCGCCGCCATGGGCCTCTACGCCCTGATCATGCGGTCGAAACTGCACGAGACGGACGTGTTCGAGGGTGAGAGCGCGACGGAGAAGCGGGCGCCCATCTGGCCCCAGATCGTGCGGCACCGCAAGCAGGCCCTTCAGGTGATCGGCCTGACCGTGGGGCTGACCGTGATCTACTACATCTGGGGCGTGGTGGCCCCCAGCTACGCCACGACCGCACTCAAGATCGACCGCGGTGAAGCGCTCTGGGCCGGCGTGATCGGCAACATCGTGTTCATTGCCGCTCTGCCGTTCTGGGGCAAGCTGTCCGACCGGATCGGCCGCAAGAAGGTCCTCTGGGCCGGCGCCATCGGCTCGGCCGTGATGCACTTCCCCATGACCTGGCTGCTGAAGGATTCCGCGTGGCAGCTGGCGGTCGGCATGTCTGTGATGCTCGTCTTCATCGCCGCCAGCGCGGCCATTGTTCCGGCCGTCTACGCCGAACTGTTCCCCACCAGCATCCGCACCGTGGGTGTCGGCGTCCCCTACTCGATCTGCGTCGCAGTGTTCGGCGGAACCGCGCCGTACCTGCAGCAGTGGCTTGGCACCACGCTTCAGCTGCCCAGCCTGTTCAACATCTACGCCGTGGTGCTGCTGCTGATCAGCGCGGCATTCGTCTTCAGTCTTCCCGAAACCAAGGGGAAGGACCTGCGCGGCTGACGCTGTTTCCAGGGTGAACCGGCGAAGGCCGGGCGGCTTGGTCGCCCGGCCTTCGCGGTGTCTGCGAGAATGGCGCCATGCGGGCACCCTTTGTACACGAGGCAACCGTCGGGATGGCGGCCGACGGCGACGTCCGCGGGGGAGGTGCGCCGGAGGATAGACCGGGCGCTCCGCTCCGGCACGGTGACCAGCCCGGAAGGCGTGGTGAGCCACTGGGAATTCCGGGGAAGCACGCCTGGCCACCCGACCCCGACCGAGACCGAGCACGCCCGGCGCATCGCGGGGACGTAGCGGAAACGTTGGTAGTGGAAACGTTGCGGGGCGGCGGCAGCCTCAGGTGAAGTTCCGGCTCACGTGGTGTTCCGGGCGACCGCGACCTGCGGCCGTGTAACCCGCGCGGGACGGGGCATGGCGGTGCGGATGATCTGCCGCGCGGCCGACCGGGCAATGTCGGGCGTGTCAGGGCCGGGAGACGTAATCTCGTACGCCTGTCCCCCTTCAAGGATGAGCGCAAGCGACCGGGCCAGCGCACAGGGGTCGCCGGCTCCCGTCTGGCGGGCCAGCCGGGTTATCCAGTCCAGGACCCGCGCGTTGTGCAGGGCAATCCTCAGGTGGGCGGCGGTACCAGGGCGGATCTCGGCAGCGGCCCGCAGGAACGCGGCACCGCGGTGATCTCCGGGGTGCCCGTCCCGGGAAAGGGCGTCGAACATGCCGAGCAGCTGGTCGGCCGGGTGGGTGGCGATCGGGCCTGCCGCCTGCCTCAGGGCCGCCGCCCAGCCGAGGCCCAACTCATCGACACAGGCAAGGACCAGGTCATCCTTGGTCGGAGAGTACTTATAGAAGGTTGCCTTGGCCACGCCGGCCTCGGCAATGATGCGGTTGATGCCGACCTGGTACAGGCCTTCGGCGGAGAACAGGTCGGACGCGATCGTGAGGATGCGATGACTCACATCCCTGCGCCGGCTCGCTTCGTCCATGGTTCACCTCATGGGCAGACAGTGCCAGGAACCGCTTCGCCAGACGGACCTGTCTACCTACTGGTTCAGGATCTTCAGTGCGGCGGCAGGTTGCCCAGTGCTATCCACGGGGGCCGCCGTAGGGCGCTTTGCCCTCAGTTCCTCCAGGGCGACGCGCTTCCGCAGCCGGTGCCACGCCCACGGCAGGAGATACCTGCGTGCCCACATCAGGTCTCCTGCCCTGGCCTGGGGCCAGCTGCCACGCGGCAGGTCTCCGGGTTCCAGCGGCCGGAGCCCGTGCGGGACGCCAAGCGTATCCAGCACCATGATTGCCACGGTGTGGTGGCCCAGCGGGGAGAGGTGCAGGCGGTCCTGGTCCCACATCCGCGGGTCCCTGAGCGTCCTCAGGCCCCATAGATCCGCGATCACGGCGTCGTGCCGCGACGCGATGGAGCGGATGTTTTCGTTGAAGACCGCAATCTTCGTCCGGTTGCGGCCCAGAACGGGCGTAGACCTCCAGTCGGGCCCGGTGAAGAGCACCAGGGTAGCGCCGGCAGAACTCAAAAGTTCCACCCCGGCGTCGAGCTTGTCAGCCAGCTTGTCCGGATCGCCGTTGTGGAGAACCATATCGTTGCCGCCCGCTGAAAGCGTGATCAGGTCCGGCTGCAGGGCAAGCGTGGGCCCAACTTGCCGTTCCAGAATCTGCTCCAACATCAAGCCGCGTACGGCAAGATTCGCGTACGCGAACTCCTCATGACCGGTGCTCAGCTCCTCCGCCACACGATCGGCCCAGCCGCGAACTCCGCCCGGACTCCGCGGATCGGGGTCGCCCACTCCTTCCGTGAACGAATCCCCCAACGCAACAAACCGGCGCCACGGATGGGCACTCGCACCCACCACGTACCCGGCGCCAGGAACACCACCGTGGGGCCGGCGTCCTGACAGATCTTTGTCATTCGCGGTCACCCTGCACCTCCTTGTGGGAAGCCTGAGCCCTTTTTGTGAATAACCATCGGCGCGGCCTGTATGTTCCGAAAAATTGATTCATTTTTCCGCGATCTCCGTGATTTCCGCATGGAATGCACGTCCCGTTTCGGGTGTTAAAAGGAGTGTCCGATGTTATGGGTTGCTCCGGATTGACAGGAAGGTAATGAGCAGGAAAATCGAAACCGTTGAAGACGACACCGGGAAGGTCATCACCTACCACCGGCACCCGAACGGTGGCGGTCTGATCGGGCGCGGCGCCGAGGTGCATGAGACGTCGTTCATCAGTTCGACCGCTTATGTGGAGGCTGGCGCCCGGGTGGAGTCGGGGTGCCGCGTCGGCGGCGGCAGCTGGATCGACCGGCAGGCGCGTATTGGTCACCGGGTGGTGATCGGTGATGCTGTGTACGTCGGGCCGGGAGCGGTCGTCGGCAACCGGGTCCATATCGGCAGCCACTCCCGGATCGGGGCAGGTGCCGTTATCACCCACGGGGTTCGCCTGCATGGGGACACCACTGTTGCCCAGGGCAGCCACGTGGCGACCAGAAGCAAGCCGTCGGTAAATTCGTCATCACAATCCCGTTCGGACGGCAACCGTAAGGTTCGAACGGCTGCCTGAGACCGCTGTTTTGCGCTGAGCCTGCCACCAATCCGCGCGAAGCGGAGAGGAAGTCCAAGTTAGGCCGAAAGCCCCTCGTGGGCAGCACGCGGCGCGACTAATTTGGGTAATACTCCCGGCCGCGCAAGCGGAGGGGAGCGCCTGTGGGGCGTCGGCCCGTGACCGATCCTGGATTCCTGAGCAGTCCGCCGCACTGGCCCGTTCAGCGAACGAACTGGTTGGACATTGAAAGCGGGGATGCGTGATGGGCAGCGCAAGGGATCCTGTAGGCGGTCAAGGACGCGACGGAGTCGGGGATAACGTTCCCGAACCGCTGGGCCCACCGGATGACCGCGCTTCTGACCGCGGTCCTGACGACGGCTATTACGAAGAGTCCGACGGCGTTGTCCCCTATGGCGAGAACGCCGTCCATGACGACCCCGGGTACGTCGATGCCACCGACGGACCGATGGATGGTTTCTTTACGGAAGACCCGGCCGCCGCTACCCGTGAAACCGTGGTTGCCCGCGAAGAGGAGCGGTTCGGCGGCATCAAGATCGGGTCTGCCTTCTTCGGCTGGCTGACCGCGACGGCTATGGCCGTTTTGCTGGCAGCTGCCGTCACGGCGGCCGGCAGGGCCGGCTTTCTGGCCGGAATGGACCTCACCGCGGAAGCCGGCCTAGCATCATCAGGCGGCATGACAGGCGTAATTGTGCTCCTGACGATCCCCTTCCTTGCCTATTTTTCCGGCGGCTACGTCGCAGGACGGATGGCGCGGTTCAACGGCATCGGCCAGGGGCTCATGGTGTGGTTGTGGGCCGTGATAGTGGCCGCAGGTGTGACCCTCTTGGCGATGATCAGTGGTGGGCAACTCAATGTGCTGAGCACGCTCAACAGCTTCCTCCGCCTTCCCGTGGGCGAGGGTCAGCTAAGTACGAGCGGCATTATCGCGGTCATTGCCGTGGCCGCCACAGCCCTGGTGGGCGCCGTGCTGGGCGGCATCGCCGGTGTTCACTACCACCGAAAGGTGGACCGTGCGGGCTTCACGCCGACGGAGGAGTACTACCAGCCATAGCTTGAGGGACTCCTACCCTAATTTTGAGGCGCGGGAGCATGCGGGTCAGCCCCGGGCGGCAGCCACAACACGCTCGCCATTGAAGTATTCGAGCTGCCAGCCATCAACGGCATGGTGGTGGGCCAAGTTGAGCACGGCGTTGTCGATGCTTTGCAGAGTCCGGCCGATTGCCCGGCTGAGGGTCACGCGGATGAGCGTCCCGTGGGCGACGACCAGGACGCGGCGGCCTCGGAACTCCTCGGCCAGGGCGTCCAGGGCGGCCAGCCCGCGGCTGGCTGCCTCGTCCTCGCTTTCGGCGCCGCGGAACCCGCCGGGGGTACGCAGTGCGTCCAGTTCGGGACCGGCCTGCAGGCCCTCCGCGGGTCCGAAGCTACGCTCGGTAAGTTCCGGCACGCGCCGGGCCACGCTGAGCCCGAGCCCGGAGGCAATCAGGTCCGCGGTTTCGGCGGCACGGATCAATGGCGAGGACACGATGGCATCCCACTCGTAGCCGGACAGGACCGCGACAGCGTCGCTCGCCTGGCCGCGGCCGACGTCGTTCAGCGGAATGTCGGTGGCACCCTGCAGCCGGCGCTGCGCATTCCAGTCCGTCTGGCCATGGCGGACGAGGGCGAAGGTCGTAAGGGTCATGCTTTCCATTGTGCCCTGACTGCGGGCGGGCCCGGAAAACTGCGGCTACGTGAGACGGGCCGATCGGCGTAGGGCAGGACATGATTGCCACGGCTTCGCTGCTGGGCGAGAGCAATACCCGCGGCAATTGCCCGGGACGGTCATATGCTTTTCATACAGGGTTTTGCAGTGAGCCGGAGCGTCCTAATGTGAGCGTGGAACATGGCGGTAGCTACCCCATCGAACAGTCAACCGGAACCACCGGCTTTCCCGTCCGCCGTTTTGGACAGTCCCGATGTGCAGACATTCCTCAGCGATGCAGCGCAGGAGTTCGTTGAAGACATCGGCGGCGCAGCCCGGGGTTTCCTGTGGGCCATCACCCATGTGGGCCCGGGTGAAGTCCGGAACTGGGACTCCGGCTCCGCCAAGGCACGGGAGGTCGACGGCGTTCAAAACTCCTTCGCGGACGGTCCTGCCCTGACCGCGGCGGCAAGCCGCGAATTCGTCCACATACCCGATGCCGCCGTCGACCGCCTATGGCCTGGGTTCTCCGCCGCCGTCGTCGGCCAGGGCGTGAGATCGGTGCTGTCCGTCCCCATTCTTGTGGAGGGGGAGCTCAGCGCCGCGCTGACACTTTACGCTGCCGCTCCGCACGCCTTCTCCAGCGAGGATGTCATCCACGCGGTAGCCTGCGCGCGACGCCTGTCCAGGGTGTGCCGGCTGCTGCTGGACCTGGCGCGGAACGCCGGGGCGGCCATCACGCAACCGCCTCTGTCCGTGACCGAATTGGCGGTATGGTCCCTGATCCGCGAATACGGCCTCACCAAGGAATCGGCCATGCAGTACCTGCAGGCAGTGGTACGTGATGGGACCGTGACTTCTCCATACCCTCGGACCGGGTGAGGTCAGCGCCGCTGAGACCGAGCTGGGCGCCGAGCTGGGCGCGTTTCACTTCGGTGGCCACTAAACGGCATGGATCTCTTCCACGTGGTGACCTGCCGGGGCCGCCTTGGGGACAAGGAGCACCGCTGCCACGAGTTCCTTGCTGTGCCGGTGCCGGGGATCGGCGAAGAACTCGGCGGTGGGCGCCACTTCCCCCAGGGCGCCCTGAAAGAGCACGGCCACGCGATGGCTCATGTAGCGCAGGACGTTCATGTCGTGGGAGGTCATGATCAGGGAAAGCCGGCGGTCGCGGTGCAGGCGCAGCAACAGGTCCAGGACCTTCCGTTGTGTCACCGCGTCCAGGGCCGACGTGGCTTCGTCGCAGATGAGGACTGCCGGTTCCAGCAGGAGTGCCCTGGCGATGGTGAGCCGTTGGAGCTGCCCGCCTGAGCATTGGCTCGGGTACCTGTCCAGCAGCGCAGGGTCGAGTTCAACCTCGCAAACCACCCCTTCGATGAGCGCAGCGCGGTCCTCCGCGTTGCAGTCCCGCCGCTGCAGCAGGGGAGCCTCCAGGCTGGTGCGCAGCTTCATCCGGGGGTCGAACACATCGTGCGGTTCCTGGAAGACGAGCTGCACGTCCGTGCCCGCGGTTCCGGATGGGTTGTCCTTCCCGCCGAGGGACCGGGTGATGCTTCCGCTGTCCGGGGTTTCGAGTCCGAGGATCAGCCGCGCCAGGGTGCTCTTGCCCGATCCTGACTGCCCCAGGATTCCGAGAATCTCGCCTTCTCTCAGATCGAGCGACACGTCCTCCAACGCGGGCCGGGCGCCGCGCCGGTTGGACCGGAACCGCTTGGTGACACTGTGCAGGTCC
The DNA here is from genome assembly GCF_018613775.1 of Arthrobacter sp. ISL-69. NCBI lineage: Bacteria > Bacillati > Actinomycetota > Actinomycetes > Micrococcales > Micrococcaceae > Arthrobacter > Arthrobacter sp. ISL-69. Next base: position 257,760 of record NZ_JAGGPO010000005.1, read on the forward strand.
AGGATGGTGCGCGACGAGGTGGCCTGGGGCGCAGTCGCCGGGGGAAGGGCCGATGCCCTCACGAGGTCCTTGGTGCAGGTGGTCAGAGACGGCTCGCTGACCGGCAAGCCGGGCGAGTTCCCCACCACGATCCTGATCGTGAACAAGAAGTTCGCTGCCGAGCACCCGGACACCGTCAAAGCACTCCTCAAAGGCCACACCGGGTCCGTGAAGTGGCTCAACACCGCTGCTGCGGACGAGAAATCCACTGTCATCAACGCTGCCCTGAAGGACGCGTCCGGTGCCGAACTGAAGGCGGACGTCATCGAGCGGTCGCTGAAGAACATCGTCTTCACGGTGGATCCGCTGGCCGGAGCTTACAAGAAGCTCCTCCAGGACGGCGTGGACGCCGGCACCACCAAGCAGGCCGACCTCAACGGCATCTTCGACCTCACAGCCCTGAACAGCGTCACCGCCGAAACCGGCGGAGACAAGGTCAGCGCCGCCGGCCTAGGCAAGGATTAAGTCAGCCAGGGACTGATCCCGAAGAACTGAACAAGCGCACCAAATCACCAGAGGCACCTGCCGGAACTTCCCGGCAGGTGCCTCTGGTGTTCCCGCAGCGTGCTCCGCCGCGGCAGCGTTCAGTACTCGATCTTTTCGGTCCTGCCGCTGCGCAGGGACCGGGTGGCTGCCTCGGCGATGGCCTGCGCCTTGAGCCCGTCTTCCAGTGAGGGCGTCGGTGCCGAACCGTCCTCCAGTGCGGAAACGAAGTGCGAGAGTGCCGCCGCGTACGTGGGCTGGACCCGTTCAAACCAGCCGGCGTGCAGGCCGTCGTCGACAACCTGCCCTGCCCGGTAGCGGGACACGGCGCCGGTGCGGCGGCGCTGGGTCTCGGCCATCCCACCCGAGCCGAACACCTCGATGCGCTCGTCGTAGCCGTAACTGGTGCGCCGGATGCTGTCGATCTGTACCAGCGCCCCGGTGGGGAGGCGGAGCGTCACGGCGGAGGTGTCGACGTCGTCGTACTCGGCAAGGCGCGGTTCCGCCAGGGCGGAGCCGACGGCGGACACCTCCACCGGGTCCTGCCCCGTCAGCCAGCGGACCAGGTCGAAGAAGTGCACCGTCTGGTCCCGCATCTGGCCGCCGGATGCGGCAATGTAGGACAGCGGCGGCACCGCCGGTCCGCGGGTGGACATCTGGAGGAGTTCGACGTCGCCCACTTCCCCGGCGTCGATGATCCGCTTGAGTTCGACGTAGTCGCGGTCGAAGCGGCGGTTGAAGTCGATCATCACGGGGACGCCCCGTCCGGCTGCGTGCGCCGCGGCCTCCCGGGCCCGGCGCAGGTCCAGGTCGATCGGCTTTTCGCACAGGACCGCCAGGCCGGCGTCGGCCGCGCGGACCAGGTGCCGGGCGTGGGTGTCCGTGGACGAGGCGATAAACACGGCATCAACCTGACGGGGATCGAACACCTCCGCCAGGTCGCTGACGGCGTGCGTGCCGTGGGTTTCCGCGAGCGCCTTGGCCCGGTCGGTGTCGATGTCGTAGATCCGGGAAAACTCGATCCCCGGATGCGCGGCGAGGTTGGCGGCGTGGACGGAGCCGATGAAACCGGCTCCCAGGAGGGCGAATCGCCGCATGTCAAATTCCTGCTTTCGCAAATGCTGCATCGGGCTGGATGGATGCTCCGGGCGAGACCCAGGCGCAGTCGCGGTGGTGGGAAGCGGCCACAGCCTCGACGAACTGGACGCCGATGAGTCCGTCGCGGCCGGTGGCGATGGTCAGTTCCCGCGCTGGCAGCGGCGTGCCGTCGCGGCGGGCGCGCAGCTCGTCAGCGAGGTCGCGGTAGAAGTTCGCGAAGGCCTCGAGGAAGCCTTCCGGGTGGCCCAGGCCAACCCGGGTGAGGCGGGTGGCGTCTTCGGAGAGGGTGCCCAGGCCGTGGGTCAGGACCGTGGTGGCGCCGTCGAGGTCCTGGACCGTGAGGTGGTGCGGGTCCTCGTGCTGCCATTCCAGGCTGCCCTTGTCACCAAACACCCTGATGCGCAGGCCGTGGTTGTGCCCGGTGGCGGCCATGCTTGCCCACAGCCGGGCGGGCACTCCCCCGGTCAGCTCCATCTCCACGGTGGCGTGGTCGAAGACGCGGCGGCCGGGGACCAGGGTGCTCAGCCGGCCGGACAGGCGGTCCGCGTCCAGTCCCGTAATGTAGCGCAGCAGGTGGTAAGCGTGGGTCCCGAGGTCGCCCACAACGCTCGGGAACCCGGCAACCTCCGGATCGGTGCGCCACCGTGCTTGTTTGTGGCCCTGCAGCTCGAGCGGCGAGGATGCCCACCCGGAGGCGTGCTCGACGTCAACGAACGTTACCGTGCCCAGCTCGCCGTCCCGGACCATCCGGGCCGCGTGCCGGACCATCGCGTACGCGGGATAGCAGTGCGGGACCGCCAGGAACACGCCCTTTTCGGCGGCGAGGCGCACCAGCTCAGCGGCGGATTCGGAGTCCTGGGTCAGCGGCTTCTCGCACACCACCGAGATGCCGGCCTCAAGGAAGCTGCGGGCGATCTCGAAATGGCTGTCGTTGGGCGTGGCGACGACCACGACGTCGGCCCCGTCCGGCCGGGCAGCCTCCGCTGCTGCCATTTCCGCGTAGTCACGGTAGGCCCGATCCTCCGAAATGCCCAGCTCAGCGGCCAGGGCGAGGGAACGTCCCCGGTCGCGGCCGAAGACGCCCGACGTCAGTTCGAACTGGTCGTCCAGCCGCATGGCATAGCGGTGGGTCTTGCCGATGTCCGCCCCGGCTCCGCCCCCGACCATTCCTGCGCTCAGCCGGCGTGTACGCGGTTCACTCATGCCATTCCCTTCGATTTTGGACAATTGTTGGACCGGTCCATAATGAGGGTGGAACGAGGCGCTGGTCAACCCCTTATGCTGAGTTGGGACCGAGAGGAGAAGCAGCATGGACAGTTCGCCCGCCTTCGGCGACCAGCCGCGCCGGCCCACCATTCGGGACGTCGCCGAGCGGGCCGGGGTCTCCAAGTCACTCGTGTCTTTGGTGCTGGGCGGATCGTCCAGCGTGAGCCCCAGCCGCCGCCAGGCCGTGCAGGACGCGATGGCCGAGCTCGACTACCGGCCCAACCAGCTGGCCCGCGGACTTTCCAGTCCGCGCAGCGGAACTATCGGCGTGCTGCTCAACGACCTGCGCAATCCATGGTTCGTGGAACTGCTCGAGGGGCTGACTGCCTCACTGCACTCGGCAGGAGTCTCTCCGGTCCTCGTCGATTCGTACACGGACCACAGGGTTGGCCGGCATTCAGTGGAGACCCTGCTCGAGCAGCGCATCGACGGCATCGTCGTTGTCGGCACCACCACGGAAACCGCCGCACTCGAGGCGGCAGCCAGGACGGTCCCCGTGGTCCTTGCCGGAACACGTGAGCCCGACCTGGACAGGACCGACGTCGTGGTCAACGACGACGAAGCGGGCGCGCGCCAGGCCACCGATCACCTGATCTCCCTGGGCCACCGGCGCATCGCGCACCTTCAGGGGCCGGGCCGGATCGCCGAGCTGCGGAGGGAAGGCTATGAATCCTCCATGCGCGCCGCCGGGCTTGAGCCGCTGGTGGTAGCCGGCGGAATGAGCGAGGAGAGCGGCTACGACGCCACTCAAAGGCTGCTGGCCCGCACGGAACGCCCCACCGCCATCTTCGCGTTCAACGACATCGCCTGCATCGGAGCACTGTCGGCGGCCGCCGACCAGGGGCTCAGCGTCCCGGACGACCTCTCACTGGTGGGCTACGACAACACCTACCTCGCCAAGATCCGGCACCTCTCGCTGACGTCGGTGGACAACGGCAACATCGCCGTTGGCCTGCAGGCCGGCAAGTTCATCCTGGAGCGGCGGGAACACCCGGAGCTGCCGCAGCGGCTGCACGTAGTCGCTACACAGCTCGTCGTCCGGGGGTCCACCGGCCACGCCCCGGCCAAGGGCTGACCCCGCGGCCGGCACCCCGCGCACGCGGGGATACCCGCCGTCGAGCGTCACCCGCCGATGAAACGGTCCCGTCCCGCCCTGAATCCGAACACGGCGGCGAGCGCCCCCACCACCAGGAACAGCGCGCCGGCCGCGGCGAAGGAGCCGGTTGCCTGGTGCAGCTGCCCGACCATTAGCGTGCCCGTGGAGCCGACGCCGTAACCCACGCCCTGCATCATGCCGGACAGGTGCGCGGCCGTGTGCCCGTCCCGGGTCCGGAGCATGATCATGGTCAGCGCCACCGCGGTCAGGCTGCCCTGCCCCAGGCCCAGTAATCCGGTCCACACCCAGATGAAGTCGAGCGGCCCGAAAATGCTCAGTGCGAACCCGCCGCCGGTCATCAGCGCCACCACCGTGTTGATCGCGCGCTGGTCGCGGAACCTGGCGGCCAGCGCCGGTGCGAACAGGGAACCGAGCATCTGCAGCACGATGGACGCGGAAACGATCAGCCCGGCAGTGCCGCCGTCCACGCCGCGCTCCCTCAGGATGGGTGCCAGCCAGGCGAACACGCTGAAGGACATCATGGCCTGCAGCACCATGAAGATGGTGACCTGCCAGGCGACCGGCGAGCGCCACACGTTGACGCCGTCGGCCACGGCCTGATGCAGCGGGTGCCGCTGCCGGACGGCAAGCGGAAGGAACAGGAAAAGTACGACGGCGGCGGGCAGCGCCCAGAACCACAGCGCTGCTGTCCACTCCCCCGACGCGGCGAACACCGGGTAGGTGAAGCCAGCGCCCAGGGCGGCCGAGGCGCAGATGGCGGTGGTGTACAGCCCGCCCATCAGCCCCAGCCGGTGCGGGAAGTCGCGTTTCACCAGCCCCGGCAGCAGCACGTTGCAGAGGGCAATGGCGGCGCCGCAGGCCGCTGTTCCGGCAAGCAGCGCGGGCAGATGGCCGGAGCCCGGCAGCTCAACCGGGCGGAGCAGCAGGCCCGCGGTAAGCACGGCCATGGCCCCCAGCAGCACGCGCTCGGCGCCGAAACGCCGGGCGAGTACCGGCGCCAGCGGGGCGAACACTCCCAGCAGGGTCACCGGCACGGTGGTGAGGACCACCACCGCCCAGCCCGGCAGGCCGGCGTCGGACCGTATTTCCGGCAGGACCGCCGCGAAACTGGAGAACACCGTCCGCAGGTTCAGCCCGATCAGCACCAGGCACACTGCGAGGTAGATCAGCCCGCGGGGTCCGCTGACGCGGGTGGGCTCGGCGGCGGGCAGCTCGTCCACTTCGGCGTCCACCAGCGTGCCGGAAGCGTCCCTGCGGACGCGGCCGGGCGCTGTTGTTTTCGGGGCAGCGTTCCTGGCTGCGTTCGCGGCTGCGTTGTTGGCTTCGGTCACCGGCCCATTCTCGCAGGAGTTATCCACATAGGACCGAATCCCGGCTGCGGCCCCGCCCGGCCGTCCCTAGTCTGGGCTGACCACGTCCTGGCGCCGCAGGACCCGCATATCCGGCACAGGAGGAACCAGGAGCTTTCCGCAACCGAACGTTTCATCTGCTGGGTCATCGCCTGCCCAGCCACCAGATCACCAGCTGCCTCCTGGTCAGCCGCCCGCCCAGCTACCGCCTGCCCAGCCCCGGCGTCGCAGCGGCAATGGTGCAGGCATCACCAGCCTGGTTTTTAGTCTCATCGCGCCCGCGAGCATGATCGTAACCGCCCCGATCAGCCTCTTGACGGCACTGTTTACGAGGCCTGCTGAAGGCCCTGGTTCGCTGACCTGGGTTGCCCCGCTGGTCCTGTGGAGCCTCCCGATGCTTTTTGGACTGTTGGCGGTGTCTTTGGGCGTCGCTGCAGTCCGGGGATCCCCGACCGGGTCAAACAGCTGGACGGCCGCCGCCGCCAGCCTGTGGATCTCCGGACTGCAAGTGGCCGCTGCAACGGCGCTGGTGCTCCGGAACGGGGACTTCATGATTTTGTTCTGACCGCGGCCGTCCCCGCTCCAGCCGGCTCTGGCGCCGGGCCGGCTCAGGCGCCAGGCCGTCGGCCCGGCTCCCCTGACGATGTCCACTATTCTGGAAATGATGAGTGAATCCCCAGAAACCCCCGAACCGACGCACGTGCAGACGCCGGAAGCAGCACCGGAATCTGCCCCGTCGCCGGATGCCGCTCCGGAACCGCAGCAGGCAGCCCGCCCGGTGACCCCCGGCAGCCAGGCCTCCTTCGGGACCTACGGCGGCCGGCCCGTCAGCTTTGTGCGCCGCGGAACCCGCCTGCAGGGACGCCGGCAGCTGGCCTGGGAGGAGCACTCGGACCGGTGGGCGGTTGACGTCCCGCGGCACATCGCCAACACCTCCGTGCACCCGGACTATGTCTTCGACGCCGAGGCGGAGTTCGGCCGCACGGCGCCCCTGATCGTGGAGATCGGTTCGGGCCTGGGCGACGCCGTCTGCCATGCGGCCGAGGAGAACCCGGACTGGGACTTCCTGGCCGTGGAGGTCTACACGCCGGGCCTGGCCAACACCATGATCAAGATCAACAGCCGCAAGCTCAGCAATGTCCGCGTGGTCGAGGCCAACGCGCCGGAGGTGCTGGCCACCATGCTGCCGGCGGGGTCCGTCAGCGAGGTCTGGGTCTTCTTCCCCGACCCCTGGCACAAATCCCGCCACCACAAGCGCCGCCTGATCCAGCCCGAGTTCGCCGCGCTCGTTGCCACGGCACTCAAACCCGGCGGCCTGTTCCGTGTAGCCACGGACTGGTCCAACTACGCGGTGCACGTCCGCGATGTCATGGCCGGCTCTGCCGACTTCGTGAACCTGCACGACGGCGAGCGCAGGGGCCCCGAAAGCCCCCTCACCCAGGTGTGGCAGTCTGGCGTCGAGTCCCTGGTGGGCGGCGCGCCCGTCAAGGAGGGCCGCGCCCCGGTCAGTACCGAACACACGGGCCCGAACGAGGGCGTGGACGAGACCGGCGGCTGGGCACCGCGGTTCGAGGGGCGCATCCGGACGAGTTTCGAAAACAAGGCCCACGAGGCCGGCCGCCTCATCTTCGATCTGTGCTACCGGCGGCTATGATGCAGCATGGCCTCCGTACAGCCCGCGACTCCGCAGCGCCGATCGGCTGATTCGCGCGGGCTGGCGGCCGGCATCACCAGCCTGGCATCCGCCGTGCTGGCACCGGTTGCGGCCATGTTCAGCCTGTCCACGTTCATCATGGCCGCCGCCGAACCCCTCCTGGCCAACGTCGCCGTGCGGGACACCAGCGGGTACTGGGTCATGCTCATCGTCCTGGTGGGCCTCCTGGCAGGGCTGGTCCTGACCTCGGTCATTACGGGAATCGTGGCCATCAAGCGGTCGGACCGGATGAGCGCCGGGCGGATTACCGGGCTGCTTGGCCTGGCGTTCACCGCGTTCAACCTCACGGGCGGCCTCTGGACGTGGGCCGGCGTTGCCGGGCCCTGGTTCACCTTCGGCTAAGCAGGGCGTCAGCTCACCCGGATTGCGCCGACCACGTCTTTGAGCAGGCCGATCCGCGGCTCGAGCTGGGGGTCAACGTACGGCCAGATGACCACCACGCCGATGAAACGGTCCTTTTCCCATACCCCCACGGTGGCGGCCGCTTTCGCGTCGCCGCGCACATCGTCATAACCGACGACGACGGCGTACGCGGCTTTGCCGGGAAGGTTCAGTTCGCCCTCGGTCAGCAGGTTTCCGCCGCGCTCGTCAAGATAATGGCTTGCCATCAGGTGTGCCCAGCCGTTGGCCTGGGCCGGTCCCTCAACGGAGGCGTCATCCGTGATGACCGTGACCAGGACATCCCCCAGCAACCCGTACTGCTCGGTGTTGGGACCTGCGGCGGAGTCGTCTAGGACCAGGGTGTGGTCGGGGAAGTCCGCCGTGAAACCGAGCGGGGATTCGATGTGAACTGTCATGGCTGGTGGTTGCTCCTTCAGCGGTAATGCAATTTTGTTGGGAAGGCGGCGTTTATGGGCAGGCGGCGGAATTACAGCCGGGACAGCTTGGTGTCGTTCGGAACCTTCTGGTACGTGCTGACGTTGGTGGTGACCTGGTTCTCCGTGCTGACCTTGACCTCGCCGGCCTTGATGTCGAATCCGGCCTCGTTGGACGCCGTGACCACAGTGTTCACCTGGACGGTGGCTGAGCCCGCCTCGTAGAGCCTGGCGGCGTCCTGGGCGGCTGCCCCACTGTTCCCCAGGGCCACGTTCTTCATGTAGCTGTCGATCAAGGCGCTGTTCTCCGGCGTGTAATCGATGTCGATCTTAACCGAGCCCTGGGTACCTGCCGTCACGCTGGATTCGATGTTGCCCGCCTTGACGTCCATGCCTTCTTTGACGCCCTGCGCCACAGTTCCCTCCATGGACAGCGACACCGAACTGATGTTGTTGTCCTTGTCCATGTTGAGCTCCAGCCCGCCCTTGCCGGAGGCCTCAAACGTCCGCCCGTCCAAGTCCAGGTTGCCTTCTGCGGAAACCTCCACGCTGCCCCTGGCTGTCCCGTCAGTCAGGTTCTTCTCATAGGCCAGTTCCAGCTTCGCGGAACCGGCGGCATCAGTGGACTCGGCCCCCGCCTCCAGGCTCAACGATCCCTTGGCTTTGTCCTCATGGCCGCTGGAGCCGTTATCCGAGGCCGCCTCGTTCAGGGTGTCCAGGATGTAGTCCGGCGGGTTTCCGGCCACGTCCTTGATCTCGCCCACGCTGTCCGGCGGAAGGTCCTCGTACATCTGGTTGCGGGCAGCCATGGCCTCTTCGACGCTGTCGAACGTGTACTCGCGGGCCACTTCGCCCGTGAGCGTGGCACCGGCGGACCCCGTGGCGTCGTTCACACCCAGGCCCATGTTGCCGTACACCTTCACCGTGGCCGAGCCGTCCGCGTTTTCCACCACTTCGGTGCCCACCTCGGCGCCGCCGTGGACCCAGAGGACGCGGGCCTCGATGGACGCCTTGCCCGTCTCCGTATAGACGGGAATGTCCTCCTTGGCCAGCTCCAGCAGGTGCTTCCGGGCCAGGTCCTGCGCGGACTCGGGGATCCCGCCGTCCATGGCCATCAGGTCCTTGGCCAGCGGACCGTCAGGGCCCTCCCCCTCGATCAGGTACTTCCTGTCCGCCGCGGAGAGGCTGGCCCACCATTTGGCCTGTTCTTCGGGGCTGGCTCCGGACATCTTGTCCAGCTGGGCCTGGAGATCGGCGCGGTGCTCGGCGGCCTCGCGGGCGGCCTCCAGCTTTTCCTCCACCCAGTTCTTCATCTGCTCGAAAAACCCGCCCGGCCCCGCACCCGTGCCGCCCGAGCCGGCCTCCGAGGATTTTTCCTGCTCCGCGGCATGCTGCAGCAGGACCTTGGAGTTCTGCCGGAGGCTTGCCACCACCCGCTCCAGGCTTGGACGGTGGCTGCCCGTCCATTCCTGCCGGAATCGCTCGCCGTCGCCGCCCTTCCAGGGAGCTGCGAGGATCTGGCTCTGCAGCGAGGAAGCACTGGTGCTGAGCAGCGACGCAGCCTTGTCTGCAGCTTTGGCCAAGGCTCGAAGCTGACTGACGTCAGCACCGTAAAAGGTCATGGTGTCTCCCCAGAGAATGGTGCCGTCGCGAGGGTGCGGCTGGTCCACATCGTGCCATGTCACTACGGGGCGCGCCATGGGCATCACTCCCCATACGGCCCCGCGGGGTCCCTGTCCAGCGTGCACGGCGCCGGAAAGGGACACCCGAAAAGCCACCGGAAAGAGAGCTGTTCCGGATCCGGTTCCCGTGGCACGATTGGCCTTTAACACCACGGCGGGACAAGCCCGCGGCCACGAGAACTGCGCGAGGAACCGGACATCAAAAAAGAACGCGAGGAACCGGACATCAAAAAAGAACTGAGATCGGCCGCCGGTACGGCTGAGGAAGTCACCAATTCGCGGCCGATGGAGCTCATGGCCCGCACCGGGTTCGCCGTGAGCGGCCTCCTGCATTTCCTGGTGGGCTCCATCGCCATCCGCCTGGCCATGGGCGGGGAGGGCAAGGCGGATGTCAGCGGCGCCGTGCAGGAACTGGCGAGCCAGCCGGCCGGGCCCATCCTGTTGTGGAGCAGCTTCGCCGCCTGCGTGGCCCTGGCCATCTGGCAGACCAGCGACGCGATTTTCGATTACAGCCACCTGCCGAAGCGAGACAAGGTTCTCCGGAAGCTCAAGGCAGCGGGCCAGGCCGTGGTGTTTGCCGCGTTCGCCGTCACGCTTGCGTCGTTCGCGGTCGGCACCGGGAAGGACAACAGCCAGTCCACCAGCGACTTCACCATCGCACTGATGAAGGCGCCCGGCGGTGTTCCGCTGCTGATCGTCGTCGGCGCCGCGGTTGCCATCACAGGGATTGTGTACGGGATCCGGGGCGTCCGTAAGTCGTTCGAAAAGAACCTCAGGATGCCTGCCCCGGGCCCCACGCGCACGGCTGTCACAGTCTCGGGCGTGGTTGGCTACGTGGCGAAGGGCTTTGCGCTCCTGCTGGTGGGCCTGCTGATTGTCATAGCAACCGTACGTGCGCACCCGGAGGAATCAACCGGGCTCGACGGCGGCCTGAAGGCCCTGCGGGACCAGCCGTTCGGGCTGTACCTGCTGGCCGCCGTCGGCATCGGCCTGATTGCCTATGGCGTGTTCCAGGTGGCACGGGCAAAACTGGCCAAAATGTGAGCCGCCCGCGCCCTCCGGGCTAGGGTGGACGCATGCCCCAGGTACGCGCCGAACGCTTCATCCGACTCGATCCGGAAACTGCCTTTGCGTTCTCGCAGACCACCGGCGACTTCCGGCTGAAATGGGATCCCTTCATTTCGGCCCAGGGCTGGTTGGACGGCGCCCGGGCCGCCGGCAAAGGCGTCCGCACCCGCACGGTCTCGAAGATGGGGCTGGTGATGGTGAGCGAATACGTCTCCTACGCGCCGCCCCGGAATGTGGGCATGACCATGGTCTCCGGTCCGTGGTTCTTCGGCAACTTTGGCGGCGGGTGGCGGTTCACCCCGGCCGACGGCGGGACCCGCGCAGTCTGGAAGTACACCTTTTCCTGCCGGCCGGCGTGGCTGCGGCCCGTGGCGGAGCCGATCGGTGGCTGGCTGCTGGGCCGCGAAATCGAAAAACGCATCGAAGCCTTCGCCCGGGCCTGCGAGGATCCGCAGCTCGTGGCGGAGTTCCGCGCCCTCAACGCCTGAGCACGCGCTCGGAGTCTTCGAGGGCGGCCCGGACGCGCGCCCCGATGCCCTGCAGCCGGCCCATCGGTTCGGTGGCGTAGACCAGCCGCACGTACCGTGGGGCCACGTCCTGGCCCCACGCCGTCATGGGCGTCGCCGCGATCCGGCCCGCTTCGAGGAGCCGCCGGGACAGTTCCGGCGCCCGCATCCCCAGCGCTTCGGCATCCAGCAGCAGGGACCAGCCGCCCTCGGGTATCACGATGGGAAGCCCGGCCAGTTCACTGGTCACCAGGTCCCGGCGGGACTGCCACTCCTGCACGGCACCGGCAATGCCGTCGTCGGCGGTGGTCAGCGCGGCGAGGACACCTGCCTGGCCGAAGCCGCTGGCCACCGCGGTGTTGTAGATCGCCGCGAGGGCAATATCCCCCATGACCTCCGGGGGACCCGCCACCCAGCCGACGCGCCAGCCGATCATGCGGTAGTTCTTGGACACGCCGCCCAGGGTGATGGTGCGGTGCGCCAGTTCGGGGAACGACGCCGGATGGCGGTGCGGCAGTCCGTCGAACAGGATCCGGTCCATGGCGGCGTCGTACAGCAGCCAGCAGTCCGCGTGCTGGCAGGCGTCGCGGACGGCGCCCCACTCGGCGTCATTGAACACGTGACCGGAGGGCATGGACGGGCTCATCAGGAGGATGGCGCGGGTGCGGGCGGAGACCGCGGCTGCCAGCCGTCCCGGGTCCAGGCGCCAGCGCCCGCCGGACACCATCAGCGGGACGAATACCGGCACAGCCCCGGCAAGCCGGACGCGGTTGATCATTCCCGCGTAGGTGGGATCAGTGAGTATTACTTCGTCCCCGTGGTCCACGGTGGCCAGGAGGACGCTGAGCATTCCCGCCAGGGCTCCGCCGGTGATCACCACCTCGGAGCGCGGATCGTAGGAGAGCCCTGTTTGCTGCCGGAGCAGGTGTGCCACCGCCTGACGGAGGGCCGGCATCCCGGTGAAGGGCAGCCAGCTGTTGGCGGCCTTGTTTCCCACCGCTTCGCGGGTGGCGATGATGGCCGACGGCGGCGGCGCGATGTCAGTGTCCAGGTTTTCCATGCGGAGCACGTCGGGATCACCACCGACGGCGGCTGCCACCCTGTCGATGCCGAAGGGCTGAATCCGGGCGAAACGCCCGGTCCTGCCGCGGACCATGTGCCCAGCGTCCCACCGGGTACGGACCGCGTCAATGGGCGCCGGATGTGCCGTCCACCATGGAAATGACAGCCACCGTCTGCTGCCCCTCGTTACGCAGTTCCACGCTGCTGATCCGGCCGATCTGGGTGGGCGTTGCGCCGGTGATCCTGGACCGGCCGCCGGGCGTCGCGGACCAGCTGCAGGCGCGGTCCTCGGTGCCGTCCTGGCCCTTGACCCACAGGGACAAAGTTCCCTGGGTGGGCAGGCTGGTCCCCGTGAACGAGACTTCGGTCCCCCACGCCTTCCGCATCAGGGCAAGCTGGACCTGCAGCCCGCCCGGCGCCTCCACCGAATAGCTCGCGTCCGGCTTCGGCGGCTGGTTGAACAGCGGAGCGGCCAGGAATCCCAGCGCCAGGCACGCGGCGGCCACCGCCCCGACGAACGCCGTCCACCGCCGTCGGGATTTCCGACGCCGCACCGCCAGCTCGTCCAGCAGGCCAGCAGGGTCCCCCGCGGGAGCCACGTACCCCAACGACGTGGCTCCTGCAGGGGTAGCTTCCACGGGCATGGCGGCGGCGGTTGCGGGAAGGCCATCGCTCTCCGCACTGCCGGTCCCCGGGGTTGCCGACGCCGCGGAGGCGGTGCCCGTGAGGGCGACGGCGTCGGCAACAGGGAGGGAGTCCAGCAGCGCCGGCAGGCTGGCGAGTTCGTCCAGCTCCCGGCGGCAGTCCGCGCACGCTGTCAGGTGCTGTTCGAAGCGAGACGCTTCAACCGGCTCCAGCCCGCCCAGCAGGTATGCCCCCAACAATTTGTGCATTTCCGCGCCGCTCACCGCTGCACCCCCATTTCATCAAGGATGGTCCGCAGCGCCCGCACCGCGTAGAACGCGCGGGACTTCACCGTCCCGGCAGGGATGTTGAGCTGCACAGCCGTTTCCGTAACAGTGCAGCGGCGGTAGTGCAGGGCCACCAGGACGTCCCGGTGTTCTGTACTTAGCCGCAGCAGGGCTTCCTCCATCAGGACGCGGTTGAGCAGCTCGTCAACCCGTTCGCTGGCTTCCGCCGGATCCGCCACGTCCCGCTCTGTCGCCTCGATGGGACGGCGCTGGGCCTTTCGGTAGTTGTCGATCATGATGTTCCGGGCAGTGCGGAAGAGGTAGCTCCGCAGGCTGCCGGTAATCTCCGGAGCCTGTTGCCAGACGCGGAGCACGGTCTCCTGAACAACGTCGTCCGCCAGCTGCGGATCGCGGGAGGCGCTCAGCACAAAGCGCCGCAGGGCCGCGCCGTGCTCGCGGTAGATCGCTGCTACGACGTCTTCATCGAGCGGCATCCGCGGCCCTCCCGCTGTTTTGATGGTGCCCTGCATTGTGTGTGCTGCCTCGTGCTGCTGCGGCAGGCCGAACGCCCGCCGTCCCCTGTTACGACGCCGCCGCGGCGCAAACGGTTCAGGGAGCGGCCGCCGTGAACCATTCTCCGCCCAAGCACGTCGTACCGGGTAGCGCCGGACCCCACCGTTTTGGCCGGCACGAATCCAAGGAGCTGGACATGAAAAAGCAACTGGGCGCAGGGCTGTCAGCTGTGGCGCTGGCCGTGCTTCTCACCGCCTGTGGCGGCGGCACCGAAACGCCGCCCACTACTGCGGGAGGAACGACGTCGGCCTCCGCCTCTGCCGAAACGTCCGCGCCGGCGTCGTCCCCGGTCCCCGCGGGCGCGGCGGAGCTGAAGACGGCATCATCCGGTGCCGGCCAGATCGTGGTGGCTGCCAACGGCATGAGCGTCTATTTTTTCACCAAGGACGTCAAGGACTCCGGTACCAGTGCCTGCACGGGCGGCTGCATAGCGGCATGGCCGCCGGTTCTCACGGAATCGGCGTCGCCGGCAGTTGACGGCGTGACCGGAACGGTGGGAACCATCGCGACGCCGGAAGGTAAGAAGCAGGTCACCATCAACGGGCTTCCCGTGTACTACTACATCCAGGACAAGGCCGCCGGGGACATCACCGGCCAGGGCGTCAACGACGTCTGGTATCTGGTCAGCCCGGGAGGAGAGATGGTGAAGACCGCGGCCAGCGGATACTAGCCCGAGGCGTCAACGCGGATCCGCGTTGACTGGGTGGCTAGTTGACTGGGTTGCTAGCGGTCCGGCGGCGGACTGGGCAGTTCGGGAGTCGGCAGTTCAACGGGCGGCGTGGGAACCAGCCCGGACGGGTCGGGGCTCACCGGAGGAGACGGAAGCGGCTTCACGGTAGGCAACTGGCCATGCCCCGGAATGGTGCCCGGATTCCGGGGATCGGGTTTTGCGGGCAGCGTAAGTCCGGGGGTCCCGGATGCGCCTGGTGAGGGTGTGGCGGGATCGGCGGGGGTTCCCCCGCCGGCCTGCCCGCCGGGGACTGATCCGCCGTCTGCCGGGGATGGGGCCGGTGACGTCGGTGCAGGCGTTCCAGCCACTGTTCCACCAGTATCCGGCGCGGGCTGGGCGGGAGTCTTCCCCCCGGCGCCGGGCGTCATGGTCCCGACGATGAACGTCACGGCATGACCGACGTTGCCCAAGGTGTGGCGGAAGTTTTCATCCGAGGCCGCAGCGGCGGCGCCTCCTGCGGCCAAGGCCGCCGCGACGGTGAGGGCTGTGAGCGGAAGGCGGCTTTTGCGCCGGCGTCGGGCGGCAAGTTCGTCGACGGTGGAGGCGGCGGATGCGGCGGCGGCGGAAATGGCCGGCGCGGTTGACTCGGCGCTGGCGGATGCGGCGGACGCAGTGGGGACTGCTGCAAGCATGGCGGCCGGTGCCATCAGCGCTTCCACCGCTGCGGATGGACGGGGGCTGTCGGCTGCCAGGGCACGCAGTTCCAGCAGGACGGGGCGAAGCTCGCCGTCGTCGTCCATGCCGGCGTCGGCCAGCAGTTCGTCGATGATCCACTGGTCCCGGGATGAGGAGATGTCACTCATGATGTGCCTGGCTTCCTATTAAGGCGCGTTCCCTGAGGGCGCTGAGCGCCCGGCGATGCAACTGTTTTACTGCTCCCGGAGTCCTGCCCATGACGTCAGCGGCCTGTTCCACGGAGAGATCCGCGACCACCCTGAGTGCAAGCACTTCCTGGTGGTCCGGGCTTAGTCCTTCGAGGAGGGCCCCGGCACCTCCGCCATCAACCTTCGCGAGTGCCAGTTCCTCGGCCGAGGCCGAGCTTCGTCCGTCGAGGTCTGACTCATAGGGACTGAGGACCGGTGTGCGCTCGTTGCGGCGGTAGTGGTCCACCATGCGTGCGTGGGCAATGGAGAAGATGAGCGATTTGGCGCCCTGGAGTCCGCCGGTCAGGCCGTCAAGCTTCGGGTAGAAGGCCAGGAACACGTCCTGGGTGACCGCCTCCGGATCATCCACTCCGCGGGCCCTCAGGTAACCGAGCACGGCGCCGGAGAACTTTCGGTAGACAAGGGTGAACAGCACGGCGGGGTCGGCCCCTGCCGTGTGCACGTATTCATCTGCCAAAGTGTCGAGCACCGTCAGGCTCCTCCATGCCACGCAGCGTGGTCACATATCCGGGTTCCGGAAGGCTGTGGACTGGCGCCTGTTGCACCGCGGGACTCCTGCCAAAGCGAAGGAGTCCCGCGATCCACCATAGGCGGCTGTGTTACGGACGGCCAGCTGAGGTGGGCAGCTCGGGGAGCTGGGTGGGGACCTCGGCGGGGAGTTCCGGTGCGGCGGGAACGGCTGCCTGGGTGGGCAGTTCCGGTGCTTCCGGAACCTCCGGGACCTTCGGGGTGTTGACATCGGCTGCGGCCTCGCCCGAGCCGGCACCGTCAACCTTGTGGCTGTCGGACTTGGCAGCGGCAACTACGTCGGCGCAGTAGCTGTCGATGTTGGCTTCGCCGTCAGCGGCGATGGCCAGCGATGCGAAACCGGTGGAGGATGCTGCCAGGCCACCCTTGGTGAAGGCGGTGCACAGGCCGTAAGCGGCGGGGCCGGCGGCGTCCGGGCCAACAGCGGTTGCCGATGCTTCGGCCTTGGCGTTGTCGCTCTCAGCGGCGGCATCGGCGGAAGCGGACGGCGTGGCGGAAGCGGAAGCCTCGGCGTTGGCGTCGGCCGTGGCGGTCCCGGAAACGCCGCCGACGTGCGGGGCGGGGGCGCCGAGCAGTTCGTGGGCGCTCTGCTGGACGTCAGACGGAAGCGCTCCGGCGAATGCGGCTGCGCCGGTGCCACCGACCGCCAGCGTGCCGGCCGCCAATGCGCTCGCGGCAATCTTGCTAGTGGCAAAAACAGTGAACAAGGACATGGAACCCTCCGAAAACATATACAACAGTGTCAGTAACGGCCAGGTTGGATCCGGCCACTCAAGCGGTGCGGACGCGGTCCACACTCCCCTTACATCGCTGCGGGTTCCGGAAAAGTTACGCGGTCCCCAAAATTCTTTTTGGGGACCGCGCCGCAGCCGGCGGCATTAGGATCTGAGCATGCGCAAGCCGACCGATCTCAAGAACGCCGCGAAGACCTGGCAGACCATGGTGGACAGCAACCAGGCTTTGCTCCTGCGCAAGTCAGGCCACGACGCCGGATGGTGGGCCGAGCGGGGGCGCGAGGCGGGACTGAAGAACGACTCCGAGCTCCGGGACTGGATGCGGGACGAACACGGGATCACGGGCTACGCTCAGCACGCCGCGTCCTGGGAGATGTTCGGCTACCCCGAATTCATGCTGCGTGACGCCGATGAATTGATCGACGCCCAGTACGCCAGCCACCCCGCGCTGCGGCCCATTGCGGATGCGTTCCTGGCCTGGGCTGCCGAAACGGCGGGCGTCGAGATCCAGATGCGCAAGGGTTACGTGTCCCTCCACTCTCCACGGCGGAAGTTCGCCCAGGTCACGCGTGCCAACAACACCACTGTGGACGTCGCACTTCGGCTGGACGCCCCAGCTGAGGGCAGGCTCGAGCCCGTCAAGGTGCGGGCGGGTGATTTCTTCGACCGCAGGGTGCGGCTGACGTCGGTTGAGGAAGTGGACGACGAAGTACTGGGCATCCTGGCGAAAGCGCTCCACCAGAACACCTGATCCGAACAGCTGGTCCGGACGTTAGCGCGGGTCAGCGGGAAGGGTGAAGGTCACGGTGGTGCCCTCTCCCGGTGCGCTGGTGAGGCCGATCGACCCACCGTGCCCTTCGATGATGGTTTTGCTGATGGGAAGGCCAAGGCCTGCTCCGGGAATGGCCGTATCGCGGGACCGGGCGGAACGGAAAAACTTGGTAAATGCCTGTTCCTGGTCTTCCTCCGTCATGCCGATGCCCGTGTCGGTGATCGAGCAGACCAGTTCCTTGCCGTTCCTGCGGGCACGGGCTGTGATCCTTCCGCCGTCCGGTGAGTACTTCATGGCGTTCGATATCAGGTTGCCGAGCACCTGCTGGATCCTGGCGGGGTCCACCCGTGCGGTGAGCGGTTGGTCCGCGTCGAGCACCAGCGCCACCCCGCAAAGGGCTGCCCGCGCCTGGTTGGCGGCCACGGCTGCGGCGAGGAGATCTGCGATGTCCGTATCCCGCAGGACGAGCTCCACGCTTTCAGACGCGACGGCAATCAGGTCATTCACGAGGCCCAGAAGATTGCCGGCGTTCCGTTCCACGATCCGCAGCTCAGGCGCTATGTCCTCGTGGCCGGGTTCGTCCAGGACCAGTTCCAGGTAGCCGAGTATTGATGTCAGCGGCGTGCGCAGCTCATGGGATACCGTGGCGACGAAATTGTCCTTGGCCGCCAAGGCGTTTATCAGGGCGGTCACCTCGGCGAAGGTCACGACGGCCCCCGTGTTGGTCCCGTCCAGGGACCGGATGGCGCGGCCGCTGACGGAATAGGCCCGTTGCTCCGTTTCCTCGCCGGCCCAGTAAAGCTCATGGGTGAACGCCTCACCCCGGGAAGCCCGCGCGGCAGGGAACCCCTCCGGCGGCACAACGGTGGTCCTGTCGCCGTGAAAGAGCTTCGCAGACCCTGCGGCGCGGGTCAGCCGGGCCAACGAAGGGTCGGTCCGCATGGCCCTGTTAGTCAGCACGTCCTGGCCGTTTTGGTCCACCACCCAGACACCCACATCAACGGTTGAAAGCACGGCATCAAGCAACCCCTGATGTTGCACGCTCTCGGCGAGGGTTGCAGCCAGGTCACGGTCCTTGCGGACCAGTGTCAAGCGTTGCCGGTACAGAGCGCCGGCCACGACGTGGGCCGTCACCGCGATCGCGGCCATCACCAGCGGCAGGAAGATGGTCCGGATCATCGGAGCCTGCGCCGGGTCCGATCCCAGGGCGGCGGCGGGGACAACGGTGCTGAGCACTGCCGCGAGGACTGCCAGGACAACCCGGTGCCGGTGCCGGCCCACGGACAGCCAGACCACCGGGAAAACCAGCAGCAGGCTCAGGATGTTGAAGCTGGGGCCGCCGGCATGCCGCGTAAATCCGATGGCCACGCAGTCGAGGACGGGAATCAGCGTGAATGCTTCGGGGTGGAGCCTCCCCCAGGGAACGGCCAGGCAGAGGCCGAACAGTATGGCATGCGCCAGCAGGGCGAGCCTGAACGTGTCATTCACCAGCGTTGCCGGACTGAAGATCACGGCAGCGACCACAACCAGGAACAGGGTGACCGAAAGGGGCAGTTGGCTCAGCACCACACGGCCCCGGACTCCGAGCCCGCCGAAAATCCGGTCGATCCCCTCGATCAGCGGCGTGTCATCGGACACCGGCACGTCATCGGCCGGCGATCGGTCATCGTTGGACCCCGCTGCCCGCCGCGGCGTTCGAAGCGGGCTGGTTGATCCCTGGATACGGTTCATCGTTCTGTCCCCCCGGCACAGAAAAGAGTCCCCCGGGCTGCTTCAAGGGCGCTGCCCACAGTCTAAACCCGCCACGTCGCAGGGTTTGGAATACTACGCGACGGCGCCGCGGGACCAGCGCTGTGAAAAGATCACAGCATGCGTCCGATGCAGCACTCCAGCAAACTCCAGAATGTCCGCTACGAACTCCGCGGGCCCATCCTCCAGGCAGCAAAGGAGATGGAAGCCGAAGGGCACCGGATCCTCAAGATGAATCTTGGCGACACCGCGCCGTTCGGCCTGGAGGCCCCCGAGTCCGTGGTGGTGGACATGATCCACCACCTGCGCGGGGCGCAGGGTTACAGCGATTCCAAGGGCATCTTCTCGGCCCGCACGGCCATCTCGCAGTACTACCAGACCAGGGGCCTGATGCAGATCGGCGTCGAGGACATCTTCATCGGCAACGGCGTGAGCGAGCTCATTTCCATGTGCCTGCAGGCGTTTATGGAAAACGGCGACGAGATCCTCATTCCTGCGCCCGACTACCCGCTGTGGACGGCCGCCGTCACCCTGACCGGCGGCAAGCCCGTGCACTATCTGTGCGATGAGGACGAGCACTGGTGGCCGGACATGGCCGACGTCGAATCAAAGATCACCAAGCGCACCAAGGCAATCGTGATCATCAATCCGAACAACCCCACCGGTGCCGTCTACCCGCGGCACATTCTGGAGCAGTTTGCCGAGTTGGCCCGCAAGCACCATTTGGTGCTGTTCTCGGATGAAATCTACGAAAAGATCCTGTACGAGGACGCCCAGCATATCCACACCGCTTCGGTGGCCGAGGACGTCTGCGTCCTGACTTTCAGCGGGCTCTCCAAGGCCTACCGGATGCCGGGGTACCGCGCCGGCTGGGTGGCCGTCACCGGTGCGCTGGCCGCAACACAGGCGTACCGCGAAGGCCTGGAACTGCTGGCCTCCCTGCGCCTGTGCCCCAACGTGCCGGCGCAGCACGCCATCCAGACCTGCCTTGGCGGCTACCAGAGCATCGAGGCCCTGATCCGGCCCGGCGGCAGGCTGCGCGAACAGCGCGACCGCGCCCATAAGTTGCTCACCGCCATTCCCGGCGTCACGTGCGTGCCCGCGGCGGCGGCCATGTACCTGTTTCCCCGCCTTGACCCGGAGCTTTACCCCTTCAAGAGCGACGAACAGTTCGTCCTGGACCTGCTGCGCGAACAAAAGATCCTGGTCTCACACGGTTCGGCGTTCAACTGGCCCCGGCCGGACCACTTCCGCTTTGTCATCCTTCCGGCCGTCGAGGACATTGAGGAAGCTGTGCGCAGGATCGCCACGTTCCTTGCCTCGTACCGGACCAGCGCGGCGGAATAGGCTGGCCGGACCCCGGCGGCGACCAGTAAGGCCCGGAACGGTCCTGCCCGCCGAGCTTTGCCGTGCCGTATCCGGCCTCTCGCGTACCGGTCCGTTGACTTGTCTCGTGGACTTAATTTAGCGTTCCCTCCACTGACAACGTTGTCTTTATGGGAAAGACACGCGCGATGAAGGGCGACCTCAGCACTATGCACACAACACGAACCATCGGCTTGCGGGCAGTCACCGCCGTGGCACTGGCAGGCCTGGCCCTTGGCGGCGCCTTGGCCGGGGCCATCCCGGCCGGAGCGGCCACCACTCCGGGTGAAGAGCAGTACCGCCCCGCCGTCCATTTCTCGCCGGAGAAGAACTGGATGAACGATCCCAACGGAATGGTCTTCTACAAGGGCGTCTACCACCTCTACTACCAGCACAACCCGTCCGGGAACACCTGGGGGAACATGTCCTGGGGGCATGCCACGTCCACTGACCTGGTCCATTGGAAGGAGCAGCCGCTGGCGATTCCCACCGATGACCAGCAGGACATCTTCTCCGGCAGCGTGGTGGTGGACAAGAACAACTCCTCCGGCTTCGGCACCGCGACAAATCCTCCCCTGGTGGCGATTTTTACCAGCGCCTACAAGGACGCATCCCCGCACCGCGGGCTGCAGGCGCAGTCCCTGGCGTACAGCCTGGACCAGGGCCAGACCTGGACCAAGTACGGCCAGAACCCTGTCCTCAACCGCAACTCAGCTAACTTTCGCGACCCGAAGGTCTTCTGGTACGACGCCCCCGACGGCGGCGGCTACTGGGTGATGACCGCCGTGGAGGCCTTGGACCACAAGGTGCTCCTGTACAAGTCCGATAACCTCAAGGACTGGACCGAGCTGAGCTCCTTCGGGCCGGCAAACGCAACTGGCGGCTTGTGGGAATGCCCTGACCTCTTTCCATTGGCCGTGGACGGAAACCCGGACAACGTCAAGTGGGTCATGGTGGTGAACATCAATCCCGGCGGCGTGGCGGGCGGTTCTGCAGGGCAGTACTTCGTGGGTGACTTTGACGGCACCACGTTCACTTCGGACACCACGGACCCCGTGGATTCCCTCCCGGCCGGAACTCCGCTGGCGGGTTTCAACGACGGAAGTTACGGCGGCTGGACGGTCAACAACGAACCTGGAAACTGGAAGAACGGGCCGTTTGCCGACACACCGGCACAGGGAACACTGGCAGGACAGAACCAGGTCACCGGCTATGCCGGGGCCGGGCTGGTCAATTCCTTCAACGACGGCGACTGGCCGCTTGGCTCCATGAGTTCACCGGAGTTCACGGTCGGCAGTGACTACATCAACTTCCTCGTGGGCGGCGGACAGCATCCCCGCATCTCGGACAAGCTGGACAACAATGCCCCGGCCGGAGACCTGCTGTTCAACGGCTTCGAGGTTCCGGACGGCAGCACACTGGCCGACGCCGGCTGGACCGGAACCGCGGACCTGGAGCCCGCCTTCCAGCCGGCCACGGCAGGCGGCGACTACTTCATCGGGGCCAAACGGATCAACACCTTCGAAGCGGGTGGCGCCCCGGGTGATGACCGCCAAGGCACCCTCACGTCCCCGGCCTTCACCGTCACCCGAAACTTCATGAGCATGCTCGTCGGCGGCGGGCAACGCGCCGCCGACTCCGGGGAAGTCCTGGAAGCCCAGCTCCTGATCGATGGCAACGTTGTCAGAACAGTCAGCGGAGACAACGCCGGCGCGCTCAACTGGAAGGGCTGGGACGTTTCGGAGTTCGCCGGCCGGAGCGCACAGCTAAGGGTCGTGGACCAGGCGGGCGGCGGGTGGGGACACCTCACCCTTGACCACGTCATGCTGACCGACCAGGCGGCCGTTCCCCGCTCGGACGAAACCACAGTCAACCTCGTGGTGGACGGGCAGGTGGTCCGGTCCGCCACGGGAACCAACAGCGAAGTCCTGGACTGGGCATCGTGGAATGTCGCGGAGTTCAGGGGCCGCCAGGCCAGCATCCGGATCGTGGACAACAACCGCTTCGGCTGGGGGCACCTCCTGGCCGATGAGTTCGTCGCTTCGGCACGGCCGGCCAAGCCCCGGTTGCAGGGCTATGACTGGTTGGACTACGGCCGCGACTACTACGCCTCGGTTTCCTTCGGCAACATGCCCCAGAACAAGCGCGTCATGCTCGGATGGATGAACAACTGGGATTACGCCAACCTCGTCCCCACTTCCCCTTGGCGCAGCGCGATGTCGCTGCCCCGCGAAGTGGGCCTCACCCAGACTGCCGACGGGCCCCGGCTGACCCAGAAGGCGGCAAGCCAGGTGGACAAGCTGGCCGCGAAATCTTCCTACAGCGAGAAGTCGGCCCGCAGCATTGCACCGGGCGTCCACCCGCTTCCGGCTACGGCGTCTGGCGATGTCCAAAGGATCGATGTCACGTTCGCCCCGGGAACGGCAGCCAAGTCCGGCATAACGGTGTTGGGAGACGGAACAACGTCCACTGAGATCGGCTACGACGCAGCAACCGGCGAGGTCTACGTGGACCGGAGCAATTCCGGGAACACGGGCTTCCACCCACTGTTCACGTCGGTGGACTCGGCGCCGGTGACCGTTGATGGAAGCGGCAACGTGACCCTGCGGATCTACGTTGACCGCGCGTCGGTGGAGGTCTTTGCCCAGAACGGCCTGCGTACCATTACGGACCAGGTGTTCCCGGGCGCCGGCGCAGGTCAGGTGGCCCTCTTTGCCGAAGGCGGCACGGCCAGGGTCAAGTCGCTCACGGTCACCCCGCTGAAGCCATCCATGTTTTCCGCCGCACTCAGTACGGTGAAGAACAGCAGGTAGCTGCAGCACCCAAAGGAAAGGGCCGGTGCCCGCGCGGGATCCCCCCGCGGGCACCGGCCCTCTCGCTCGCGAACTCCTTAGGCCTGGGGCTGCAGCCAGGTCAGAACCGAACCGTCCCCTTCGATGTGGCGCACCAGCTCTCCATTGAAGGCCGCACCGTAGTCCGCGCCGATGTGTTCCTGGAACGCGGCCTCGTCCCGGTACACCTCGAAGACGAAGTACTCCCGGGGGTTCGACTCACGCGTGTAGGGCAGGAACAGTTCGTTGCCCGGTTCGCTGCGGACTTTTTCGGTGAGCTCGCGCATCATTTCGGCCACCCGGGCTTCGCTGCCGGGTTTGACCGTGAATTCGGCGTAAAGCGTTTTGGTCATGGTGCTCCCTTTCAAGGGTGGGTTCGCATTGGGACGGTATTGGGCAAGGCAAAAGCGGACGAAACCGGATCGCTCAGGACGGTGGGATCTCACCGGACCCCCGGAGGATGAGCTCGGACGGCACGACATACGTCTTCGGGGCAATCCGGTCACCGTCGATGCGGGCCAGCAAGCGCTCCGCGGCGAGCTTGCCGATCCGCTCCGGATGCTGGGCAATCAAGGTGATCCCCGGTTCCATCATGTCCGCCAAGCTGAAGTCGTCGAACCCCACCAGCGCCACGCGTTTGCTGGCACCCAGCTCCTTGAGCGCCCTCATCACTCCGAAGGTGACCAGGTTCTGGCTGGAAAAAATGGCGGTGGGCGGGTCGTCGGAGGCCAGGAGCTCCCGCGCCGCCAGCCGCGCCGACTCCTCGTCATGCAGACCTTCGCGGACGGGGATGGTCGACGTCGGGACGCCGGCCCTCCCGAGTTCCTCGATGAATCCCCGCCTCCGCTCCCGCGCCGTCTGGATTTCGGTGCGGTCGCCAAGGTAGGCGAGCTTCCTGTGCCCGTGGGCCAGCAGGTGGGAGGCCGCCTTAGCGGCACCGACGGCATTGTCCGTCACCACGGCATCGGCGTCGATGCCTACGGGTTCGCGGTCGATGAACACCATGGGCAGGTCCCGGGAGTGCTCCGGGATGACGTAGGCCTGGCTCTTGGCAATCGGCGTCAGCACCAGGCCGTCCACCCGCCGGCCCAGGAATGCGGCGACAAGTGCTTTCTCACGCTCGGGATCGTCGTCCAGGCTGGCGGCGAACACCGCGATCCCGCGTGCAGCGAGGGCATCCTCCAGCGCCCGGTGGATTTCTCCGCTGAACGGGTTGGAGACGCTGGGCAGCAGCAGGCCGATGCTCAGCGTCTGCCGCCCGGTCCGCCGGAGGCTTCCCGCCGCCATGTCCAGCTGGTAGTTGAGCTGCTGGGAGGCCCCGAGCACGCGGAGACGGGTGGATTCGGAGACGCCCGGTTCATCGTTCATGACGCGCGACACCGTCTTGATGCCAACTCCGGCCAGCGCCGCAACATGGCGCATCGTTGGCCTGCCCTGTGTCGCCTCAGATTGGTAACGATTAGACATCGTTGTCAAACCTCGTCCTTCATTCTCGATTATGCCTTGACTCTACCTTGTGAGATTGGTTACATTTTCCATGACATCGTTGTCAGGCACAACTCGTGCCATGGAAACAGGAGATTCAATGTTGAGTTCCACAGCCCCACGGACCGTCGCAACCCGTTTGTTCGCCCTCGGCGCCGTCCTGACGCTCGGCACGCTCAGCCTGACGGCGTGCGGCGGAAACACCTCTTCCGCCGGCTCCACCAGCGGGTCATCGTCGGACAAGATCGGCGTCTCGCTGATCGTCAAGACCACCTCGAACCCGTTCTTCGTCTCCATGCAGGACGGCGCCAAGAAGGCCGCCGAATCCGGCGGCGTGGACCTCAAGCTGGCAGCCGGCAAGGCCGACGGCGACGAGGACACACAGATCCAGGCCATCGAAAACGCCATCTCCAAGGGCGACAAGGGCATCCTGATCACCCCCAACGGCCCGTCCGTCGTCGACGCCCTCAAGAAGGCCAAGGACGCCGGCCTCTTCGTCATCGCCCTGGACACTCCCCCGGACCCGGCGGATGCTGCTGACATCACCTTCGCCACGGACAACTTCGCCGCGGGTGAGCTCATCGGCAAATGGACCGCGGCCCAGCTCGGCGGGAAAAAGGCCACCATCGCCCTCGTGGACCTCTTCGACGACAAGATTGTCTCGGTCGACTACAACCGCGACCAGGGCTTCCTCACCGGACTCGGCATCGACACCGCCGACGCGAAGAAGAACGGCGACGAGGCCAAGACCGGCAAGTACACCGGCGGCAAGGGCGGCGACTACGAGATCGTCGGCAGCCAGGCATCCCAGGGCAACGAGGACGGCGGCCGCACAGCCATGGAAACCCTCCTCGCCAAGAACCCCAACATCAACGTTGTCTACACCATCAACGAACCGGCAGCCGCCGGAGCGTATGAGGCGCTGAAGTCCGCCGGCAAGGAAAAGGACGTCCTGGTGGTCTCCATCGACGGCGGCTGCACCGGTGTGAACAACGTCAAGTCAGGTGTCATCGGCGCCACTGCACAGCAGTACCCGATCAAGATGGCCGAACTGGGCGTGAAGGCCATCGTTGACCTGGCCAAGACCGGCAAGAAGCCCGCCAACTCCGAGGGCCTGGACTTCTACAACACCGGTGTCGAGCTCGTCACTGACAAGCCGGCCGACGGCGTCAAGAGCATCACCACCACGGCAGCATCCGACATCTGCTGGGGAAAGTAGCCACCCAGTTCCACTGAGTGCGGGGAGGTCTGAGCCTGTTAGGCCGCCCCGCACTTCATCTCCCGAGCTAGCTTGCTACGCATTAGCACCCATCATCGAAGATCAGGACATATCGTGACCCAGCAACAGACCGCCGGCCCGCCCAGCGCCGGGCATGCCGACCTGGCGGAGGAATTCCTCGACCGACAGACACCGCTTAGCCGGATACGCAATATCCTCCACCGTTACCCTGCCGTCAGCCCGGCCCTCGTCCTCCTCATCGCGGTGGTCGTGTTCGGCCTGCTCAATGACAGGTTCCTGCGGGTTGAAAACCTCTCCCTGATTACGCAGCAGGTCTCCGTCGTCGGCACCCTGGCCATCGCCCAGACCCTCATTATCCTCACGGCAGGCATCGACCTTTCCGTTGGGGCCGTCATGATCCTCTCCTCCATGGTCGTGGCCCAACTTGCCGTCAACAACGGACTGCCCGCGCCCGTCGCGCTGCTCGCAGGCCTGGTCATCGGACTCGCGGCCGGAGCCCTGAATGGGTTCCTGGTCACCAGGTTCCGGCTCCCCCCGTTCATCGTCACCCTGGGCACACTGAACATCTTCATCGCACTGACCCTTCTCTACTCCAGCGGGACGACCGTGCGCGGCTCGGCGATGCCGGACCTGCTGACCTGGACCGGAACCACCTTCCCGGTGGGCCCCGTGCGGATCTCCACCGGCGTCGTCGTGATGCTGCTGCTCTACATCGCCATCGCGTTCATCCTCGGCAAAACCGCCTGGGGACGGCACGTCTACGCCGTGGGCGATGACAAGGAAGCCGCCCGGCTGGCCGGTATCGCCGTAAACAAAGTCCTCATGAGCGTCTACCTCGCCGCCGGCGCCGTCCTGGCCATCGGCGCCTGGATCCAGATCGGCCGGACCAACGCCGCCAGCCCCAACGCCGGAGTCGACCTGAACCTGGACTCCATCACCGCCGTCGTCATCGGCGGAACCAGCCTCTTCGGCGGCCGCGGGTCCGTCTGGGGAACCCTTTTGGGTGCCTTGATTGTCGGAGTGTTCCGCAACGGCCTGTCGCTGGCCGGCCTGGATGTGCTCTACCAGACCCTCGCCGTGGGCGTCCTCATCATCCTCGCTGTGTCCATCGACCAGTGGATCCGAAAGGTGAAATCATGACCGCCACCCAATTCCAGCCTGCCGGCACCGGCCTCCGCCAGCCCATCCTGCAGGCCAGGAACCTCGTCAAGACCTTCGGCCGCGTAGTGGGCCTGGACGGGGTCAGCCTCGACCTGTACCCCGGCGAAGTCCTGGCCATCATCGGAGACAACGGCGCCGGCAAGTCCACGCTCATCAAATGCCTCACCGGCGCCGAGATTCCGGACTCGGGCGAACTCATGGTTTCGGGCAAACAGGTGCACTTCAAACGCCCGCAGGACGCCCGCGTCCACGGCATTGAAACCGTGTACCAGAACCTGGCAGTCTCGCCTGCCCTGGACGTGGCCTCCAACCTCTTCCTGGGCCGGGAGGAACGCCTGCCCGGCCCGCTCGGCAGCATCTTCCGCGTCCTCGACACCAAGGGCATGCGCCGCAAGGCCAAAGAAGAGCTGACCCGGCTGGGGATCTCGACGCTGCAGGACGTGACGGTCCCCGTGGAGAACCTGTCCGGCGGCCAGCGCCAGGCTGTTGCCGTGGCGCGGGCCGCGGCCTTCGGTTCCAAGGTGGTGGTCCTGGACGAGCCGACGGCGGCGCTCGGCGTACGCGAATCCAACCAGGTCCTTCAACTGGTCCGGGACCTGCGGGACCGCGGGCTCCCCGTCATCCTGATCAGCCACAACATGCCGCACGTGTTCGACGTGGCCGATCGTATCCACATTCAGCGCCTGGGCAAATGCGCTGCCACCATCACGCCGCAGTCGCACAGCATGACCGATGCGGTGGCCATCATGACCGGCGCGGCCACGGCCTGAGCGCCGCAGTAGTTTCACCAAAACTCCGTCCGCGGACCGGATCACCGGTCCGCGGACGGCTTCACGAAAGAGATCCAATGTTCAATCCCGGTTCGCACTCCTCCCCTGCCGACAGCCCCGACGTCATCGTCGTCGGCGAGGCGCTGATCGACGTCGTCAGCCGTCCCGACGGCGACGTGGAGCACCCCGGCGGTTCGCCTGCCAACGTCGCCTACGGTCTCGGTCGGCTGGGAGTCAGCACCGGGTTGCTGACGGCAATCGGCGACGACGCCCGCGGGGCCGCGATCGAAGCACACCTGTCCGGCGCGGGAGTCGTGCTGCTGCCGGGGGCCCGTTCCCTCGAACGCACTGCCTCGGCAACGGCCACTATCGCCGCGGACGGTTCGGCCAGCTACGTCTTCGACATCGACTGGCGGCTGGAGGCGCTGGCGCCGGCCTTCTTTCCAAAGGTCCTGCACACCGGCTCGATCGCCACGTTCCTGGCACCGGGCGCCGCCGCCGTCCGGACCCTGCTGGAGCAGGCACACCGGGACTGCATGGTCACCTACGATCCCAACATCAGGCCGGCACTGCTCGGCAGCCACAGTGAAGCGAAGTCCCTGTTCGAAGAACT
Source organism: Arthrobacter sp. ISL-69 (assembly GCF_018613775.1). NCBI lineage: Bacteria > Bacillati > Actinomycetota > Actinomycetes > Micrococcales > Micrococcaceae > Arthrobacter > Arthrobacter sp. ISL-69. Next base: position 286,305 of record NZ_JAGGPO010000005.1, read on the forward strand.
CGTCCCCCTGACCGATGTCGTCAAACTCAGCGACGAAGACGCCCGCTGGCTGTACCCGGGGCAGGACCTGGAGCAGACGGCGGAGAGGATCCTGGCCTTGGGCACCGGGCTTGCCGTCATAACGGCCGGAGCCGAAGGATCACTGCTCCGCGCGGCTGAAGGCAGTCTTCACATTCCGTCCGTGACCACGTCCGTGGCGGACACCATCGGCGCGGGCGACTCGTACATGGCCGCCCTGATCCTGGGGCTGCTGACCCGCGGCACCGCCGGGCTGGCCCCTTCCGTGCTCGAGGCCATCGGCCGGACCGCATCGGCGGCGGCCGCCATCACGGTCAGCCGGCCCGGCGCCAACCCGCCCACCCTCGACGAACTTCGGGCAGCCCAGGACCGGACCGCCCATCACCGGGAGGGTCAGGACGCGGCGGCCATCGGCGTGTAGCTGAAGGACTTCAGCGTCAGAGTCCCGTCCTTGGTCAAGGCTTTAAGGCCCTTGGGAGCGCCCGCGGGAAACGCCAGCGACGTCAGGGTCTTCTCCCCGCCGTTGATAAACACCTCAACGGAGCTGTAGTCGACATAGATTGTCAGCTGCACCCGGCCCTCGCGGGGAGCGGATTCCGCCCGCCGGACCGTGCCGTAATCGGGTGCGAGTCCGGCGGTTTCCTTGGCTGCACCGTCACGGGAGACGAACGCGGTTTCCGAGTCGAAGTCATAGCCCACTGTGGCGAAGACCCCGTTTTCGGCGAGCAGCTCCACCTTGGCCTCGGAGCCGTCGTCCCCGGCCGCGCGTTCAAGCGTGAGGTCAAGCCGGTATGCACCGCCGTCGGGCGCGGGCAGCTCAGCGGAACCGTCCGGAGTCAGTTTCCGGTCCTCCACAGTGACAGTCTCGCCTTGCAGTGACTTCAACGCATCGGTGGGCGTGGAGACGAGCGTGGGCCTGCCGGAAACGGTCTTCAGCCGGATGTCCCTCACCACCGTATCGGTGCCGCCGTGCCAGTCCTCCGTGGGTAGCTTTCGCGCATAGGCCCAGTTGTTCAGCCAGGCGATGGCGTGGCGGGAGCCCATGCGCTGGCTTTCGGTGAGCCGCGGGTCGTCCCAGGTCACGGCGGCGTAGAAATCGGCCCCGTCGTCGAGCCACTGGTGCTTCTCTTCCGACGGCGTGAACCGTGTACCGTCCCAGGTTCCGGTCCAATAGGCGACGCCGGTGGACTTTCCCTCCTCGGCCCCGTTGGCGCTGGCGGCGAGCACCCATGTCCGCTTGGCCGGGTCGCCGTCGACATCGAGCTGAAAGAGCTCGGGGCATTCAAGGACGCCCAGGCCTTCGCGCTCAAAGCCGGACAGGTAGCGCCATTCCTTCAGGTTGGAGGACGCGTACAGTCCGATCTTTTCGCCCTCCGCCAAAGCCATGACCCACTGGTTGTTGGCTTCATCGCGGATGATTTTGGGGTCGCGCCAGTGCTGCTCCCCGGGGTTGTCCATTACCGGGTTGCCGTCATAGGCCTTGAACGAATGGCCCTTGTCGGTGGAATAGAACAGCGACTGCCGCTGCACCCCCTCGTCCTGCTGGGTCATAACGGCGATGACGGCGTCCTTGCCGAACCCCGCGGAGTTCCCGTGGTCCACCACGGCGCTGCCCGTCTCGATGTCGCCGAGGCCGTTCTTGTACTTTTCGATCGCCACCCCCTCGTCCTTCCAGTGCACCAGGTCGGTGCTGGTGAGGTGGTACCACTCGGTGCCGTTCTCCCCGGGGTAGCCGGAGTTGTAAAGGTAGTAGTAGTGCCACTGACCGTCCAGCCAGAAGGGCCGCTGGGGGTCGTTCATCCAGTTTTTCGGGGGCGTGATGTGGTAGCTGGGCCGGTAGGCGGAGGCTCCGTCCGGACGCGCGAACGCCGATTCTGCCGGTGCGGGCACCTCCGGTCCGGCGCCGAGGTCGGCCAGCATGGCATCCACGGCTTCGGGAGTGATGCAGCCGGGCCGGGGAATGTCCCCGGAACCTGCCCGCACCACCTGGTCCCGCACGCTGGACCGCACATAGACGTCCTGGCCCAGCCGGGCGGCGGCCACCCAGCCGTCGGCGCATTCGATGGTGCGGAGGTCGGAGACGCCGTCGGTCCGAAGCGGATGCGCCAGGCCCTCCAGGCTGCGGTCTCCCCCGGCCAGCCAGAAGGAGCCGTAACGGCCCTTTCCATCCTTGGCTTCCGACTGCGCTTTGGCGACGTCAGCCAGCGCCTGTTCGGCCGGGCTGCCCGGGTCCGGCCGGGACCCCAACCCCACCACCAGGGCCACCGCCACCAGCACCAAGGCAGCGGCAGCGGCCACCGCGGCCCACAGGGCCCGTGGCGTGACTTTGTTGGGAAGAAACCTGAGTGACATGTCCACCGATCATCGTGATGCACAAACGCCGGCGCCGGGTTTAAAGCCGGCGCCGGCGTTCCGCATTCTGGTCTGATTTCACTCAATTTTACAGGGGATGCACCCCGGTGTTCCCGCTGCGGTCGCCGCAGCCCCGGAGTAGGGACCTACGCGTCAGCCTCTTCGAACTCAACCGCAGCAACAATTTCCTTGGTCGAGGGGCTGATCATGTAGGCCTCGTCATCGTCTTCCACCATGATGAAATCACCGTGGTCCGTGGTGAAGTGCCAGGCCAGGACAGTCTCGCCGTTGTGCTCGTAGTTGGGATCGCCCATGGTGATTTTCTCCAGCTCGTGGCCGGCGACGTCGCACAGTTCGCGGATGATCAGTTCGAACTCCGGCGCATTCTCGAGGGCCTCTTCCGCCGCCTCGGCCTGGCGTTCGGCCAGGTTGGGGATCTGCGCCACGCGCTCTGCGATGTGCAGCTCCAGCTGCTCGTCGGCCAGCACCAGCAGGCCTTCCTGGCTGCGGAGCCATGCGGCGTTCAGCGCAAGGATGTCCTCGGTCTCCAGCAGCGACTCGAAGTCGTCGTCGAGCCCCTCGAGTTCGCGGACTGCCTCGGCAGACCGGGCCGCCTCCGCAGTGGCGCTCCCGCCGTCGCCGTCGGCGCTGCCGTCGCCGTCGGCGCTGCCGTCGCCGTCGGTGCTGCCGTCGCCGTCGGTGCTGCGGTCGTCGTCGGTGCTGCCGTCGTCGTCGGTGCTGTCTCCGCCGTCGACGTCGTCAAAATGCTCAGTGTCCCCGTCCAAATAAGTATCGGCGTCGTCTTCGGAGAGCGCATCAAAAGCCGCGGCCGTGCGGTTGAACAGCGCAAGGTGGGCGGTGGCGCCCATGCCTTCCAGGCCTTCGCGGACGTAGGCGTCGATCTCTTCGCGTTCCGGCACGGTGAAGACGTACTGCGCGAAGCCGCCGGCCAGCGCCTGGGTGAGGTAGAAGTCAACGTAGTAGCTGCGCAGGGCGTTCGGCGCAATTTCCGGGGCGTCGAGCAGTTCCGCGTACATGGCGTTGACCACCGTCACGTTGGAATCAACAACGTCCTCGTTGGCCGCCGCGGCGCTATCGATTGTCAGGACGACGGGGTGCTTGCTGGCGGGCTGACCGGTGCTCATGGGAAATCCTCACTGCTGAAAGCGGGTGGTGCTCAGGACCCTTTCACGCTATGCCGCGGACCGGTCCGCGGGTTGAGGAGGAGTTGAACGTTGGGCGAAGTTTCAGGGCCTGTCCCGGCTCGGTAAGATGGATCAGATAACCTGCAGATTTTTGACCTGCTGAAAGTAGCGCGCACCATGCCATCCCAACCGGACGAGAGTGCGGCACTGGCAATACAGACCCCCGCGATCAACGACCGCTCCCTCGCGGCCGGACTCGCCTACGCCATGGGCAGCCGGGTCTCGGGGATTTCCTTCGATGCCGCCACCGGCCTGATGCTCGGCAAAGTCCGCGGCGGTTCGGACGCGCCCTATTCAACCACTGCGAAGCTGGTCCGGAAGGCGGGCGGTTGGAGCTGCACCGTGGGCGTCTGCAGCTGCCCCGTGCGGAAGGACTGCAAGCACGTGGCCGCGCTGCTGTTCGCTGCGGAGGACAATCCGGCCACCCGCGTCCAGCTGCTTGCCCCGGCCGAGGCGACCCGGTTGGCCCGTGAGCCGCTCGCGCAGGAGATGCCGGACTGGGAGCAGGCCCTGGGCCCGCTCATTGCCCGGCCGGGAATCACCCAGTCCACCAACGGCATCCCGCTGGCCCTGCAGTTCGACATCGAAGAGCCTGCCCCGCACTTCTCCTACACGGGCCGGCGTGATCCGCTCCGCAGTGTGCGCCAGCTCAAGGCGCGCCCCGTGATCATGGGCGCCAAGGGCAAGTGGATCCGCGGCGACGTCTCCTGGAACACGCTCAGTTACCTCAACTACCGGCGCGAATGCAACGAGTCGCATGTGGAGTGGATGCAGGAATTCCTTGCGTCCCACACCGCCCTCGCCAACCGCCAGCACAATTCCACCGCGCCCTGGCTGGGACTGAACACCTACGCCGGAAAGAACTTCTGGAGCCTGCTCACCCAGGCGCGGAAGATCGGCGTCGCGCTGGTGCAGGCCAGCGGCCAGGAACCCGTACGGTTCGTGGAGGACCCTGCCGCCGTCGGGCTTAATCTGACCCGGTTCGGCGCTCCCGGCGGGGATGAATCCGGCGCCGCCTCAAACGGAAAAACGCCCGACGACGGCGGGCTGACGCTAGCGCCCACCATCACCGTTGAGGGGGAAGTGGTTGATCCGGCATCCGTGGGGACCATCGGCCGCCCTGCGCACGGGATCTTCCTGACGTCCGGAGGGGACGCACTTCCGGGCGTGGGCACCGGATCGATCATCACGCTGGCTCCGCTGGAAAGCGGCCTCAGCGAGGAACTCCTGACGTTCGTCACGGCTGGCAGCGCCCTGCACATTCCGGCACAGGACGAGACCCGCTTCCTCACCGGTTTCTATCCCAAGCTCAAGCAGGCCGCCCGGGTCACGGCCTCGGACGAGTCCGTGGAGCTGCCCACGCTGGCCGTTCCCACGTTGTCCCTGTTGGCAAACTACGGCACCGACCACAAGGTGCGCCTGCACTGGGAATGGCACTACAAGTCCGGGAACCTGGTCACGGCGCAGCCGCTGTGGCGCCACCCGGGCGACCACGGCTACCGGGACGACCCCACCGAAGCCCGCATCCTCGAGTCCGTGGGCCAGCCCTGGGAAGTTGTACCCAAGCTGGGCGAATCCGCCACGGGCGGCTGGGGCACCCCGCGGCTGGCGGCGTCCGCAGAGCTGAGCGGGCTGGACACCCTGGCCTTTACCGAGGAAGTGCTGCCGCGGCTCCGCAACACCCCGGACGTCGTGGTGGACACCGCGGGCGACATCGCCGACTACCGCGAGGCCGAGGAAGCCCCCATTGTGGCCATCTCCACCAAGGCCACGGACAGCCGCGACTGGTTCGACCTGGGCATTGTGATCACGCTTGAGGGCCAGCCGGTGTCCTTCGCCGCGCTGTTCTCCGCGCTGGCGGCCGGTGAGACCCGGATGCTCCTGCCCAGCGGCGCGTACTTCTCCCTGGACCTGCCCGAACTGCATCAGCTGCGGGCCCTCATTGACGAAGCCCGTTCACTACAGGACAACAAGGATGCACCGCTGCAGATCAGCCGGTTCCAGGCGGGGCTCTGGGACGAGCTGGCGCACCTGGGCATTGTGGACGAGCAGGCCGCCGCCTGGCGTGAGGCCGTGGGCGGGCTGCTCGAGGGCGGCATCAAAGGGCTGCCCCTGCCGGCAACGCTAAATGCCGAGCTGCGCCCGTACCAGCTGGAGGGTTTCAACTGGCTGAGCTTCCTCTACCGGCACGGGCTCGGCGGGGTGCTGGCTGACGACATGGGCCTGGGCAAGACCGTCCAGGCGCTGGCGCTGATCTGCGCGGCGAAGGAAGCAACCCGGGTTCCGGACGGCACCGGTGCTGACGGAGCCCCGGCTTCCGACGGCGCCGTACCGAGTGCGGCCGCCGCACCGGGCTCCGCACCTTTTCTGGTCGTGGCCCCCACCAGCGTGGTGGGCAACTGGGAAGCTGAAACCGCAAGATTCGCCCCCGGCCTCACCGTCCGGGCCATCGGCGAGACGTTTGCGAAGAACGGCGTGGACCCGGCCGAGGCCATGGCGGGCGCGGACATCGTGATCACGTCCTACGCCCTGTTCCGGATCGACTACGAGGCGTACGCGTCCCGCGAATGGGCGGCCCTGGTGCTGGACGAGGCCCAGTTCGTGAAGAACCACCAGTCCAAGGCCTACCAGTGCGCGCGGAAGCTGCCGGCGGCGTTCAAGCTGGCCATCACCGGCACGCCGCTGGAAAACAACCTGATGGAGTTCTGGGCACTCACCTCAATTGTGGCGCCCGGCCTGTTCGCGAGCCCCAAGCGGTTCGCTGAGTACTACCAGAAGCCGGTGGAGAAGAACGGCGACAAGGGACAGCTGGACAAGCTCCGCCGTCGGGTCCGTCCGCTCATGATGCGCCGCACCAAGGAACAGGTCATCCACGACCTGCCGCCGAAGCAGGAGCAGATCCTCGAGGTGGTGCTGAACCCACGGCACCAGAAGGTGTACCAGACCCACCTGCAGCGGGAGCGCCAGAAGATCCTGGGCCTTATCGACGACGTCAACAAGAACCGCTTCACCATCTTCCAGTCGCTGACGCTGCTGCGCCAGCTCAGCCTGGACGCATCCCTGGTGGATCCTTCCCTGTCCGGGGTCCGGTCCAGCAAGCTGGACGTGCTGTTCGAGCAGCTGGAGGACCTTGTGGCCGAGGGGCACCGGGCACTGATCTTCAGCCAGTTCACCGGGTTCCTGGGGAAGGTCCGTGAGCGGCTGGTCGAGGAGAAGATCGAGTTCTGCTACCTCGACGGCGGCACGCGCAACCGTACCGATGTGGTGAACGAGTTCAAGAACGGCTCCGCCCCCGTGTTCCTGATCAGCCTCAAGGCCGGCGGCTTCGGCCTGAACCTGACCGAGGCGGACTACGTGTTCCTGCTGGACCCGTGGTGGAACCCGGCCTCCGAGGCGCAGGCTGTGGACCGCACCCACCGGATCGGGCAGGCGCGGAATGTGATGGTCTACCGCCTGGTCGCCAAGGACACCATCGAGGAAAAGGTCATGGCCCTGAAGGCGAAGAAGTCGCAGCTGTTTGCGGACGTGATGGAGGGCGATGCGCTCTCCGGCGGTTCCCTGACGGCTGAGGACCTGGCCGGCCTCTTCAACGACTGAGGGTTTGACTGCCGGCGTTTCAACGCCGGCCGGTCAGCCCATCGCGGGCGCGAGGGACCGTCCCGACGACAGCTGCTTCCGGGCCCAGCGGGCGAGTTTCGTGCCCTTTCCCTTCCACCAGTTGTCCTCGTCCTTGTCGTGGTGCAGGCGGAAGACGATCATGACCATCACGAAGACGCCCATGGCAACGTCCATCCAGGACCAGAAGACGGCGTCAACCAGAACGCTGATGCCCATGACCAGGACGGACGGCACGGCCAGGGTGCGGAAAATGGTACTGGCCACGTAGCGCCGGTGCGACCTGGGCACGGACAGGGCACGCACCATGTCGAAACAGAGGCACACCACGACCATCGCCTGGCCTAGGGACAGCAGGACCTGCCCGGACATCGAGCCCGCGAACATGGCAACTGATTCCATTCCCGCACTCATCGGACGCCGCCAATTTGGGCAGGGCATGGAGTTGCCGCACTGCACGGAAGTGACAGACCGGGATTGCAGAAAACACGCATAAGGAAAACCCCCAGAGAGACCAGAATCAAGCTGTGAGACCCAGCTGTGCTCCATTTAAGCGGCTGCCGCTCCGGTCCGTCACGAGTAGTGTGTACTCTATTCTGCCTGCCCGGGAGCCGGGCACACTACCGGGTACTCAGTCCGCGCCCGCGCCCGCCGTCGTGCTGGAAACAGGTGTGGCAAAGCTAATCTGAAGCAACCTACGCCGCCGTCCCCTTCGGATCCGCAGCGACACAATCACTGAGGAGCACTATGAACAGCCAGCCGAACGCCCAAAGGATCCTGGTTGTCGGTGCCGGCGCCACCGGCGGATACTTCGGTGCTCGCCTGGCGCAGGCCGGCCGGGACGTGACCTTCCTGGTCCGCGAGGGGCGGGCCGCCACCCTGCGCCGGCGCGGTCTGCGCATCACTGGCCTGGGACAAGAGGACGTCATCGAACCTGCGCTTGTCACCGCGGCGGACCTCAACGGCTCCTACGACCTGGTGCTGGTTACAGTGAAGGCCTCCGCCCTCCCCCGGGCGCTGGCCGACGTGGCACCGGCAGTGGGGCCGGAGACAGTGATTATTCCGTTCCTCAACGGCATGGCCCACATGGACACACTGGAGGCTGCATTCGGCACCGAACGGGTCCTGGGCGGGATCGTCAAGGTGGTCACTACCGTCACCGACGACGGCGACATCCTGCAGATGAATCCGCTGGCGACACTCACGGTCGGCGAACAGCACGGCCCGCCGAGTGACCGCGTCCTGCAGGCGGTGGAGCTCTTCACGGTGCCCGGGTTCAAGGCCTCGGCCACGGCGGATGCCTTGGCATCCATGTGGCACAAATGGGTATTCATCGTCTCTGCCGGCACCGTGACCTGCCTGATGCGGGGACCGGTGGGCGCCATCGTCGCGGTGCCCGGCGGCAAGGAGTTTGTGCACTCCGTCCTGGCCGAAGCCGGTGCCGTCGCGGCGGCGGCCGGTTACCCGATGCCGGACCACGAAACGGAGCAGTCCGTGAGCATGCTTACGCAGCCGGGATCAACCTTCACATCGTCCCTCTACCGCGACGTCGTTGCCGGCCTCCCCGGCGAGACGGAACACCTGCTGGGCGACTTCACCCGGCGGGCACGCCTCGTCGGGGCCGGCACGCCGCTGATCGACCTCGCCCTGATGCAACTCAGGGTCCACGCCGCAACCAGCTAGCGTGCCGCTCCGGTAATGCAGCCTCGGGAAGGCTGAGCCGTTCCTACTTTTTGAGGAACGCCAGGAGTGCCTCGTTGATTTCCGGCGCGTGGGTCCACAGCATCCCGTGCGGGGCGCCCTCGATCTCCACGTAGTCCGCGGCGGGCAGCGCTTCCTTGAAGCGGCGGCCGGTGACGTCGATGGGCAGGATGTTGTCCGCCGTTCCGTGGACGATCAGCGCGGGAACGTCGATCTTCGGGATGTCCTCGCGGAAGTCCGTCAGCCAGGTGGGCTGCGCAGCCACGGAGGCGTGCGCGGAGGACTTGCTCGCGGTGGCCCAGCTGGCCCGCAGCGCCTCTTCGCTGAGGCGGCTGCCCAAGGTGTCGTCGGTGTTGAAGAAGTTCTTGAAGAACTCCGTGAAAAAGGCGTAGCGGTCTTCCTTCACGGCGGCGAGCAGGCCATCGAAGACTTCCTGGGGAACGCCGTCGGGGTTGTCCTCCGTCTTCAGCATGAAGGGCTCCAGGGAGCCAAGGAACACGGCTTTGGACACGCGGGCCGATCCGTAGGTGCTGATGTAGCGGGCCACTTCGCCGGTTCCCATCGAGAAGCCCACCAGCACGGCGTCGGCCAGGTCGAGCTCGGTGAGCAGGGAATTGAGGTCCGCGGCAAAGGTGTCGTAGTCGTAGCCCTCGGTGGGCTTGCTGGATTTACCGAACCCGCGGCGGTCGTAGGTGATCACCCGGTAGCCGGCCTCCAGCAGCACGGCCGTTTGCCGTTCCCAGGAGGCGCCGTCGAGGGGGTACCCGTGGATGAGGACCACCGGCTGTCCCTGTCCGTGGTCCTCGTAGTACAGCTCAACGGTGGTGCTGTTTTCTTTTCCGACAGAGACAAAGGCCATGAGGGCGTTCCTTCCGGGGCAATGAAGACTGGCAGTGAACAGGCGTGACCATCCACTCTGTTCCGGCACGCTTCGCCTGTCAAGGCAAAGCCACCGTGCCCGTCTGTGGGTCAGTCGGTGGGGCGCGGGCGCCACACCACCACGGCCTGGGAGCGGGCGCGGGGACGCTGTCCGCGGGCCAGGCTGACCACATCGCCCGCGGTCCCGGCGGCGAAAATGCGCGAGTCCAGCGGCGTGCGGCGGCGGCCCAGTTCCTCTGTCAGTTCGCCCACGCGTCGCTGCAGCGCAGCCACCTGGTTCTCCAGCTGCAGGATCCGCTTGATTCCCTCCAGCGACACCCCTTCGTGCGAGAGCCGCTGCACCTCTCGGAGCATGTTGACGTCACGCTGGGAGTACCGCCGGGACTTTCCGGGCGCGCGGCTGGGCGAGACGATGCCCAGGCGGTCATACTGCCGCAGCGTCTGCGGGTGCATGTCTGCCAGCTCAGCCGCCACCGAGATGACGAAGATCGGCTGATCAAAGTCAATGTCCATGCCCGCCCTCTCTCTAAACCCTGCCCTGTCCCCCGAAACCCTAGAGGCGTGCCTTGGCTGCCAGGCCGGCGCGGACGTCCTCACCGGCGGTGGCTGCGGCGAAAGTCTTCACGGCCTCCTCCGCTTCCTTGGTCAGCTTCTGCGGAACCACGACGTCGATGGTCACCAGCAGGTCGCCGGTGGCCTTGGCGTGCTTGACCCCGCGGCCCTTGACACGCAGCGTGCGTCCGGACGGCGTTCCTGCGGGAACGCGGACCTTGACCTTCTCGCCGTCGATCGTGGGCACCTCGATGTCAGCGCCCAGGGCCGCCTCCGGGAAGGAGACCGGAACGTGGATGCGGAGGTTGTCGCCGTCGCGGGTGTAGAAGTCGTGGCCCTTGACGTTCACGGTGACCATGAGGTCGCCGTTGCCGGCGGGACCGTACTGGCCCTTGCCGCGGACGCGGACCTTCTGGCCGTCCTTGATGCCTGCCGGAACACGGACATCGATGACGTCTCCGTCAGGTTCGCGCAGGCCGATGGTGGTGCCGCGGATGGAACCCGCGAATGAAATCGTGGTGGTCGCCGTGCGGTCGGCGCCCTTCTGCGGCGCGCGCTGGTAGCCCGCGGGGCCGCCTGCGCCGCCGAAGCCCCCGCCGAACAGGTCGGCGAACTCCGGCGGAATGCCGCCAGAGGTGCTGTAGCCCCCGGAGTGACGGCCGCTGCCACCGGTGAAAAGACCGCCGAAGAGGTCTTCGAAGCCGGCACCGCCAGGCGCTCCGCCCCCGCCGCCGGGAGCAAACCGCGCGCCGCCGCCCATGGCACGGATTGCGTCATACTGCTGCCGCTCATCCGGGTCCGAGAGCACGGAATAGGCCTCGGAGATGTCCTTGAACTTCTTCTCCGAAGCCACGTCACCCGCATTGGTGTCCGGGTGGTGCTGGCGCGCAAGCTTCCGGTAGGCCTTCTTGATATCGGCGTCGGAAGCGTCCTTGGCGACTCCAAGGATCTTATAGAAATCCTTGTCGACCCAGTCCTGGCTAGCCAATGGCGTTTCCTTTCAAAAGTACAAAAAGCGTTAAGGCGAGACTACCGCTGAGCGACGGACGGATAAGGGGGCCCGGGAGTGGCATCGGGCCTGCCGGAGCGTGGCGGCTTCGGTCCGAAGGACCAAAGCCGCCACGCGTAGGGGCGGGGCCCCCTTATCCGTCCGTCGCTGGTAACTACGCCGGAACTGCGACGATAACCTGTGCTGCCCGGAGGACCCGCTCGCCGGACTTGTAGCCGGAGCGCAGGACCTGGCTGACGGTGTCGATTTCGACATCCTGGCCGGGCTGCTGGATGAGGGCCTCGTGGATGGTCGGATCGAACTCCACCCCGGTCTCATCGATGCGGACCAGGCCGTAGGTCTTCAGCGCGTTTTCCAGCTTGGCGGCGATCGCGGCGAACGGGCCGTCGGTCAGGTCGCCGTGCTGGCGGGCGGCGTCGACGTCGTCCAGTACCGGAAGCAGGGAATTCAGGACGCCGATGACGGCCATTTCCCCTGCCACGGCACGGTCGCGTTCGACGCGCTTGCGGTAGTTGACGTACTCGGCCTGCAGGCGGCGGAGGTCGTTCTTGAGCTCCTCCGCTTCCGCTGCGCCCACTCCCTGCGCCACCGATTCCTCGGCAGGAACCTCAACGCTGTTGAGGATGTCCTCGGCCTGGGAAAGGGCGTCGCCCTCGGTTTCGGCAGTTTTGCCTGCCTTGTCGGCGTGGCCTTCGCGCTCGGGGTGGCGGGCCGCGCCGGTCTCCGGGTCAACCTTGCGGTTGTCCCGGATGATCGGCTTCTGCGGCTCGTTGTCCCCGCGCTCGTTCTCGTGGCTGTCGCGGTGATGCTGCTGGTCTTTGGAAGAGCTGTGCTCTTCCTCGTTACCGTGATGCGGCATGATTACTTCTTCTCTTCTTCGTCAACGATCTCGGCGTCGACGATGTCCTCATCAGCAGCTTTGTCGCCGCCGGCGGGAGCACCCTCAGCGCCTGCGGCACCCGTGGCACCGTCCGGCGAACCGGCCTGCGCGTAGATGGCTTCGCCGAGCTTGGTCTGGGAAGCCTGCAGCTTCTCAAACGCGGTCTTCACCGCGGCGTCGTCGGTGCCTTCGAGGGCCTTCTTGAGGGCGTCGACGTCGGCCTGGACCTCGGTCTTGACCTCTTCGGGCAGCTTGTCGGCGTTGTCGATGATGAGCTTGTCCACGGAGTAGGCGAGCTGCTCGGCCGTGTTGCGGGTGTCCGTTGCCTCGCGGCGGGCCTTGTCCTCGGCTGCGTGCTCCTCGGCGTCCTTGACCATGCGGTCAATGTCTTCCTTGGAGAGGGCGGTGCCGCCGGTGATGGTCATGGACTGTTCCTTGCCGGTGCCCTTGTCCTTCGCGGAGACGTGCACGATGCCGTTGGCGTCGATGTCGAAGGTGACCTCGACCTGCGGGACGCCGCGCGGAGCCGGAGCAATGCCGGTCAGCTCGAACGTGCCCAGCGGCTTGTTGTCGCGGGTGAACTCGCGCTCGCCCTGGAAGACCTGGATGGCCACGGACGGCTGGTTGTCGTCAGCCGTGGTGAACGTCTCGGACCGCTTGGTGGGGATGGCCGTGTTGCGCTCGATCAGGTGCGTCATGACACCGCCCTTGGTTTCAATGCCGAGGGACAGCGGGGTGACGTCGATCAGCAGCACGTCCTTGCGCTCGCCCTTCAGGACACCTGCCTGCAGTGCGGCGCCGACGGCGACGACCTCGTCAGGGTTGACGCCCTTGTTGGGCTCCTTGCCGCCGGCCAGTTCCTTGACCAGTTCGTACACGGCGGGCATACGGGTGGAACCGCCCACCAGGACGATGTGGTCGATCTCGGAGAGCTTGATGCCGGCTTCCTTGATGACGTCCTGGAACGGCTTCTTGGTGCGGTCCAGCAGGTCCTTGGTGAGGTCCTGGAACTTGGCGCGGGTCAGCTGCTCGTCCAGGTGGACCGGGCCGTCGGGGGTGACGGAGAGGTACTGGAGGGAGACGTTGGTGCTGGTGGAGGAAGAAAGTTCCTTCTTGGCCTGCTCAGAGGCCTCGCGCAGGCGCTGCAGGGCGATCTTGTCCTTGGACAGGTCGATGCCCTTGACCTTGAGCTGGTTCAGCAGGTAGTCAACGACGCGCTGGTCCCAGTCGTCGCCGCCGAGGTGGTTGTCACCGGCGGTGGAGCGGACCTGGATGGTGGAGAAGTTGTCTTCGTCCTTGCCCACTTCGAGGAGGGAGACGTCGAAGGTTCCGCCGCCGAGGTCGAAGACGAGGATGAGTTCGTCTTCCTTGCCCTTGTCCAGGCCGTAGGCCAGGGCGGCCGCGGTGGGCTCGTTGACAATGCGCAGGACGTTCAGGCCGGCGATTTCTCCGGCTTCCTTGGTGGCCTGGCGCTGGGCATCGTTGAAGTAGGCCGGAACCGTGACCACGGCGTCGGTGACTTTTTCACCCAGGTAGGACTCGGCGTCGTTCTTCAGCTTCATCAGGATGCGGGCGGAGATTTCCTGCGCGGTGTACTTCTTGTCATCGATCGCCACGGACCAGTCAGTGCCCATGTGGCGCTTGACGGAGGCGATGGTGCGGTCGATGTTGTTGACGGCCTGGCGCTTGGCGATCTCGCCGACCAGGACTTCGCCGGACTTGGAGAACGCAACGACGGACGGCGTGGTGCGGCCACCCTCGGCGTTGGCAATGACGGTGGGCTCGCCACCTTCGAGAACGGAGACGACGGAGTTGGTGGTTCCGAGGTCGATACCTACTGCACGTGACATGTGTTGCTTCCTTCTTTCCTTGGAAACGATCCCGGGCCCGGTGTCCGGGCTGGTCGAATTCAGGCACGCCCACTGATTGAGCGATCTACACTCAACTTTACCCATGGCCGGATTTAAGTCAATCCAAAGTTGAGTCAATCACGCTCAAGTTTGAGGTTCAGGGGCAACAGCAGGGCACACGGGCATTCTCAAAAGACCGTCAATCCGCCATTTTCGCCCGGACATGGCGATGCCCCGGGGCCGGTTTCGCTGTGCGTGAACCCGGCGCCGGGGCAGGTCAGTGCGGCGAAGCCGTCAGGCAGGCATTCAGACAGGTGCCTTCAGACTGGCCGTTTCAGGCCGGCTCCCTCAGGCAGGGTCGCGCGGCTGATCCTCATCCTCTTCGTCGGCCTCGTCTTCCAGGGGCACTTCATCCTCGACGAGCCGGTGTTCCGCGGGCGCCTCTTCTGCGCCGGCGGCGCCGGCAGTGCCCGCGCTACCGTAGTCGCCGTCCGGGTACTCGGATTCCTCAACGGTCGCCAGGTTCTCCCCCGCCGTGCCGGCCTTGCCGTCATCGCTGGTTCCGTATTCGCCTTCGACGGCGCCGGACGGTTTCTCGACAGCCCCGGCCGCTCCGTAATCACCCTCGGAATATTCGCCTTCGACGGCGCCGGACGGTTTCTCGACAGCCCCGGCCGTTCCGTAATCACCCTCGGGATACTCGCCTTCGCCGGCGGCTTCCGTATCGTCGTCGCGCGCAATGCCCGCTTTGCCGTAGTCGCCGTCGACATACTGGCCGCTGTCGCCTTCAACTGCCGGCGCGGGCTCTGTGCTGGGCTGCTTTTGTGCTTCAAATTCTCTGTTCTCTGACACTGACGGATCCCTCCTGGAAGCATCGGACGCCCGGACGGGCGCATGGGCAGTCTATCCATCCGCCCGGCCGTCCAACAGTGCCGAACGGGCCCCGTTCCCGGGGACCGTCACGGAGTCAGCGGGTCACCTCAGTTGCGCACGACCTCCAGTTCGATGGCCGCCCACGAAAGGGCCGGCAGGCTCGCGCGGACTTCGCCGCCGGCGGCCTTGACTCCCTCCAGCGGGGTGAGGCCGACAGCGCCGGGGTTCTCCTGCGTGTTGGTGATGAAACGGTCGGCGCCGTCAGGAACGCGGAGGACTTCGGCCCGGACCACCTGCCGGGCGTCGAAGCCGCGAAGCACCACTTCGACGTCCGCCGCCCCTTCCAGCCCGCGGTTGGCGAGGAACAGCGCGATGCGCCCCGTCTCCTCGTTCCACGTGGCGCTGACGTCCACGAGGTCGGCGTCGCCGAATTTGGCGTTGGTGTACTTATCCGAATCGACCGCCAGCCGGAGGATCTGGCCGTGGGCCAGCTCGGCCATGCGGGCGAACGGGTGGAAGATGGTCTGCTTCCACGCCGGCCCGTTTTCCTCACTCAGGATGGGGGCGATCACGTTGACCAGCTGCGCCTGGTTGGCGATCTTGACGCGGTCCCCGTGCCGGAGCAGGGAGTTGAGGAAGGTCCCGACGACGACGGCGTCCGTCACGTTGTACTGGTCTTCGATGACGCGAGGGTGCTCGCGCCAGCCGTGCTTGCCCACTTCCGCGGGGCTATCGGCATCTCCGGGGCGGGTGTACCAAACGTTCCATTCGTCGAAGGAGAGGTTGATGTGTTTTTTGTGCTTGCCCTTGGCCCGGACGGCGTCCGCTGTGGCGATCACGGATTCGATGAAGTAGTCCATGTCCACGGCGCTGGCCAGGAAGCTGCCGGCGTCGCCGTCGTGTTCCTGGTAATAGGCGTGCAGCGAGACATAGTCCACCTGCTCGTAGGTGTGGGTCAGGACGGTCTGCTCCCACGCGCCGAAGGTGGGCATGCCCGAGTTGGAGCTGCCGCAGGCCACGAGTTCAATGTCGGGATCCACGAACCGCATCGCCTTCGCGGCTTCCTGGGCCAGCCGGCCGTACTCCTCGGCCGTCTTGTGCCCGATCTGCCACGGGCCGTCCATCTCGTTGCCCAGGCACCACAGCTTGATGTTGAAGGGGTCTTCATGGCCGTTCTTGCGGCGCAGGTCGGACAGCCGGGTGCCGGACGGGATGTTGGCGTATTCCACCAGTTCGCGGGCGGCATCGACGCCGCGGGTGCCGAGGTTGACGGCCTCCATGACCTCCACCCCGGCTTCGCGGGACCAGTCCACGAATTCGTGCAGTCCGAAGGCGTTCGTTTCCAGCGTGTGCCAGGCGCCGTCCAGCCGGCGGGGCCGGTCCGCGACCGGCCCGATGCCGTCCTCCCAGTTGTAGCCGGAGACGAAGTTTCCGCCGGGGTACCTGACGACAGTGGCGCCGAGTTCCTTGACGAGGTCCATGACGTCGCGGCGGAAACCGCGGTCGTCCGCGCGGGGATGGCCCGGCTCGTAGATGCCGGTGTAGACGCAGCGGCCCATGTGCTCGACAAATGATCCGAAGATCCGGCGGGGAACTTCACCTACGGTGAAGTCGCGGTCAATGGTGATTCGTGCGCGGGACATTTTGCTCCTGTCCTGGTGTTTGGCTTGGTGTGGATGGCGCAGGGTGTTGAGGTCCGGCGATGGCCTAGGTGCCGGCGAGCCCGGTGGTGGCCACGCCGCGGATGATCTGCCGCTGGAAGAACAGGAACACCACGATCAGGGGCAGTGCTGCCAGCAGGGCCGAGGCCATGTTCTGGGCGTACTGGATGCCGTAGGCGCTCTTGATGGTCTGCAGGCCCACAGGCAGGGTGAGCAGGGAGCTCTCGTTCGTGGCAATGAACGGCCACAGGAAGTTGTTCCACGCCCCGATAAACACGAAGATGGCCACGGCGGCAAGAATCGGGCGGGACAGCGGCAGCACGATTGTGGTGAAGATCCGCAGCCGGCCCGCGCCGTCCATGAGGGCTGCTTCCTCGAGTTCACGCGGAATCTGGTCGAAGAATTTCTTGAGCACGAACACCATGGGCGAGTGGATTACCTGCGGCAGGATCAGCGCCCAGTACGTGTCGATCAGGTTCAGCGACTGCATCTGCTGGAACAGCGGGATGATAAGGACCGGCGGCGGAATGATGATGGAGGCCACGATCACGCCCATCAGCATTTTCTTGCCGCGGAAGTCGATCCGCGAAATGGCGTAGGCCACGGACGCGGAAATCACCAGCGTGATGGCGGTGATCGCGGCGGACGTGAACAGCGAGTTGAGCGTCCAGGTGGGGATGTTGCCGCTTTGCAGCACTTTGGCAAAGGCATCGAAGGTGAAGCCCGACGCCGGTATCCAGCTGATGGGGGTGGACGCGGCATCCGTTTCGGTCTTCAGTGCGGTGGCGGTGGCCCAGGCAAAGGGCACGAGCCACGCCACAGCGAGGACCGAGACGACGACGGTGGCCAGGATGCGGGAAAGCGGTGTCTTCGGGCGGCGGTCTGGCACGGTTTCGGCGAAGCCCTTGGGCCGGAGTGCAGGCTTGGAAAGTGTGGTGGTGGCCATGGCTAGGCGCTCCTTTTCCGTGCGGTGAAGACCTGGGCCAGCGCGATGAGCAGGATCAGGCCGAAGAAGATGTAGGAAATGGCTGCCGAGTAGCCCAGCCGGTAGCCCGTGAATCCGGCCTCGAAGATGTACTGCACGATGGAGCGGGTCGCTCCGCCCGGTCCGCCTTCGGTCATCTGGTAGATCTGGTCAAAGACCTTCAGGGACGCGAGGATCTGCAGGATAACGATCATCACCGTGGTGGGGCCCAGCTGGGGGAGGCTGATGGAGAAGAACTGCCGCCAGCCGCCGGCACCGTCGAGCGAGGCCGCTTCATAGTGCTGCTGCGGGATGTTCTGCAGCGCGGCCAGGTACAGCAGGAAGTTGAAGCCCACGGTCCACCAGACCGTCGCAATCACAATGGCCCACATCGCCACGGAAGGGTCGTTCAGCCAGGCCACCGGCGGAATGCCCAGGTTGGCGAGCAAATCGTTGAACAGCCCAAGCTCCGGGTTGTACATCCAGGCAAAGAAGAGCGACACCACGGTGGAGGCGAGCAGGAACGGGGAGAAGAAGGAGAGCCGCCACAGCCACTGCGCGGGAAGGCCCATGTTGACCAGCGCTGCCAGGGCCAGGGCGATGACTACCAGCGGCACGGTGCTGATCAGCGTGAAGTACAGGGTGTTCCCCAGCGACCGCCACATGTCCTGGTCGGCGAACGCCTCGGTGTAGTTTGCCAGGCCGATGAACCCGCTGTTGGCGCCGGTGAGCGACTTTCCGGTGAGGCTCATGACGGCCCCGGAAATCATGGGCCAGACCAGGAACGTCAGGAAGAAGGCCAGGAACGGGGCAGAGAAGGCCCAGCCGTGGATGTTGTCGCGCCTGGAACGGGAGGATTTCGCTGCGGGTGCTGGGATGTCGTCGCGCCGGCTGCGGGTTGATTTCCCGGCGGGCGCTGTTGTGGGGGCGGTGCTCATGAGGACTCCTTTGTCACGAACGGGGCGGTGCTCAATCGGGATTCGGCGATGCGTGCTCCGGCAGGACTGCCGGGGTCGGTGCTCACACCGGGTTGGGCATGGCGAGGACCGCGTTGATGCGCTTCATGAAGGCGTCCCAACCGTCGGTGGCCTTGTCCCGTCCCAGGAACACGTTCTGGACGTTCTCGGCGAAATAGCTCTGGAAGTCGGATCCGGAGCCGGTGAACCAGGCCTCGGGATCGTAGTTGATGATGTCCGCTGCGTTCGCATAGTCCGCCTGCGGATCCAGTGCCGCGTACTCCTTGGACTTCACCACCGGCTGGTAGGCCGGAATGTGGCCGGCTTCGGCCCAGCTCAAAGATCCCTTGAGCATCGACGCAACGAACTGGTACACACCGCGACGCTTGGATTCGTCGAGCTTCGCCTGGTGCGGCAGCACGAACGAGTGCGAGTCGGCGAAGGCTGCCGGCGTTCCGAACAGGGTGGGGATGGTGCTTGCTCCGAGCGGAACACCCGCCGTCTTCATGGTGGGCAGTTCCCAAACGCCGGTGAAAAGCAGCCCCGACCCCTGGCTGGCGAATTCCGCGATGGCCGTGCCGCCGTCGCCGCTTCTTGTGGAAATGGTGTTGTCCAGCAGCGACTTGATGAACTCCAGGCAGTCGATGGCCACATCCCGCTCCACTTGGGCGGGCTTGCCGGGATCCAGGACGAAGTCCGCGCCGTGCTGGCGGTAGAGGGTATAGAACAGACGCCACATCTGCGCGCCGTCGCCCAGGTATCCGTAGGAGAGCCCGTGTTTGCCGGTGACGCGCTGCAGTTCACGGCTTACTTCAAGGAACTGTGACGGCGAGGAAATACTTTCCAGCTTCCCGTCGTTCCCCAGCACACCGGCCTTGCCCGCCACGTCCGTGTTGTAGAGCATCACGAACGGGTGCGAGTCCAGGGCCAGCGAAAACACCTTGCCGTTGAACTGGCTCTTCTCCCAGATTCTCGGGCCGAAGTCTTCCGGCCGCACCCCGAACTCCGCGAGCAGGTCCAGGTCCCAGGCATCCAGCAGGCCGCCGGGAGCGTAGCCGGGCACCCTGGCCGCATGCATTATGGCCACCTCGGGCGGCCGCCCGCCCGCCGATGCCATGGCCAGCTTGGTGTAGTACGGCGCGCCCCAGGCGAGCACAGTGGGCTTGATCCTGAAGTCGGTGTGGTCCGCGTTGGCTTTGTCGATCATGGCCATCATCTTGATGCCGTCTCCGCCGGAGAGCAGGTGCCAGAAGCGGACGTCGTCCGCGGCGGCCTGGGCTGCACCGCCGCAGCCGGTCAGGCCACCGGCGAGGGCGAGCCCGCCGAACAGGGCACCTCCGCTCAGCAGCAATTGCCTGCGGTTCAAATGGGTACTGCCGGAATCCTGATGCTTCACCGTCACTCCTTTGGACGTAGCCGGACAAAACTTGTAGCCGCCTTCGGATGACCGGAAGCCGGCCTGCGCGACCGTGGGCTGCACCACACTTTACATCGTTGTAGAAGTGCAGACAAGACTTTTTTGTTAGCGTTCACAATTGCTACGAAACCGCTGGTCCCTGCAGTCACATTGGCCCCCTAGCCGAGCCCGGCCAGTCCGCCCAGCACCCGGAGATGATGTTCAAAAAGCGCATCCGGGGCCGAGAAGGTGCCTGCCCCGTACTGTCCGAAGACTTCGAAGCTGACGGCTCCGAAAAGTGACGTCCACGCCAGTGCGCCGCGCGCCAGCAGGTCATCGGGCATAGCCAGGCCGAGCTCCTCCCTGATGGCGTGCAGGTCGGGCGCCAGGGGGCCGGGAACCACAGGAACCCCACCTGCGGGCGCCCCGTCCGCCGGCGCCGCCTCGGCGCCCAGCGCGCCTGCCCGCCAAGCGGCGTCGAATACGGCCATCAGGCTAAAGATCACCCGGGTCCCCGGTCCGGTAGTGCGCTCGGCAGGGGCCCGGTATCCCGGTACCGGGCTGCCGAAAAGCAGGGCATAGCGGGCGGGCTCGCGGATGGCCCAGCCGCGGACGGCGCGGCCCAGCGCCTGAAAACGCCCCATGAAGTCCGCTTCAGCCACGCGGCCGACGGCGGCATCCACCTCGTCGCCGAGCTCGCCGTAGGCGTCGATCAGCAGAAGAGTCAGCAGTTCGTCCCGGTTTTCCACGTACCGGTACACCGCGGAAGAGACGACACCAAGGTCCCGCGCCACGGCCCGAAGCGACAGCGCGGCGGCACCGTGGACGGCCAGGTGCTCCCGGCCCAGCCGGACGATATCGGCGATGGTCTGCGCCCTGGCCCGCTCCCGCGGCGTGCGGGGCGCAGGAGCGATAGCTTCGCCGGCGGCCGCGTCGGCTGAGTGGGGATGGCGGGGCGCGGGGGCGGAGGAATTGGGGGCTGGCATGCGTCCAGCATTCCACGTATCGGAGCACTGTCAACAATTGAGAGCAGTGCTCTTGACATGCCAGCACTCCAGGAGCATCCTTGTTTCGAGAGCACTGCTCTCTTGAGCGAAAGCAGGCCGGATAACCGCAGACTGGCTGATGAAGAGCAGAATGACATTCCAGAGGAAGGAGAAGCCAATGCCCGAAATGTATGTGGTCACCGGTGCCGGTCCCGTTGGCTGGACCGTCGCGGAGCAACTTGCCGGCCAAGGCAAACGGGTGCGGATCCTGACCCGTTCCGGCAGCGGTCCCGAGCACCCCCTCATCGACAGGATGTCAGTGGACGTTTCCAGCCCCGGGCTGCTTGGCGAAGCTTTTGACGGGGCGGCGGCCGTGTTCCACTGCATCCACGGCTCCGCCTACGCAGCGGAAGCGTGGCGAAAGGAACTCCCGCAAGCCGAGGAGGCCGTTCTGGCGGCGGCAGGCAAGGCGGGCGCCGTCGTCGTATTTCCTGAAAGCCTGTATTCCTACAGCCAGCCGGATGCCGCCATGGCTGAAGGCAGCCCCCGGGAGGCGCAGGGCGGCAAGCGCGGTGTGCGCACCGAACTGCTGAAGGCACGTGCAGCCTCCCCCACGAACACCGTGAGCGTCGTGGCGGGCGACTTCTTCGGTCCGCAGGTGCGGACCTCCCACGCCGGCGAACGCATCGTGCCGGCGGTGCTGGCCGGAAAGCGGCTGCTGGTGATCGGCAGCGCAGACCAGCCCCACTCCTTCACATACGTACCGGACCTTGCCGCAGCCATGATCCGGGCGGCGCAGACGCCGGGGCTGTGGAACCGGGTGTGGCATGCCCCCACAGGCCCGGCCCTCAGCCAGCGCCAGCTCGCGTTCGCCTTCGCGGAAGCCGGCGGCGTGGCTGCCCCCAAGGTTGGTGCCATCCCCGGCTGGCTGCTGCGGATAATCGGGGTGTTCGCCCCCGGAATGCGGGAGGTTGCCGAGATGCTCTACCAATTCGAGCGGCCGTTCGTGATGGACTCCCGGGTGAGCGAAGCCAGCCTGGGCCTGCACCCCACGCCACTCCCGGAGGCCGCTGCCGCCACTGTGGCCTGGTGGCGGGGGCAGGTTTGAGGCTCCGGACGGCGGGCCCGGCCTAGCGGCGGCCGACGGCCTCCGGTTCGGGTTCCGGGGTGCCGGCCTCCCGCTGTAGCGCCGCATCCGGCTCCGGCCTGCTGAGCTTGCCGGGCCACCAGATCCGCCGCCCCAAGTCATAGGACAGGGCCGGGACCAGCAGCGAGCGCACCAAAACAGTGTCCAGCAGGACCCCGAACGCGACGATGAAGGCGAGCTGCACCAAGAACATGATGGGGATGGCGCCCAGCGCCGCAAACGTTGCAGCGAGCACCACGCCCGCGGAGGTAATGACGCCGCCCGTCACGCCAAGGCCGCGCAGGATCCCGGGCCTGGTGCCGTGTCAAGGACCAGATCGTCACCCCCGGCGTGCTCCGGAAGGAACTGAACCTCAGCTCCCCCGCCACCACGGCGCTTATCGACCGGCTTTACGGGTCGGGACACGTGGTGCGCGAACGCCAGGGAGCGGAACGCAGGCAGGTCCAGCTCCGCATGACCCCCAAGGCCTACCGCGACGGCGGCGCCATGGCGGAGTTCACAGGAAGCGGCCGCGCAGGAACCGGCAGGAACCGCGCCCCCGACCACACCGCAGCCGCGGCCAGTAGTGCCGGAACCGCCAGCGCCCAGCCGCTGAACAGCAGGATCAGCAGCATCACCGCCGCAGCGACGATAACGCCATACCAGGCCGGCGTTCCGGGCCGCAGCAGCCGGGTGCCCGCTGCGAGGCCGAAGGCCGTCACGGCTGTGAAGCACGCAGAGGCAGCGCCGATCTGGAACTGCATGCTGGCCAGCCCGGCGACCGCCGCCCCGAAGGACAGGAATGTCATCCCGGCCAGGACGGCGAGGCTCACGGAAGGCACCTCGCCCGGCCCGCTGCCGCGCGCCATTGCCGGCGGCAGCACGCCGTCGGCCGCCAGGCGGGCACCGAGCCGGCTCGCGCCGGCGATGAATGTGTTGAGCGGGCCGAACGTCAGCACAGCCGCGGCAACCGCGGTCAGCGGGGCCGCCAGCGGCCCCAGCCCCTTTTCGAGCAGGTCGGCTACCGGCACCGGGCTTCCGGGCAGGGCCGGGCCCAGCACGGCCACCGAGGCTGCCACGACGCCGATGTACACCACCCCGACGACGACGAGCGTCAGCCACGTGGCGCGCGTGAGGTCTCGGCCGGGATCCCGGAACTCGGCCGCCAGGTGCGTCACCGCCTCCCATCCCGCGAAGCAGAAGAACAGCAGGCTGGCCACTCCACCCACTGCCCAGTAGCCGTGCGGCGCGAAGGGCTGGAAGTTCTCCGCTTTGGCAAAGGGGGCGGCCACGGCAACGGCGAACGCCAGCAGCGCCACGAGCAGGATCATCAGCACCAGCTGGAGGCGGCTGGACAGCTTGATTCCGACGGCGTTGCTCGCGAATCCGGCCCCCAGCAGCAGCGCCGCGGCCACCAGCGCGGTCCCGTGTCCGCCGCCCAGTGCATTGGCGATGTAGTTGCCGCCGATCACCGCGGTGGCGGGCGCGCCGAACGGGATGGCGAAGTAGAACAGGTAGCCGGCCACCACTGAGGCGCGGCGCCCGAAGGCCCTGGTGACAAAGTGGGCGATCCCGCCGGCGTCGGGCTCCTGGCGGCTCATCTCAGCGAAACTGAAGGCAACGGGCGTGCAGAACACCAGCAGGGCGGCCCATGCGAGCAGCGAGGCCGGGCCCGCTTCCCGGGCGGCGATGGCCGGGAGCACCAGGATGCCCGATCCGAGGATTGCTCCCACGTAGATGCCTGTTGCCCGGAACAGCCCGAGCCCTGCCGGATTACTGGATTTGTTGTTTCCCACTCCTCCAATCATCCGCAGAACGGCGGGCCGCAGAAGCGGCGAAACTGACGCCGAGGCACCATAAACTGCCTGTTTTTGTTCCGCCCGGCTGCCGCGCATTTTCCCCCACGGCGCTGTAGCGTTTCCTTATGAGTGCGCAGCAGCCTGAAGATGTGTACACGCATGGACACCACGAGTCAGTGGTCCGTGCCCATGCCTCGCGGACCGCCGAGAATTCAGCCGCGTTCGTCATCCCGCACCTCACGCCGGGGGCGTCCGTGCTGGACGTCGGCTGCGGACCGGGCAGCATCACCTGTGATTTCGCCGGTCTGGTGGCGCCGGGGCACGTGACCGGGCTGGACCGCTCCCCGGATGTGATCGCCCACGCCACCGCCCTTGCCTCCGAGCGCGGGGTGGAGAATGTCGAGTTCCTGGCCGGCAACATCTATGACCTCGACTTCGAGGACGAAACGTTCGACGTCGTCCACGCCCACCAGGTGCTCCAGCACCTGACGGACCCCGTCGAGGCCCTGCGCGAGATGCGCCGGGTGGCAAAACCGGGCGGCATTGTGGCGGTACGGGACGCCGACTTCCACGGCATGAGCTGGTACCCCGCCATCCCGGAACTGGACGAGTGGATGGAGCTCTACCAGCGCATTGCCCGGCGCAACGGGGCGGAGCCCGATGCCGGACGCCGGCTGGTCTCCTGGGCGCAGGCCGCAGGGTTCACGGACGTGGCACCCACCAGCAGCAACTGGCTGTATGCCACCGGCCAGCAGCGCCGATGGCAGGCCCGGGTGTGGGGCGAGCGTGTGCTGCACTCGGCATTCGCGGACCAGGCCCTGGAATACGGTTTCGCCAACGCGGCGGACCTGGCCCGGATCTCGACGGGATGGCACCGCTGGGGATCCACGGACGACGGCTGGTTCCTGATCCCCAACGGCGAAGTCATCGCACGGGCCTGATTTCATCGGTTCGATCCGGGACCGGGATGTCCACATAGGGCAATACCTGAGCTGCTGCGTCTGACGGATTTTCCTGCAGCCCTTTCCCTGGACTCCGTTCTGTCCCTAGGATGCGAAGGAAAACCACCAGCGAGGAGAACCCACAATGCGCACGTTGACCGCAGGCCTTTTCTATTCCGTGGACGGCGTGGTTGAGTCCCCGAACCTCTGGCAGTTCGACAGTTTCGACGAGGAACTCGGGGCGGGGATGAATCAGATGATGGCACGGGTCGAAACCGGGCTCCTCGGTCGGGTCGGCTACGAGCAGTGGGCCAGTTATTGGCCCAGCGCGGCTGACGACGCCAATTTCGGCGAGTTCATCAACAAGCTGCCGAAGTTCGTGGCATCGAGGACACTTTCGGGTGAGCTCGGATGGCAGAACTCCCGCCTCATGGATGCCCCGCTGGAGGAGTGCGTGGCCGGCCTCAAGGAGGGCGACGGCGGCGAGATAGCGGTCTTCGCCAGCATATCGCTTACCCGCCAGCTGCTGTTCGCTGGTCTGCTGGATTCTCTGATGCTCATGGTCCACCCCGTGATCGCCGGAAGCGGACGCCGCCTGTTCGAGGACGGCGACCCCGTGACGCGGCTGGAGCTGCAGGATTCACAGCGCACCAGCAAGGGGAACATGATCCTCCGCTACGGCCGTATGGGCGCCTAGGGCAGATGCCGACTCTGCTGGTTCTGCCGATGGACCGAAATTCGAATGAGCTGGTACACGCAGACGGCGGCCAGAAGTATCCGGACTGGCGCGTTCTTTCCCTTGCCATGGCCTGACGATACTCCGAGCCAAACCTTCGGTACAGCCACTGCCCCTAAACTGGATTGGTGCAATCCTCCCTTTGGCTGGCCCTGGCCGGCGCCGGCGTCCTGATCAGCTTCACTCCCGGAGCCGGTGCCATCAACACCATGAGCAACTCGCTGAATTCGGGATTCCGGCGGTCCATCTGGGGAATCCTGGGCCAGCAGGCTGCACTGGTGGTCCACGTGCTGATCGTGGCATTGGGCGTGGGCGTCCTGGTGGCCAGCTCCCCCGTGGCATTCAACGTAATCCGGTATGCAGGGGCCGCCTATCTGGTCTACCTGGGCATCCGGCAGTTCCTGCACAAGCCCGACCTGGACCAGGAGAAAGCGGCCGAACTCCGCAACGAACCGGCCCCCTCCATGTTCCGCCGCGGCCTCTGGGTCAATCTGCTGAACCCCAAAGCCATCATCTTTTTCCTGGCCTTTATGCCGCAGTTCATCCGGCCGGAACAGCCGCTGCTGCCCCAGTATTTGGTCCTGACTGCCACCGTGGTGATCATCGACATCCTAGTCATGTGGTTCTTCTTCGCCGCCGCGGCCAAATCGTTCCAGCGGTTTACGCACAACGCGCGCGGGCAGAAGATCCTGAACCGGACGTTCGGCGTGCTGTTCGTGGCCGTCGGGATCATGCTCGCCCTGATCCACTAGCAGCAGGGTTACAAAGGCGGGGCTGCAACTGTCCGTTCGCGGGCGTGAGCTTCCTCAGGTCCGCTTTCCGGATCTTGCCGCTCGCGGTCCTGGGCATCTCGTCCACGAACACCACCGATTTGGGAATCTTGTAGCGGGCCAGGCGGCCGTCCAGGTGTGCCCGCAGCTGCTCTTCGCTCAGCTGCGCCCCGTCCCGCAGGAGCACCACGGCCCGCGGCACTTCGCCCCATTTTTCGTCCGGCACACCGATTACCGCCACACTGCCGACGGCGTCGAGCTCCGTGATGGCCTGCTCCACCTCGGCCGGATAGATGTTCTCGCCGCCGGAGATGATCATGTCCTTGAGCCGGTCCGAGATGAACACGAAGCCGCCGTCATCCTTATAGCCCATGTCGCCGGACTTGAACCAGCCGTCCCCGGTGTAGGAGTCGGCGGTCGAGTCGGGCCGGTTCCAGTATTCGTGGATGACGTTGGGGCCCTTGATCTGGATCTCGCCCACCGTGCCCGGTTCCGCGGAGCCTGCATCCGGATCAGCCAGGTCGGTTATCCGGACGTCCGTGAAGAAGTGCGGCAGTCCGGACGATCCGGCCTTGTCCCGGGACCGTGCCGCCGGCAGCGTGGTGGCGCCCGGTGCCGTCTCAGTCATCCCGTAGCCGTTCGAGAACCGCAGCCCGCGCTTCTCGTAGGCATCCAGGACGCGCAACGGCACGGCAGACCCGCCGCAGGTCAGCTTGTTCAGGGAGCTGAGATCCGTGGCGTCCCAGGCGGGATGTTCGCAGAGCATCTGGTAGGTGGTGGGCACCCCGCTGATGGTGGTGGCCCGGTGCCGTTCGATGAGCTGGAGGGTCCGGAGCGGATCGAATTTGGGCTCCAGGACCACGGTGCCGCCCTTCAGCAACGTGGGCAGGACGCCCATGTCCAGGGACGCCACGTGGAACATCGGGGAGATCATCAGGGCAACGTCCGTGGAGGCGAAGTCGAAATCGACGATCACGTTGATGCAGTTCCAGGTGATGTTTCCGTGGGTCAGCAGGGCGCCCTTGGGATGCCCGGTGGTGCCTGAGGTGTAGAGGATCATGGCGCCGTCATCCAGGGCCACCGGCTCGTCCGGGGCTACCTCCGCGCCGGACGCGACGACGTCCTCATAGTCCTCGGCCGCCGTCGTGCCTTCCTCCCGGGTGCCACCGGGGGAACGGTCGACGGCGATCCGCCGGCGCACCGCCGTCCCTGCACCGCCGCGGACCGCCAGTTCCGACAGGCTGTCCGCGTGCACCAGGAGGACGGCACCACAGTCCTGCAGCTGGAACTGGATTTCGGGCGGGGCCAGCCGTGTATTGAGCGGCACGAAGATGGCGCCCAGGGTGCCGCAGGCGAAGAGTGTCTCCAGGAAGGACGGATCGTTCTCCCCCAGGTAGGCCACCCGGTCGCCGCGGCCCACGCCGCGGTCCCGGAAGGCGTTGGCGAGCCGGGCGGAGCGTTCGGCCAGTTGCTCGTAGCTGAGCTCCCGGTCTCCGGCGATGATTGCTGTCTTGTTGCCCGACTTCGGGCGGCGCCGTTGCAGCCACGAGCCGATGCCAAAATTTTCCACGGCAAATCCTTTCTAATTAGACGGTAGTCCTTGGCGGCCGGATCAGGGCCGGACAGTCTCGAGATCGTTGTTCTTGGGTTCCCGGGTCAGCAGGATGAAGACGATCGAGACCACCGACATGATGGCCAGGTACCAGACCACGGAGCCGGTGTTCTGGCCGGAATCCTTGAAGATCTGCGCCACGATGCCGGGCGTGAAACCTGCACCGAGCAGCGTTGCCAGCTGGTAGCCCAGCGAGGCGCCCGTGTAGCGGGACGTGGTGCCGAACTGTTCGGAGACGAAGGCCGCTAGCGGGCCGAACAGTGTGGAGTGGATCATCAGGCCCACGGCGAACGCCACGAAGATCAGCATGATGTTGTTGGAGGACA
This sequence comes from Arthrobacter sp. ISL-69, assembly GCF_018613775.1. Lineage (NCBI taxonomy): Bacteria > Bacillati > Actinomycetota > Actinomycetes > Micrococcales > Micrococcaceae > Arthrobacter > Arthrobacter sp. ISL-69. Next base: position 314,512 of record NZ_JAGGPO010000005.1, read on the forward strand.
GCAGCTGGAACATCGGCACGAGGTAGGCGATGAACAGCACGAGTCCGCCCACCATCACCGGACGCCGGCCCAGCTTGTCCGAGAGCCTCCCGCCCAGGACCACAAAAACGATGGAGACCAGGGAGGCCGCGGCGTAGGCGTAAAGCACGCCCTGGCGGTCGGCGCCCTTGGAGACGGCGAACGTCACCGCAAACGTTGCCAGCACCACCTGCAGGGCGAACCCTGCGGCTCCGGCCAGCATAGTGAAGACCAGCGTCTTGGGGCGGCGGAGCACCTGGAGGAGGGGAATTTCACGGCGGGCCGGGGCGGCGCCGCCGGTCCCCGGCGCCCCGTCGGCCTGCTCCCGCTTCTCCTGCTCCAGCGCCGCCTTGAAGATGGGGCTCTCGGACACCTTGAGGCGGACAAACATGCCCACGCCCAGCAGCACGAAGGAGAGGAGGAACGGTACACGCCAGCCCCAGGCGAGGAACTGGTCGTTCGGCAGCGAAGAGAACGCGCCCATGATGAACGTGCCCAGCACGGCGCCCGTCGGCGCACCGGCGTTTACGAACGACGCCGCAAAGCCCCGCCGTCCGGACTCCGAATGTTCCAGCGCCATCAGGGCGGCCCCGCCCCATTCGCCGCCGACGGCGATGCCTTGGAAGACGCGGAGGATTACCAGCATCACGGCGCCCCACGGACCTGCCACGGATGCACCCGGGACCAGGCCGATCAGGGTGGAGGCCACGCCCATGACCAGCATGGACACGATGAGCATTCCCTTGCGGCCCAGCCTGTCACCGAAGTGGCCGAAGATGACGCCGCCGAGCGGGCGTGCCACGTAGCCGGCGGCGAAGGTGCCGTAGGCGGCCACGACGCCTACCCAGTCGTCCATTCCGGAGAAGAAGACCTTGGGGAAGACCACCGCGGCGGCCGTGGCGTAGAGGAGGAAGTCGTAGTACTCGATGGTGCTGCCCAGATAGCTGGAGGCGATGACCGTGCGCGCTTCCTTGCGGCGTTCGGCAGTACCCATGGCTTGGAGCTGAGTGAGTCCGGACATGGCTGTTCCTTAGGACAGAGGGACAAAACGGGAGGGTTACTTGCGGGAGCGGTGGACCTTTTGAAGCGGACTACTTGTAGAAGCGGGCCAGGAATTCGGCCACGACGGCGGGACGTTCCTGGCCTTCAATCTGGATGGTGTTGGCAACCTTGATCTGGGCGCCGCCCTTGACCTCGGTGACTTCGGCGATGGTGGCCTGCATGCGGATCCGCGAGCCCACCTTCACCGGCGAGGTGAAACGGACCTTGTCCAGGCCGTAGTTCACCTTGGTGGTGACGCCGTCGACGTCGAACAGCTCGCCCCAAAACGGGATGATGAGCGAGAGCGTGAGGAAGCCGTGGGCGATCGGGGCGCCGAACGGGCCGTCCTTGGCGCGTTCCGGGTCCACGTGGATCCACTGGTCATCGCCGGTGGCGTCGGCGAATTTGTTGATCTGTTCCTGGGTGATTTCGCGGTATTCGGTCACGCCGAGGTCGGTTCCGGCGAGCGTGAGCAGTTTGTCGAAGTCGACGACGAGATTGGGCATCTTTGCCTCCTGTGGTGGGTTTTTGGAGTTGCGGAAGTACGACGTCGGTGCGGTGCAGCCGCCGTCGGGGTTCAGTTGTGGTCAGGTGTCGGTCAGTGCTGCGTCAGCGGGCGAAGGCGCTTTCGCCGGTGAGGGCGCGGCCCACGATGAGGGCGTTGATTTCGTGGGTGCCTTCGTAGGAGTAGACGGCTTCGGCGTCGGCGTGGAACCTGGCGACGTCGGATTCGAGGGTGATGCCGTTGCCGCCCACCACTTCGCGGGCCAGGGCCACGGTTTCGCGCATCAGCAGGGATGTCTGCATTTTTGCCAGGGCGGAGTCCTGGTCGCGGTAGATGCCCTTGGCTTGCTGTTCGGTGAGCCGGACCACCAGGGACAGGGAGGCCGTGACGTTGCCGAGCATCCGGGCGAGTTTTTCCTGGACCAGCTGGAAGGATCCCAGCGGGCGGCCGAACTGCCGGCGTTCCGTGACGTACCGCAGGGCGGCTTCGAACGCGCCGGCCTGGATGCCGGTGGCGATCCAGGCGACGTCCGATCGCATGGCCCGGAGCATCGCGGCCACGTCCTTGAAGGAGTTCACGTTGTGCAGGCGCCTGGACTCGGGAACACGGACGCCGCCGAGGGTGATGTGGGCGTTCTGCATCATCCTCAGCGCCGTCTTGCCGTGGATCTTCTCCAGCGTCACGCCGTCCGCCTGCCGGTCAACGAGGAAGGCCTTGACCTGCCCGTCGGCCACGTCGCGGGCGAACACCGCGAGCACGTCGGCCGTGGCGGCTCCCCCGATCCAGCGCTTGGCGCCGTCCAGGATCCAGGAGTCCCCCTCGCGGCGGACGCTGGTGGAGAGTCCGCCGGCGATGTCCGATCCGGAGTCAGGTTCGGTGAGCGAGAAGACGCCTTTGAGCGAGAAGTCGATGACCTTCGGCATCCATTCGGCCTGCTGCTCCGCCGAAGCGCCCACGCGGATGGCTGTACGGAACAGCCCGGCCTGCGCGGTGTACCAGGTGGCCAGCGACGCGTCGGTGCGGGCCAGCTCGAAAATCCGGAAGCCCTGGTAGATGCCTCGGGCCGCCCCGCGGTCCGGACCCGCTCCTGTGAGGTCAGCGGGCTCCATCAGGTCCAAGTCGATCAGCGGCTGCGCAAGCCGGGTGGGGAACTCGCCCCGCTCCCAGTACTCGGCTAGCAGCGGCTGCGCCTCCCGGCCCAGGAAGCTCCGCAGCCGTCCCAGCACGCGGCGTTCCGCCTCGGTGAGGAGGGACTCGGCGTCGTAATAGTCGCAGACGCCGTAGAGCCGGGTCTTTTCGGCAATAGACGTCTGCTCAGCTGTGGCGGTACTCATCTCAGCCGTCCAGTCCGAGCAGGCGCACGGCGTTGTGTTTGAGGATTTTCGGCCGGACCTCGTCCTTGAGCGGAAGGTCCGCAAACGCGGCCAGCCATTTCTGCGGCGTGATGAGCGGGAAGTCCGTGCCGAACAGGACCTTGTCCTGCAGCACGGAATTGGACATCCGCACCAGCGACTCCGGGAAGTACTTGGGCGACCAGCCGGAGAGGTCGATGAACACGTTGGCCTTGTGCGTGGCGATGGAGTTGGCCTCGTCCTGCCACGGCACGGAGGGGTGCGCCATGATGATCTGCAGTTCCGGGAAGTCCGCGGCCACGGCATCAAGCAGGAGCGGGTTGGAGTAGGCCAGCTTGATGCCGTAGCCGCCGGGCAGCCCGGCGCCCATGCCGTTCTGCCCGGTGTGGAAGATGGCCGGCAGGCCCAGTTCCTGAAGCGTCTCCCACAGCGGATAGAACTGCTGATCGGAGGGGTCGAAGCCCTGCAGGCTGGGATGGAACTTGAAGCCGCGGGCGCCCAGGTCGATGGCCTGGCGTTTGGCCCCCTGGATGGCTTCGGCGCCGGTGCGCGGATCGACGCTGCCGAACGGGATCAGCACGTCGTTGTTCCGGGCCGCGCCTGCGATCAGGTCCTCGATGCTGTTGGGCTCGTGCTTCAGCTGGGTGCGGGCGTCCACGGTGAACACGACGGCGGCCATGTTCAGTTCGCGGTATACCTCGGCAATGCGGTCCAGCGACGGGGTGCGGTCCTCGGACTTGAAGTACTTGGCGGAAGCCTCGGTGAGGGCCGGCGGCAAGGACTCGTGGCCGTGGCCGTCCACTTCGAGGTGGACGTGCATGTCGATCGCGTCGAGCTTCGAGGCGTCGATGCCGAGCTCGTAGCGGGCAGCAGTCATGGCTAGCCGACCTTCGCAGGCAGTGGCTCGTTCTGCGCAGGACGTGCTTCCGGCTGCAGTTCTTCGGGCAGCGGGAGGAATTCCTCGCCCACGGACTGCAGCTTGCCGCCGAAGAGCGGGCCGAAGTTCTCTACGAGGTCCTCGTAGCGCCAGCCACCCTCGCGGTATTCGGTGGCCGCGGCCTCGGGGTGGGTCCAGAGCTGCAGCCGGTCGCCGCCGGCGCCGATGGCCTGGCCGGTAATGCCGGCCGCCTCGTCGGAGGCGAGGAACGCCACCAGTCCGGAGACGTCGTCGGCCGTTCCGAAACCGAGCCCGTGGCGGAAGAAGGCCGGCATGGCCTCGCCGCGCTCGTCTGCTTCCACGGCTTTTTGGAAGTAGGGGACGGTCTTGGTCATGGCCGTGGCGGCCACCGGGATGACGGCGTTGGCGGTTACGCCGGCCTTCTTCATTTCCAGCGCCCAGGTGCGGACCATACCAACAATGCCGGCCTTCGCGGCGGCGTAGTTTGTCTGGCCGAAGTTTCCGCGCTGCCCGGTGGGCGAGCCGATGGTGATGATCCGGCCGGCGATGCCGTTCTCCTTGAAGTAGGCGAACGCTTCCCGGACGCATGTGAAGGTGCCGCGGAGGTGGACGTTGATGACGGCGTCGAAGTCCTCGTCGGTCATCTTCAGCAGGCTCTTGTCCCGCAGGATGCCCGCGTTGGTGACCAGGATGTCCAGGCGGCCGAACTCCGTAATGGCTGCCTGCACCAGCTGTTTGGCAACCTCCGTATTTCCGACGGGAGCAACGACGGCGGCGGCCCTCCCGCCGTCGGCCTCGATGGTCCGGACTGCTTCGGCAGCCACCTCGGCGTCGACGTCGTTGATGACGACGGCGGCGCCCTGGCGGGCGAGTTCCCGGGCGTAGGCCAGGCCCAGGCCCCGACCGCTTCCGGTGACGATTGCTACTTTGCCTGACAGGCTCATGGCTGCTCCTTTGCTAGCTGACCTTGTGCATCCCGGCCGTCGGCGTGGGATGCTGTTCTGTATCCATGAAAATATGGATAGTTGAAAATGTCAACGATTTATTTTGAGGATTATTGGAGTTGGCCATGACGATCGAGACACAGGGCGATCAGCGGACCGGGCAGGCGCACAAGCTTCTGGCCGCGTCCATCAGCCAGGATTTGGGCTTCCTGCTGGCCAAGCTGCATGCCGCGGGGTCCGTACTGAACAACAGGGCACTGGCCGAGTTCGACCTCAAGGAGCGTTCCTACTCGGTCCTGATCCTGGCAAACAGCGGACTGGAGCCGACGCAGCGCGAAATGGCGGACTTCCTCAGCCTGGATCCCAGCCAGATTGTGGCCCTAGTGGATGAGCTGGAAAAGCGGGGCCTCGTGGTGAGGGCGCCCGGCAGGCAGGACCGCCGCGCAAAGACCGTAACGGCCACCACCAAGGGAGGAAAGCTGCTCGATGAGGCCGGCGAGGCCGCCCGAAGAGCTGAAGCGGAAGTGCTCGACGGCCTGCCCGCGGAGGAATCGGCCCAGCTCAAGGCCTTGCTCCGCAAGGCGTTGTGGGGTGCCGGCCTGCCTGAATAAGGCCGCTAACCCGGAGCCGGAATACCGCAGTCGCAGTCGCAGTCTGCAACGCATGGCATTCCGCGGGCGTGAGGAACCACCACCGGGAGTCCCGCCCTGGACAAAAGCGCGCCGGTCGGAAGGGCCGACGGCGACTGGGGACAGCCCGGGTCTCAGCGGGCTTTTTCGCCGCCGGCCCCATAACAATTTTAGGAGATTCCACCCCGCCGCGGGCGAGTGGACGCTACCCGTTTTCTCCGGTTCGCTTAGGCGGACTCGGTTCCGGCCACGCGCCCCTCGGCACGGGCGGAACGGCGGTTCCGGAGCCAGCGGCGGAGGAGGTCAACCATGGCAAGCAGTCCTGCCAGGGGCGAAAGAACCGCTGCGGCGTAGACGAAGAGCAGCCACGTGAGCGTGGCGATCGGGGGCTGGTTGGTGCTGAGGAGTGACAGGCCGCCGAAGAGGGCCACCGTCCAAAAAATCACAACGCCGAAGAGCACCGCCGCAGCAGGGAAATACTCGTTCGTCACTACGGTCATCACAGTATTCAATGCTCTTCCTCCTGACTGGTTTGGCGCCGGAAATCACCGCGTCAATCTCAGTATGGGGGCAGCGAAACCCGGAACCCGGCAGGACGCAGAAACCGTGACGAAAATAACCTCGGTCCCGCTTTCCGCGGTGGTCTCCGTCCCCCGCGATAACTACTGGACACTCAGCCGGTCCCGGACCGCCGAGTGGTGGCATGATGGGCGCATGAGCCGAGTCACGTGCGACCTGACCATCTCCCTGGACGGTTTCCTCGCCGGCCCGAACCAAAGCCTGGCGGAGCCCCTTGGCGAGGGCGGAGAGCTCCTGCACAGGTGGATGTTCGAAGAACCCGAGGCCAACGCCGCCGCCCTCGAAGGCATCCTCGCGGCCGGTGCGTACATCATGGGACGGAACATGTTCGCAGGGCCCGGACCCGGGACGTGGGACGCGGACTGGCGGGGATGGTGGGGCGAGGAGCCGCCGTATCACGCACCGGTGTTCGTCCTCACGCACCAGGCACGCGAGCCACTGGAGATGCAGGGCGGCACCACGTTCAACTTCGTGACCGATGGGATCGAATCGGCGCTGGCCCAGGCGCGGAAAGCCGCCGGCAGCAAGGACGTGGCAATTGCCGGCGGAGCACAGACTGTCCAGCAATACCTCTCGGCAGGGCTGATCGACGAGCTGCGGCTCCACTCTTCGCCCATGATCCTGGGGGCGGGCGAGCGGCTGCTCGACGGCGTCGCGAACCTCAGGCTGGAGCCGACGGAAGTGAGCGGTACCGGCCTCGTCACCCACGTGCGCTATCGGGTGATCCACTAAAAGGCTGGCGCTCAAGGCCCCCGTTCCGTTGGGCGATGCACCATAGGATGGGACTGTGCCGATCCTCCCGAAAGAGCGTGACCCCCGGCTGATCACCATCCGTCGCGGGGGAACTCTGACGGACGAACACCACCGGCTGTTGGCTGACTGGGCCCTCGTGTGCGCCGAGCACGTGCTGCATCTGTTCGAGGACCATCAGCCAGGTGACAGCCGGCCACGCGACGCCATCGATGTCGGTCGGGCCTGGATCCGCGGTGAGGTGCCTATGGGTGACGCGCACCGAGCGGCTTTCCAAGCGAATGCCGCGGCGCGCGGGATGCCCGACCCGGCGAAGTTCGCTGCACTGTCGGCGGGCCAGGCGGTTGCGGTGGCTCACGTCGCCGCCCATGACCTGGGTGCTGCTGCGTACGCCATCCGGGCGGCCGGTGCAGGTGTCCCAGCCGACGAGGCAGCGCAGGCCAGGGCCAGGGAACGTGAGTGGCAGCGGGGTCGCCTCCCTGCCGCCGTCAGTGAGCTCGTTCTCGACGATCAACAACGGCGAAGTGCCATCTGCTGGCACGTCTTCGACGACTGATCCCAGGCCTGCCGCTCATCCGCCGATCGCCGTAACCTGCGCGACTATGAGGGAGAGCTCGAGTCCGAGGCACGCCCGGAGGGGATCCGCACCATGCGGATCACCCGCACGCCGTCCTCCATGTTCACGGTCCCGTCCGCCACGAATCCGTGCTTGCGATAGAACGCCTGCGCCCGAGGATTCGGATCAGCAACCCAGAGCGCTGCCGAATCGTGCGGGCCGATGACGGCATCCAGGAGGACGGCCCCCGTACCGGTCCCATGCTCAGCCGCGACGACGTACAACACGTAGAGCTGCGTGCCCCACTGCGACTCGGAGTTCTGCGCGGGCCCCGCCATCGCGATCCCGATCACGTCGCCGTCGCGCTCGGCCAGCGCGACGCGGTTCGCGCGGTAGCGCTCATCGCTGAGCATGGCAGTCCAGAACCGTTCGCGGGCGGCCGGCAACGCCGGGTCGTCAAGGACGTGATCCGCCATCAGCCCGCGGTACGTCTCCCGCCACGACCGCACGTTCACACGCGCCATCTCGGCAGCGTCCTCGACGCGCGCCTGACGGACCCTCACCTGCGTACTCATGGGCGAAACCCTACCGGCTGCTGCGCCCGAGAAGCCGCCACATTACAGTGCCCGTCCGCAGCCGGCCCTTTAGTTTCCGCCGGTCGAGTAGTGGAGCAAAACCACACCGTTGCCGAACGTCCGCGTCCCCTTGAGCCTGAGGTCCATCCGGACGTCAGGGGCCTCGAACAGGGGCCGGCCCTGCCCCAGAACCACGGGATGGACGAGAATCCGGAATTCGTCGATCAGGCCGTGCCGCATGAAGGCGGCGGCCAAATTGGCGCCGCTTAGGGCGATATCGCCGCCGGGCTGCGCCTTCAGTTCCGCGATCTTTTCAGGCACGACGTCGTGAACCACCGTGGCGTGCCGGCCCGCCTGCGTGAGGGTCCGCGAGAACACGAACTTGGGCATGTCGCGCCAGATCCCGGCGAACTCGAGCATAGGCGCCGAGATGTCCGGATCCTGGTCGGCAGCGGGCCAGTACCCGGTCATCAGCTCATGAGTGACCCGCCCGAACATGAAAGCTCCCATCGTCCGGAACTGCTCGTTCAAGTGGCGGAGGAGCTCGTCATCCACCAGGTGCCAGCTGATGTCCCGGTCGGGCGTCTCGAAGAATCCGTCCAAGGAGACCGACATCATCAGGATGATCTTGCGCATTCGCGTACCTCCAGCTGCGGCGAACCGCCGCTGTGGCCGCCGTCGTATCTTCCAGTGAAGCACTCCCGGATCCGGCGGAACAGGACATGATCAAGCCGGCAGCCCAGGCAGTTCTCCGTCCCTGACTCCGGTCGGCCGATTACCGTGGCCCGCTGCTTAGCTCCCCAGGGCTTCTGCGATCTGCTGGGCTGACTGGGAGGGCGTGAGGTGGGTGGTGTCGATAACCTCAGCTTCAGCGTGAAGCCATGTTCGGGCAGCTTGGGCATACGGTTCCAGATAGTTGAGACGGAACGGGGAAGGGATGGCGTGGTCCCCAGCTATCCGGGCATAGAGGGTGTCCTGGTCGGCGTGGATCACGAAGTGCCGTACTGGAATGGCATGGTGAGCCAGACCGTCGCTAATTTCGCGCCAATACTCTTCTACCAAAACGGTCATGGGCATCACCAGCGTGCCGCCAGTGTAGTCAAGTACACGTTTTGCGGTCTCCACAACGAGGGGTCGCCATGGCGGCCAGTGCTGGAAATTATCCGCGGCGGGCAGGCCGGGAGAGATATCCATGAGAGTTTCACCAACCTTCTCGGCGTCGAACACTCTCGAATCGGGAATGAGCTGCTGCACAAGGGCACTCGTTGTCGTTTTACCTGCACCGTGGGTGCCGTTGAGCCATACGATCATGGCACCAAACGCTAGCAGTGCCATGTCCGACGCAAAGGGGTTTGCACCGCGCCCGGCTGATAGGTGGTGTTCCCTGTGAAAAGAACCCGACAGCGTGCGGCCACCTGGCGGGGTGTACTGGTGGACCTCCAAGTAGGAATCCACCACGTTTCAGGGGTGAGTGGGTTCGCCGCAGCTCACCTTCCGTCGGCTGGGTCCAAGGTTGTGAAGCCGCCAAGTGGTTCGATGCCGCTGAAGAAGGCCATGTTCTCCAGATTGTTGCGGGTGAAAAGCTCTGTGTAGGTCATCCTCATCTGTAGGGATGGCCTGTGCCCCGCCATATTGAATCCAGCCCAGGCTTGGATTTCGGGGTCAATCCCTACTCCAGTAAGGTCGGCTTCGATAGCGAAGCGCGAGATTGCTTTGCTCGTGGTGAAGCGTCCGATTACAAGCTCGCCAACGATGTGGTGGTAGGGCTTCACTGATTCGTCAAAAGTAGCCGTCACGCCGTCGGGCAGGCGCAGACGGATTCGATGCGCACCGGCCCTCTCCAACCCCACGTGCAAGCTTCGGTGTCGATCGATGCGGGCAAGTTCGTGGACCCAATAGAAGAGGTTGCTTTCCGGCCCGTGAGGAGACTGATAAGGCTGGGCTGCCTCAACCTTGTCCAAAATGTCTTCCGGGACGCCGGCCAACCGCTTACGTTGGCTTGCGTACTCCTTCGCGGTCGAGCAGATTGGGTATTGGATTCGTTCAGCCAGCGGAGGCGGACCTTGTCCAGTGGCCGATGCAACCCACGCATAGAGACCGTTATCCAGGGCAGCGCGAACCGTCGCGAGCCAATCGCTGAATGCCAGCGATAGCTGCCCAGGTGCCTGCTCGCGTGTGACGGCCTTCCTGGAAGCGATAAATCTCCCATCACCCCTGGGATATCGACGTCCGGAACGTTACTCCGACTACGTTTGAAATCTTGACACCCCTGCGTGAAGCCTGCTGCTAACTGCGATCAGCTGCCCGGGCGTTCCTAGCGTCCACTTCCAGTAGAAAAAGGTCGGCCAGGTTCAGCCAGTCTCTGACCGGCAGCTCAGGACACCAGCCTTCTAGGAACTTCTCGGGCGTGGAATTATGAGGGTTCGGGTCGATGCCTTCCGACCGGAAGTTCTTGAACGAGGACGTCGACCTGTCCACCCGGAAGATGATGTTCCGGGGCTGGTTCACGGCGCCGAATTCGATCTTGGGGAGTGCCTCAGGTGACTGCACAGTGGGCTGCCATTGGCGCCAGGCGGACAGGAAGGGACCCTCGAAGGCGATGTTGTCCGTGGCGATGTCAGTGACGCCGCGTGCCCCGAGGGCCCCGAGAAACCCATTGGCCAGCACCATGGCGGACTGGACGCCAGCATTGTGTGTCGACGGTGGTGCCCCTCTCTCGTGGTGCTCCGCCCTTAGTGCTCAGATTGCTTCTGGCTATTTCTCCAGGGCGGGGATTCCGAGCCGGGCGCAGACCTCGGCCGGGCCGGGGATGACGGCGACGGTGTTGTCGACGACGCACGCGGTCAGGAACGGAACGTAGTGGCCGATGGCGATGCTGACCGGCCCGGACGAGAGAGGGTTGCCGTTCTGGTCCTTGTCCGCCCCCTCACGGAGGGGACGATCACCCCGAGGGCCGTCTGGAGGAGACACGAAACCCTCGGGAATGAGGTCATCGGTGACTCCGCCTTGGTTCATGATTCCGATATCCCACGCGCGACTGCACTGGTTTATTGGGTCGTTGACCTGTTGCATTCCGGCGTTCTTATCGTCCGGGTTGGGGTTGTTCTCGGTGTCGAAACCTGCGATGAAAGTCCCAGTGGTGATATAGGGAGGCCTTGTCTCCCCCGGCGACCCTATGACGGGCATTCTGGTGGTGAGGTCGGCGTGGTAGTAGCAGCGGATGTCCCGTTTGTCGTCCACCGGAGCCAATGCCACGTAGACGCCGCCGGCGGTGGTGCCGGCCAGTGCCAGCCCGGCGAAGGTCAGCATTGCCGGTTTGCGCCACCGTGGGATTAGCTTGGGCTGCCGGCTGGCTTCCTGGACGAGGAGGTTCTGGACGCGGTTTTTCGTGTCTCTCGGGTAGGTCACTTCAGACAGGTTCATGACAGCCTCGCTTCAACGATCGTCGTGTCGAGTTGTTCAATGGGCGCCAGGTCCCGGTTCATGGCGGCCAGCTTGGCCCGTGCACGATGCAGTCTCGATTTCACTGTCCCGATTCGGACGCCGAGAGCCTTGGCGGCCTCTTCCTGCCCGACGCCGTTCATCAGGCACAGGATCACGACGTCTCGTTCCCCGTCGTTAAGCCCTGCTGTCGTATCGAGCAACTCGCGGACAGCACGTTCTGCGTCGAGCCTCGAGGCGACCGATTCGGCATGGTCTGCTTCGGGTTCGCCGTGCCGGGGATCGGAGTGCGGCAGCCTGGAAAGGAAATCGGCGTGGCGCCGGGATCCCCTGGCGCGGTTGCGGTTCGCGTTCGTTGCCACTCCGAGCAGCCACGGCAGGACCGTGTCCCTCTCCGGTCTGAGTCTGTTGCGCTGCCGCCACGCCTCCAAAAAGGTGATCGAGACGAGTTCCTCCGCGTCGTGCCAGGAACCACAACGGGACAGGCAGTACCGAAAGACCGCATCGGCGTGCCTGTCGAAAAGGACCCCGAAGGCATCAGCATCGCCTGCAATGCACTTACGCCACAGGTCTTGGTCTGTTTCCCCCATTTGCCTCATGCCTTGTAGTGTCCGCAGGCGCCGAAAAGGTTCCCGATCCGCCAAAATAGTTTTCGCCGTTCCCGGGCCAGACCCCGAGTCCCTCCCCTAGCCCAGCACCGAGAGTCAAAGCTACGGCAGGCGGGACACTAAGGACGGAATGCGGAAGCTGCGCCGCAGCGCGCATCTGGATCATTCATCGGATGCAACATGGTGGAGAGTCTGCAATGTCCGGGCCAGGGTCTACACTGAATTTATCGAACATATATTCGAATAAAGGTGTGTTGTGGGCATAGTTATCGGTCCCCGCGTGATAGATGCGGGCACTTCCCTGTTGTCGGTGCTGATCTCCCCGGTACGGGTCGCGGCTGGCTACCCGTCGCCGGCGCAAGACTACTTTGACGGCCGGATCGACCTCAACGAACACCTCATCAAGGACATCACCAGCACGTATGTCGTGCGGGTGTCGGGGGACTCGATGGAGGGGGCCGGGATCAGCGACGGAGACGAACTCATCGTCAACCGGGCCCTCGACCCGAAAGACGGATCGGTGGTCATCGCCGTCCTGGACGGCGAGCTGACCATCAAGCGGCTGAGGATCACAGCATCCGGAGTAGTGCTGCAGGCGGACAACCCCCGGTATCCGGACATCCGCGTTCCAGTCCTGTCGGATCTTGTCATCTGGGGCGTAGCCACGCGGTGCCTGCACCATGTCTGACGCGCGCCTACCGGACCCGCTTGCACCGGACACGGGCCGGCGGATTGCCCTGGTGGACGTCAACTGTTTCTACGCGTCGGCGGAGCGCGCTTTCGACCCGTCGCTGGAAGGCCGCCCCCTGGTTGTCTTATCCAACAACGACGGCTGCGCGGTCACCAGGTCCCCCGAGGCCAAGGCCCTCGGCATCCCCATCGGCGAGCCGTGGTTCAAGATCGCGCCCCGCGTGAAGGAATGGGGGCTGGTGGCCAGGTCCAGCAACTACGAGCTCTACGGCGACATCAGCTCACGCGTCATGGACCGTGCACTGTTGCAACAAATGCAACTTTCCACGTTTGCAACAGCACACTAATTGCGGTGACGCGAGGTGCCGCAATCGACGTTATCAAGGAAATTCCACGGCCAATGCGGTGTGATTTGACGTGGTGATGCATCCATCCGTACTTTGTTGTATCTAATGCAACATAACCAGAACGCTGCGCCCGCCTTGAGGCTACTGTCGTCGGCGTCGAACGTCGCGATGATGAATCCTGAACAGACAGTTTTCGAGGCGATGATCGACGGTTGGCGGAACCAGCAGCAAAGCCGGGGCCTGAGAGCAGCGACGATTCGGGCGCGACTGGCGATAGTTACGCGGTTCCGTGAGTTCTCCGACAAGCCTCCATGGCAGTGGAGAGTCAGCGACCTTGATGAGTTCACCGAAACCATCGGCGGTGACAAGAGGGCCCTGTCCACGATGCGGCACTATCACGGCGCAATTCGGGTCTTCTGCGAGTACCTCACGAATCCGCACTACGACTGGATGGAGATCTGCGAAGCGCAGTTCGGCGAGCTGCCCTCACAGGTGTGCCTACCGTGGAACACGGTCGCGCACCGCTTCGAGTTCGAAGGAGACGCGGCTCGGCGGCCGCTTTCCTACGAAGAAGTCCAGGTGTTGTTCGATACAGCTGATGCGCGCGTTGAGGCGCTGGTGACCTCGGGCCGGAAAGGGGCTCTCGGGGCGCTGCGCGACGCGCAGCTGCTAAAGACGGTGTATGCCTTCGGTTTGCGCCGCACGGAAGCAGTGAAGCTCGATCTGACCGACCTCCATCACAGTTCCGCGGTGCCGGGTTGGGGCCGGTTCGGTGCAGTTCATGTCCGGTGGGCGAAGGCTTCCAGGGGCAGCGCTCCGCGGAGACGAACGGTCCTGCTGGTTCCGGAGTTCGACTGGTGGGTGCAAGGAATGCAGCAGTGGGTCGAAGACGCCCGGCACAGATTCGCGCCGGGCGACCTTGAGGCAATCTGGGTCACTGAGCGGCGCACGCGCCTGACGGCTGGCTTCCTGGACCGGCGTTTCGCGGCGTTGCGGGACGAAGCGGGGTTGTCGAAGGCCCTCACACTGCACTGCCTTCGGCACTCGTACGTCACTCACCTGATCGAATTTGGTTATGCCGAGCGCTTTGTGCAGGAACAGGTCGGGCATGCGCAGGCCTCATCAACGTCGATCTACGCTTCTGTGAGTTCTGATTTCAAGAATCGGGTGCTCGCGAAGGCACTGAAAAACCTCGTAGAAGGAGACGGCCGTGACCATTGAGCTGGAGACGACCTGGAATCTCCGGTCGGTAATGGCTTCCCGGGGAATCTTCCAGACGTCGAAACTCGGCCCACTGCTCGCCGAGCGGGGAATCGACCTGTCCAGGGAGCAGGTGTACCGGCTGGTTGCCCAGACGCCGCAGCGGGTGCGCCTGGATGTGCTCTCAGCCCTCTGTGACGCGCTGGAGTGCTCCCTGGATGACCTCGTATCGATGAAGCGCAGCACGACAGCAACTCAGCGCATCGCTGTCGGCGAGCAGACACGCGGTTCAATCGGTGATCTCCGCCCGCTCCGGGCAACCGTCCGGCGTCCCGGACCAGGGCAAGTTTGACGTGGCCGACCAGAGTCCCGGGCAGCAGCTATCTGAGATCGTCTCGCACATCCAGGACACGGACCCCAAACTCCCAGCCGCAGACATCAAGACAGCCGTCATCGAGGTCGCTCCCGTCGAGCGAACCCAGCGCCTCCTCCAGCTTGCCCTGATCAAGCAGCCAGGGGTCTTGCAAGGCAAGCACCAGAACGTCCCGATCACCGTTCAAAAACTGTGTCATGCGCTCGTTGCCGCCGGCGCCACCGGCATCGTTCTTCCGGCCTGCGAAGGGTGCGGCCGGCACCTCCGGCTGCCCCACAAGGCACCCGGCGGAGGGCGGCATTGCTCACGCTGCGCCCGGAATCACTTGTCAGCGCCCTGCGCCGGCTGCGGGCGGATCCAGCCAGTTCAGCGCAACATCGGAGGGGAACGCTTCTGCAGGGCGTGCTGGCGGGCAGACCCCCGGTCCTTCGATACCTGCTCACGTTGCGGCGAGTCCGCGACCATCGTCGTCCGGCGACCGGAGTTGGTGTGCCTCGACTGCTACACCGCCCCGGAAAAGACATGCTCACTGTGCCGTAGACCCGGCCGCGTCGCCACACACCTTGACGGAAAACACGTGTGTGCCCGCTGCTACTACGGCATGCGGAACCCACATCCATGCCCCGAATGCGGTCAGCGACGGATGCTGACGAATCTCCTGCACGAACAACTCGTCTGTGCTGAATGCGCAGGCGCCCCGGTCACCATGGCCTGCCCCGGCTGCGGCTCGGTCGAGGAATCACGCAAGCATCACCTGTGCGCACAGTGCCGCCGACCCATCGTCGTCCAGCGGCTTCTCTCCGACGAAACAGGCGAGATCCGGGACGAGATGCGGGCCTTGGCCGACTACCTGATCTCCCACCACCCACGAGCAGAGTCGCTGAGCCGTTGGGTAGACAACAGCAGCGCCGCAGCCACCCTCCGCGACCTTGCCGGCGGCACACTGCCACTGGAACCCGCCGCGATCATCGAGCGAGCCGGTTCCGCCCAGTCAGCCTCGTTCCTGCTCTCCCTGCTCGTGCTATCCGGCACCCTGCCCGACTTAGACGTCCAACACGCCCGCTTCGAACACTGGCTTCGCGGCTGGTTCGCCTCTCTCGATGCACCAGAGGACCGTCTTCTCCTGCGCCAATACAGTGCGTGGGGATTGAACTCCACGACCCACAGCACACCACGCGGCACTGCCAAAGCCCGCTACCAGAAACAACGCGCCGCCCTGAAGTACTGCGCCGAGCTTCTCCGAGTCATCCGCGCCCATGGCCACTCGCTCACGACCTATCCGCAACGCGGACTCGATGCCTTCCTCACAGATTCTCCGAGCCAACACGACGCCCTCGCGCCCTTCACCCGCTGGCTGCGTCAGAACCGCATGAGCCACCTCCGCGTCGAACACCGCAAGAATCAGCTCGCAGGGAAAGGATTCGAATCTGACCATCGCTGGCAAATGGCGCGCCTCTTCCTGAGGGACACGCACATATCACCCGTTGATAGGGTCGGTGCCCTCCTCGTCCTGCTCTACGGCATGCATCTGACGAGGATCGTGACGATTGAACGCACCCAGGTAAGTGTCACTCAGGATCGAGTGACCCTGACCATCGGGAAGGAACCAATCGAGCTACCCCATGCGCTAGGCGAAGCCATCACGGACCTCCTCAACCTGAGCCAGCCCCGATCAGAGCGCTGGCTCTTCGCCGGACGGAACCCTGGCGCGCCCCTCACGGCCGGTGCCCTCGGAAAACGGCTCAACCGTCACGGCATGCGGACAGGCAGCGCCCGGGTCACGGCCCTCCTTGAACTCGCGCAACAGATGCATCCCAGAGTCCTCTCGGACCTCCTCGGAATCTCCACAACCTCAGCGACCGCGTGGTGGCGTCTCGCCGGAGGAGACTGGGCCTCCTATCCCGCACTCCGCTAACAACTGCCCGGCAAAAATGACTTAGCCAGGCGCAGATCAGGGATGGCCATTTCTGGGATGAGGAGAAGCCATCAGGGCTGGTTGAGCCGCAGAGGACGGGCGCCATAGGCAGGTTCGATCGCCTCCTGTCCCTTCTGGGAACCCTGACAGGGACGGTTTTGGAGGTCTAGTCCATGACTACTGACCAAATCCCCTGACGGGAGGCGGTTCCTCACTAATCCAGACAGGTCGCCAACCATTCATTGGCCATTCAAAGCCTCAGTTTCGCCGGATTTCTGACTTGAGAAAGCTGCCTCACAGCGATGCGTTGCCCGGGGCAGCCTGCTCCGCTGTGCGGGTCAGGAACCTGCCCGTCCGCCGAAAATCACGGATAAGAAACCCATCCGCTATCACGATTCCAACGACCGCAGTTGCCATTAGCACGGCGACTAGATTGTCACCGCCCAGGGCAAAGTTCATCGCTTGAGCAGCGAAGACGCACGGCATCAGCGGCTGCAGGAGCAGTTGCGTGGCCAGTCCCTTTCGTAGCTGCACCGCAGCGGCCCGGGTGACAGCAAGGTGTTCCGGATCGAGGTGTGCTTTCCCTGCGATCTGACGCCGAACCTGCTTTTGTTCCTCACTCTCCAAGGAAAACAGCACGTCGATCTTCCCCAAGTTGGCTGCAGGTGCCACCTTCTTCGCGTTGTAGATCAGTCCCCCAACAAAGGCAACCACCACTCCTAGGAGAAACCCGAACGACAGAAGCGTCGGCCACACCTCCGGTGTGCGCGGAAAAGCCAGGATGCCGGTCACGGCTCCGACCGCGACCAGGGCGAACAGTCCAGCCGGGAAATAGCGGGTGTAGTAAGTTTTCACGGCCTTGCCAAGGCCGTTGTCCTCGATGCCCTGGGATCTTCTTCTGGCGTTTGCCCACCGTTCGTTGGACTCCGCCATGAGATCGTCAATCCCGCTCATCGTCTTCCTCCCAAGAATGCAACAAACGCCGGCAAAGACATGAGCGAAAAGCCACTGCTAACGCCACTGTTCAGATGCTCAAATCCTGACCTAATCCCGCCAGGAGTCCACGCTCTGCTGGACGGTTGAGGTGTAACGCCTAGGTTGCACGTGACGTTCACGTCTTGTCCCGTGATCCGGTCTATTGTGGATCCTCCGGCCTACGGGGATGCCCAGGGGCGCTTGGCCGGTTTCTTTTCGCCGCGAAAGCCATTCCTGACGGTATTGATCTGTCTTTGTAGCCTCCTTTCCGCCCCAGCCAGCTCCAAAGTATCCGCCGAGAATTATGCAGATCATCAGAAGTGCTGTGCCGGCAGACTCCGGGCCGAAAAGCCAGGTAGAACCGAGAGTCACCACAGCAATGATCAGCAGTGAGATGAGTATCTTTAGAAGCACTTTCATTGATGCTGCCCTCATTCCCTTGCGATACCCGGAGTCTACGACCGGAGGCCCGACCCGAGTAGACCCTGGTGATGCTGTGTGAGAGCTGATACATGGAGAAGGCATTGCAACGAAGGATCATCGTCCTGTTTCGGGATCCAGCCGAGGAACGCTAAGGGAAACGGTGACAGGCGCGCGTGGGAATCGTTGTGTGAGACTTGTCCGATGATTACCGAACACGCGCTGTTGCCAGTCATCCCCGGCCAGGAACAGGACTTTGAGCTGGCCTTCCGCAGGGCTAGGCCCATCATTGCTTCGATGGCTGGGTTCCGGTATTTGTCGTTGTCGCGTTCGATGGAGTCGCCGAGCACCTACCTGCTGCTCGTCGAATGGGATCGGCTCGAAGACCATACCGTTGGATTCCGCCAATCAGAGCAATACGGGAATTGGCGCGCACTGCTGCACCATTTCTACGATCCATTCCCGGTCGTGGAGCACTACCAGAACGTCCTATAGGCGATCGTTGCGGCGGATCAGGGACAAATTCGCGCAGTAGTAAGCGCCGTGCCACTAGGGAACCTTGCACGGGACGAAGCTGGCCCATCCGGGACGAAGTCCCCTTAATGGTGAGGTTCCGCGAGCAGAGTCTGCTACGCCTCAACCGGTGACCGCGTTAGGGCAAGTGATGCCATGAGAAGGATGAAGCACACGCCGAATCCAATGACGGCGGCAGCGGATCCGATCAACGCCTGACACGTAGGGGAATGACCAAGTAAATGGCCGCCGCCACTGACAAGGCGACGCAAAGGAGGCGGGCCCGGTCAGGGTGCTTTCCGGCTGGAGGTTCTTTCTTCCGCGCGAATGCGATAAACCAAATCACCTGGCCCACAAAAAAGGCGATACACGTGATGCTGACCGGGGAGATATTGCCTGTACCCGGGGTGTTGTCCAGGCTTAGCTGGATAATCAAGCCGACAAGGCTACCTGTAGTGAGCAGCCATGCTGTCAGGAGTTTGAATCTCTCAGCCATCTCTCGCACTCTCCTTTTCAGAGAAGTGAAGCACAGGCGGGTTAGTGGACGCGAGGGCCATTTGCGATGTCGAGCAACGAGCTGACTAGGGTTCGTTTTGGAACCCTGACCGAAGTGAATCACCATGGCTGCGGCAGTCCGGGTTGGCCGGCGGCTACTCCCCGGTGTATCCGTATTCGTGTTGATCTGGAATCCAGAGTTCAGTGGCCTCACGCTTTGCCCGGTCGACTTCTTCACCGGGAATCACGAAGAGTGATTCAAGAGCCTGCTCCGGCCAGGTGAAGGTCAGCGTCAACTGCTCCGGCGTTGACGGCTGGTCGAACCAATACATGATGGTCCACCTCGTGTTGCTGCCCTGAGTGGTGAGAACCTCGGCAGAGCCCCCAAGTGAGTCTTCTTGTTCCATCATCAGTTGAGGACCGAGAGTCGGAGTGTTCCGATGGTACGAATCTACCTGGGTGAAAATTTCACGTTGCTGGTTGCGTGTCAAAGTGCCCCGGAACCTGACGGAGATCTGGGCCATGAAACCGGAGGGATAGACCTCCCCGAAGTCCAGGGTGCAGGCTGTCCCATCCGGATGGACTAAGCTCCGTCCGGCGATCAATCCGGGAAGCCAATGGTGTGGTCGACGATTCATGCGCTGCCCCCTCAGGCGGTTCGTCACTTGAGGCTACAGCTAACGACCCGAGATATCCCTGGCGATGGAGCCTGGACCCCGATAGGTTGCAGGCTAGGCGCGTGGTCCAGGTTCAGGACCGGCTTACACGACGGTCAGGGCCGACGGCGGTTCGAGAAAATGCTTCCCGTCGTATTCATGGAGTAGGCCCGGGCGCACGCGGCCCTGCAGTATCGATAGAGGACTCATCCGGGGCTTCGTCGAAGAAACGCCGAGCCCGCGGCAGCCAAAGCGGGCCAACAATAGCAATCGGGACCAGGAAGAGCAGCCAACTCCAAGACGGCGGCCAGGAGAAGCCGAACCCCCACAGCGGGACGGTGAGGCTCAAGTAATACCGCATGGTCCGATCGCCGTCTTTGAGGGTTTGCACGAAGCTGGCGGCGATCACGGAAAGTAGGAGCAAGATGAATCCGAAGAGCCAAGGAACCCATGCCGGTTTTGGTTCCTTGGCCACTTCTACGATGGCCAGAACGCCAAGGATGTCAAACGCTGCTATGGCCGCCATCATCACCCAAACAGCGAAGAGCACCTCGAATGGTGGCTTCCGTCCCTTCTTCCGGGAACTCACCGTGCCTCCGTGCTGCTTGTCATGACCAGAGCGTAAACCATGGTCATATCCCAAAACAGCCCACCCCGAAGGCGGGCTCCTTGGCCGCCCGCATGCCGTTCATCAAAACGGGGAGCCAGAGCGCACTCGAAATTGCGAGCCTAAAAGACAATGCCGCGTCAGGCCCAATGTGGTCCTAGATCAGGCCGTCTCAGTGGTCCTGAGTCAGGTTGACGTACTCACCACGCAGGGCCTGCTGGCGATCGATCTCGCGTACGACCCCTTCAGCATGGCACTTGTATAGGTTTCGTTGTCGTAGCTCATCCCTGATGGGCGGCAGTAGCAGCGGCCGGGGACCACGCCAACACCCGTCGCGGTGCCCCGCGCTTCAGCCGCCGGTGCCGCCTCCACATCAGTCGAGGAACAACTACCGGGACGATCAGGGACTTGGTCGCTGGAATCTGCGTCAGGAGTTGTTCGAGGGCCGCTGAGCCCTGTTGCTGTACTCTCGCATCAAGAGGTGGGAGACCTGAATCGGGGGGCATCATTAGGACTATCCGGCTCATCAGACGTCTATTCTCGGAGATGCCTGAGCCTGCGAGGACCTTTGAGCGGTGGGCCGTTGTCTTGTTTGCCGCCACCTTTCTTATCGGGGTGACGACTCGCCTGGACTGGGTGATGTTCGTCGGTATGGGCGCTGCAGGAGTTTTCCTAGTTCTTTTCGGACGGTGTATCTTCCGGGATTTCAACGGTGCAGCAAGCGCTTGGTCGAAGTTCTACAGGGAAAGCAAGGGTATTGCACCGGACGGGTTTACTCTCGCCGATGTTCCGACGCTCAAAGGTATTGGGTTCTGGTACATGCTGGTGGGGGGAGGGTTTGTGATCATAGCGGTTGTTGGGTGCGTGGCCAGCATGGTTCGTCAATTCGGCTAGGGCAGGGAATTCGTGAAGAATGACCGACGGCTGCACGCCCCTTACCCTTGTCGAACCTTCAGCGTGCCGGTTCGTCGCTAGGATTGTCGCTGCTGAGCTCGACTTTGAGAGTGGGCTTATCCGGAGCCGCGTGCTCCCAATCGACGGACGGCGGAGGTTTATCGGGCTTCCGCGCCATGTCCGGCTCGCGGTCAATGCGCAGCCATACTCGCAGCGAGTCGTTTCTATACAGAATGCTGCCCGGCGCCGGAGACTGACTTTGAATAACCGGGTTGCTGGACCAAGCGATCCCGCTTATCGGGGGTCCGTCCGGATCCGGATTCGCCAAAGTCAGTCCAGCGGACAGAGCGATCTCCCGAGCCGGCAAGAATCGCTCCCCAACAACGTCGGGGACAATGACGAGCTCTGCGGCTCGCTGATCATCGGTTGCTTTGTCCGGCATGACTGCCTCCTATCGCCATTGTCTGCTTCTCGCAGCAACCCAGCAACAGGCCAACAGTGAGAAAAGCCGTGGTTTGGGGCCGGCTGCCGAGTCTAAGCGTCCCGCAACGGATGTCCCATATAGGCCGCCCAAAACGTCCCGCAAGCCGGTCCCCCGGCTGGGTGGCGGGTGCGAACTTCACGCAGTCGATGGTGGGCTCTACTCAAGGTCCCGTGATACCTGTCCGTGGGTCTATCCCACGAAGGGGCCCCTTTACGGCACACTCTTCAAGAGCCAGGAACGTTAGTTAGAGGTCGAGGCAGCCTTTCGGGGGTGCATCTATGGCTCGTGTGGGGCATGCCCGGCAGCGACTCCACTGGCTGAGCAGCGACTCTGTGAGCTCCGAATTGAGCCTGCTGCGACCATGGTTGGAAACCTCCCACAGAAAAACAGGACAGGGCTCGCGATGGCCAACGTCGTCAAACAGCTCCGGCCGCTGCGAAGGGCTCGGACCCCCGGCATGGTTTCAGGCGAAGGTTGGCAGGATCCGGTCGGAAGGCCCTTGCGGATCCTGCCACTATACGAATCCGGGGTCCACGGGCGCAGCGATGCGTTCCATCCACGATTTGAGCACAGGAAAGCCCGTCCTGAATTGGATTGAAATTTTCACCCTCGCCAGTAGCACCGTGCCACCGCGGAGCCACGTTTTTGAGACGAATAGTGGACCTTCGAATACGCGCCCCTACCAGTAGAGCTCCTTGGCAGGTACTCGGCCTGGCTGGAGGTATACAGCATCGACGAAGCCTTCCTCGGAGTCAAAGGCACCCCGGACGAGCTCCTGCGGCTTGGCCACACCATCAAGGCGGCTGTCCGCCGCAACGTCGGAGTGCCGGTCTGCGTGGGGATTGCCAATACCAAGACCCTCGCGAAGCTGGCCAACAAATGGGCGAAAAACAACCCCGTCCTCAACGGCGTGTGCCACTGGGATGCCATGCCTGCCCAGGCCCGCGAAGCGCTGATGCGCCGGCTCTCGGTCATAGAACTCTGGGGTGTGGCCGGCAGGCTCACCAAGCGCCTGAACGGCCTGGGTATCCATTCCATCCTCGACCTTGCAAACGCCGATCCGGTGCGGATCCGGGAGCGCTTCTCCGTGGTGCTGATGCGCACGGTCCTGGAACTCCAGGGCACTCCCTGCATCCCCATGGAAGAAGAGCGCATCGGACGTGACCAGCTCATCTTCAGCCGGTCCTTCTCAACGCCCATCACCACCGCGGCGGACCTGCGCCAAGTCATGAGCGTGTACGCGCAGCAGGCGAGCGCCCGCCTGGCCAAACACGGGCTCCAGGCCAAGGTCCTCAATGCGTTCGCCGGCACCTCGCATTACAACCCGCTGGATACGTCATACCCGACTGTCACCGTGACGCTGCCCCTGCCCACCGCTGATCCGGTGCTGCTAACGAAGGCCTCGCATGCGCTGCTCCCCCGGATCCAGGAAGGCATCAAGTACGTCCGCGCCGGCATCATGGTCACCGACCTCCGCCCCAGCGGACGGCAGGCGCCGCTGCCGGTATTCGCGAACCCGCATGAGGAACGCGGCATCGGAACCTTGCTGGAGGACATCAGCCGCAAGTACGGACGGGGTTCCGTGGGCTTGGGCCATGCCGGCATCCGGGGCGGGCCCGACTGGTCCATGGAACGCAGCATGCTCTCGCCGCGGTACACCACCAACTGGGACGAGCTCCCGCTCGTCCGGGCAGCCTGAAGCGGCAGGGCCGCCCCACAACCCGCCCCTATGCCGCCAGGGGGGATCCGAACATTTCCGCGGCCCGCCGCAGCAGGTGCCCGGGGACGTCAGCTTCACCGCCGGGCCCGGTCCGGCCAAGGAACACAGCTGTTCCGCGGGCCGCGTCCGAGAGGTCGAGCCCCGCCTCACGGATCAGTTGGGCTGCCCGGATGTTCGGCGGCAGGTTCATGGAGTGGCCTTCGGCGTTGAGGTAAACATGCCAGTCGCCGCGGCTTACGGACTCCAGATGTCCCCCGACCAACTCCCGCAAGACATCCGGAGTAGCGTCGATGGCCACGGTTCGTAGGGCTTCATCCAACCGGACCGGAATGACAAGTGCCGTACACGTAGTGCTCATTTTTTATCCTCAGTACTCATAACTGAGAGGTCCGTCAGTCTGTTCCCGCAAACCGCCAAATTGACCGGATCAGTAACGATGTTTTACACCGCCGGCAACGGAGCCTGTGTCAGGGTTCCAGCGTCTGGGCCAGCCCGGCCAGGACGGGCTCGCGGCCAAGCTCGATGTGCGAGTACGCGAGTGAATACGCCAGATCCGCTTTGCCGGCAAGGATGGCATTGCACAGTTCCATGTGTTCGTCCCGCTGGAGTTCGTTGCTGCGGTTGTGCGCGAGGCCAAAGATCCATCGCATCCGCCCAAACAGCGGTTTTACCGATTCGATGAGGAGTCGGCTGCCGGAAAGCCGGACGATTTCGGCGTGGAACTCGGCGCTGAGCCGCACGACGTCGTCCGTCCGCCCGCCGTCGATCGCGTCCCGGGTTTCGTCCAGCAGCTCCTGAAGCAGGCGACCGGACTCGCCCCCGGACACCCGCATGGCTGCCATCCGCGCAGCAAAAGTCTCCAGGCAGAGCCTGACGTCGAACAGCTCGTTGACGTCGGTGAGGGTCAGCCGGCGCACCACCGCGCCGCGGCGCGGGAACGTCTCCACAAAGCCGTCCTGCTCCAGTCGCTGGATGGCTTCCCGGACCGGAATCCGTGAAACGTCATAAACCTCGGAGAGCTCGCGTTCGCGCAGCCGCATGCCCTGCTCATATTTTCCGGCCACGATGCCTTCGAGGACCAGCTGGTAGACATGCTCGGCGCGGGCTTCGTCGTCGCGGCCGTTCAGCGTTTCGGGCACAGGCTTGGCCACGTTCGCATTCCCCTCCATACAGTCACCTCCGGAGCCGGAGGCACGGCCCCGCTCAGCGTTCCACCCGAGCATACACGGGCGGAAACAGCTCGGCCGTGGTCCTGCGGGACGCATCCCGGAGGGTGTATGCGGCCTTCATTTTGTCGAAGAGTTCCTGCCCCCTGCGGCGCCAGTATCCGAGGTCGACGCCGTCAATCTCACCGTCCGCCATCAGGGTCCTCCCGGCAACCACGGACAGCACGGCCTGGCGGGCGGTTCCGTTCAGCAGGAGTGTTCGCAGGGGGTCATCCCTGACGCCGTCGCGGAAATCAGCGAGTGAAAAGGCCACCAGGTCCGCCTGTGCACCCGCTTCCAGCCGCCCCAGGTCCGGGCGGCGGAGCGCACGGGCACCACCCAGCGTGGCGGCGTCGAAGTATCCGGCCACATCCCCCGCCCCGGTATCCCCGGCCAGGATCTTCGCCAGCTGGACTCCGGCATCGATACCCCGGATCAGGTCCGGCGGGAAGGAATCGGTACCGAGCGCAATGTTGATTCCCGCCTCCCGGTATGCCCCAAACGAGTCCAGGGTGCTGCCGTAACGCATGGACGTAAGCGGGCAGTGGACGATGCTCACGCCCGAGTCCGCCAGCTTCGCCAGCTCACCCCGGTCCTCGCCGTGGACCGCGGGGTTGCGGTCCGTGTAGGTGGCGTGCGGAATAAGGAGCCGCTCGTTGAGCAGGCCGGCCTGTTCGATGAGCTCCAGCGGCGTCACTCCGTGAGCGTCCTGGATGATCCGGCGTTCCACCAGGCCCTGCAGGGAGTGCAGCCGGACCAGCACATCGCGCTCCGCTGAAAGCTGGGCTGTGGCCTTCAGCAGATCGGACCCGAGGGTCTCGATCCTGCAGGGGAGAAGCACGCCCTGCACAAGAGGATCGGCCAGCCCGCTCGCAAAGTCGAGGAACCGCACGGCATCGGCGAACCCGGCTGCTCCCTCGCCGTCGTCGAACAGCACCGAGCGTTCGCCGTCCCCACGGAGGACATTCACGCCCCCGCGGTAGGCCGGACCGAGATACCCCCGCAGCCCCAGCCGCCGGCTGGTGCCGGCCACCCCCGCCATCTCGCCGAAGGTCTCCGCCCACCCGGAATGGACTTCCGAGGCAATGGGCATGTACGTGGTGATGCCGTGCAGGACCAGCTGGATCAGGGCATACTCGCGGATCTGCTGACGCTCCTCGGCCGTGAAAACGTCGGCCCGGCGGTTGCGGAAGTAGTCCTCGGACCACTGGTAGCCGGCGGCAAGCTCCGGGCCGGCCCAGCTGTCCAGCAGCAGGTGGTCCACGTCCGCCAGCGCGTCGAGGTCAATCAGGCCGGGCATGAGGAGTGCCTCGCCCAGGTGACGTTCAATATCAACGGAACCCCGGTACTCCCGGCCGACGAACTCGATGGTGTCATCCCTGTAGACAACGCAGGCGTCCTCCAGGACAACGTGGCCGCCGTCTTCGTGGCCGAGGACGTGGCGGGCGGTTATTTTCGTGATCAACGGGACCCCTTCTCTGGTGATGTCCACCACAGTCTAAGCTTTGGTATTCCAAAAATGGCATTTGATGGCCGTTTTGAGGCAATCCGCCGCCCGCTAGGCTGGAAAGGGGCGCTTCGGCAGTGGCTGGCGAGCTCTGCAGACATCCGCGGACCCCGCCCCGGGCGAACAGCAAGCACCTCCCGATACCCGTGAATCCGGGAGAAGTGTCCGGAATGCCGGAACATTCGCGGAGGTGTGTGATTTACATCGCACCTGAGTTGCCCTACTATTTTTTTGGTATACAAAAGTTCCGGAGCTTGCTCCACGGACCACGAAACGAGTCCCCGTTGACCCAGCTACAGTCCACCGCCGAAGCCGGCGCCGCGAGCCCTTCCCCCGCCAGCGACGGCACACCGGCCGGCCGGAATAGCGGACCCGCACGGTCCGGGACGTCCGGTAGCGCCGCCCCCGCAGAGGCCCGGTCGCTGCTGGCCACCGCCTGGCTGCGGATCCGCCGGAGCAAGATTGCCCTCCTGAGCCTGTGCGCGGTGGTGGCCATCATGCTGTTCGCCATCCTCGCCCCAGCGCTCAGCGCCCTGTCGGGCAACGACCCCTTCACCTCCAACACGAGCCCGGAAGTGCTGGACGATTTCCAGACTCCGGGCCTGCCGCTCCCTGGCTACATGTACCCGTCCGCGCAGCACTGGCTGGGCGTCGAGCCCGGCCTTGGCCGCGACCTCTTCGCCAGGCTTGCCTACGGCGGACAGGTCTCCCTCACCATCGCCCTGTTGTCCACGGCTGTTTCCGTGGTCCTTGGAACGGTGCTCGGCGCTGCGGCCGGCTACTTCGGCGGCAAGACCGACGCCATCATCAGCCGCATCATGGACCTGTTCCTCGCATTTCCGCACCTGCTGCTGGTGCTCTCCCTGACGCCCATCCTGCAGTCCCGGCTCCGGGACACGCCGCTGGGCGAAGGCAGCTTCCTGCCCATGGCCTCGCTGGTGATCATCCTGGGCTTCTTCGGCTGGGCATACCTCGCCCGGATTGTCCGCGGCCAGGTTCTGAGCCTGCGGGAACGCGAATTCGTGGAAGCAGCACGGTCCTTTGGCGCCTCGCACATCAGTGTCCTTTTCCGCCAGATCATTCCCAATGTCATGGGCGTGGTCCTGGTGTACGCCACCATGCTGATCCCCACGAACATCTCCGCCGAAGCGGCGCTGTCCTTCTTCGGCGTCGGCGTCAAGGACCCCACACCGTCCTGGGGCCAGATGCTCAACGCCGCCCAGTCCGGCAACTGGTACCTCAGTGACCCCTGGTTCCTCGCCGTTCCCGGAGCCATGCTCATCGTCACGGTCCTCGCGTTCAACCTGCTCGGCGACGCCGTCCGCGACGCCCTGGATCCCAAAGCCTCCCGGCACTGATCCCGCGCAGGCGTAAGCCGACCAAGTCCCAATCCCCGCACACCTCCGTTCACCCAACCCTCAAGAGGAGCATCATGAAAACCCCCACGAGAGCACTGGCGCTTTCCGTGCTGATCGCCGTGGCCGCCACGGGCTGCGGCGCAGGCCAAAGCCAGACCGGCGCCGCCAAGCCCGCCGAGTCGGTCACCGAACTGGCACCCAACGTTGTCCAGGCCGGGTTCAGCGCCAAGGGCGGCAACATCAGCGTCCTGATGTCCTCCGATTTCCAGACGCTGGATCCGGGCAACAGCAACTACGTCCAGACGGCCAATGTCGGCCAGCTGTACTACCGCACACTGACCATGGCCAAGGAAACGGCCGGGCAGCCGCCCACGGTTGTTCCTGACCTCGCGACGGACACCGGCAAGGTCTCCGCCGATGGACTCAGCTGGACCTTCACGCTGAAGGACGGCGTGAAATTCGAGGACGGCAGCCCCATCACATCCGCCGACATCAAGTACGGGATCGAGCGCACCTTCGCGCAGGACGTCTACACGCAGGCACCGCAGGAACTCAATGCAGCGCTCGATGCCGGCGGGTACAAGGGCCCCTACAAGGATCCTGCCGCTGTGCTCAAGGCTGTAGAAACCCCCGATGAGCGCACCGTGGTGTTCCACCTGAAGAAGCCGTTCGCTGAGTTCCCGGCGCTCGCATCGCGCTCCAACACGGCCCCGGTCCCCAAGGCCAAGGACAGCAAGCTGGACTACACCAACCACCCGGTGTCCTCGGGCCCCTACATGGTGGAGACCTACAACCGCGGCAAGTCCCTCAAACTCGTCCGTAACCCGCACTGGGATCCCGCCACGGACCCCAACCGCTCGGCGCTGCCGGACACCTTCAGCTTCTCGCTGTCCACCTCGCAGGCCACGATCAGCCAGCAGCTCCTGGCCGACTCGGACCCGAACGCCATCACCCTGGATTCCAACGGCGCCCTGCAGACCTCCGACTCGGCCAAGCTGGCCGATGCCAAGGTCAAGGACCGGGTGGCTTCCGGCCTGCTCGGCTGCAACGATGTCCTGAGCCTGAACACCCAGAAGATCACCGACCCCGACGTCCGCAAGGCCATTGCGCTGGCCCTGGACCGCCAGTCCATCCTGGTGCAGTACGGCGGACGCCGCTTCGGCGAAATCACCCAGAGCCCGCTGAATTCCAAGATGCGCGGCTATGTCGCCACGGACCTGGAACTCGACCCCAGCGGCAAGCCCAAGCTGGAGGAAGCCAAGAAGCTCCTGGCGGGCAAGGACTACCCCGAGTCACTTACGTACGGCTACGCCAACAACCGCGATGCCTACAAGAACACGGGCACCGTGGTCCAGCAGAACCTGAAGGCCCTGGGCATCGACGTCGAACTCGTTCCGATTCCGGCGCCGAACTACTACTCGATCATGGCCAGCGAACAGCTCCCTGATCTGGGCCGCTCCGGCTGGTGCGGCGGCGCCGACCCGGCATCTGTGCGCACTTCCGCCGATCCCCTGCTTGGCCCGAACAACGACGGCACCAGCTACGGCTTCTCCAACACCTCCCGCTACTTCGATCCGCAGGTCTCCAAGGCGATGTTCGAGCTGCGCAGCACCGACGGCACTTCCGAGGAGCTCGGCAAGAAGTGGTCCGAGGCCTTCGGTTCCGCCCTGAAGACGTACCCGATCATCCCGCTCATCCGCAGCCACACCAACAGCGTGGTCGGTTCCAACGTCCGCAATGCCCAGGTGGGCTACTTCTTCGGCGGCATCGACCTCTCGATCGTCGGCGTCGAGCACTAACCAGGCCTCGTCCAGAAGGAGAAGCGGGCCGCCCGGACCACCGGGCGGCCCGCAACCACCACAATGATCACTTTCATTCTTCGCCGGGCCGGATCGCTGGTCCTGTTGCTCACCGCGGTCAGCTTCATCACCTTCACGCTCTTCCAGCTTGGCCCCTCAGACCCTGCCGCGGCTGCCTGCGGACAGGAATGCACGCCCGAGCGCGTGGCCGAGGCCAGGGTGGCCTTGGGCATGGACCAGCCGTTCCTGGTCCAGTACGCCGACTACATGCGCGGGCTCTTCTCGCCGCGGATGATCGGGGCTCCCGGAGCCCAGTCCCTGTGTGAGTGGCCCTGCCTGGGCAAGTCTTTCCAGACCAACGAGAACGTCGCGGACATTATCGGCCGCTCACTCCCCTACACCCTGTCCATGGCGGTTGGCGCCCTGGTCCTGTGGACCATTTCCGGCGTCGGGCTGGGGCTCCTCGCCGCGCTGCGCAAGGGATCTCCGACCGACAAGTTCATTGTGGGTGCGGCCTCCGTCGGTGTCTCGCTGCCCATCCCCGTCACCGGCCTGTTCCTGCTGCTGGTGTTCGTCAACCAGCTGCATCTGCTGCCCTTCACCACCAACGAGATCAACAGTCCCTTCGGACCCGAGGGGCCCCTGGCGTGGGTGGCCAACTACCTGTTGCCCTGGATTGCGTTGGCCGTCCTGTTCAGCGCTTCCTACATCCGCGTCACCCGGACCAACATGATCGAGACCTTCGGCGAGGACTTCATCCGGACCGCCCGGGCCAAAGGCCTGGCACCCCGGACAGTCACCTTCAAACACGGCGTCCGGGCCGGAATCACGCCCGTGGTCACGATGCTCGGCATGGATATCGGCCTGCTGCTGGGCGGGGCCGTCCTCACCGAACAGATCTTCTCCGTCCCCGGCCTGGGCTTCACGGCCGTACACGCCGCCATTTCCGGCGATCTGCCCGTGACCCTGGCCATCACCATGCTGGCCGCCTTCTTCGTCATAGTGGCGAACGTCGTGGTGGACCTCGCCTATGCCGCCATCGATCCCCGAGTGAGGCTCCAATGACCCAGCTCCACACCAATCCCCGCACGGACCGCAGGACCCCAGGACCGGCGTCGGACGCTTTCCTTGAGGTCCGGGACCTGTCCGTGAAATTCCCCACCGACGATGGCGTGGTGTCCGCCGTGAACGGCATGGACTTCTCGCTGGAGCGCGGCAAAACGCTGGGCATCGTGGGCGAATCCGGCTCCGGCAAGTCCGTCACCAGCCAGGCGCTTATGGGCCTGCTCAAGGGCACCTCGGCGCAGGTCACCGGCCACGCACTGTTCCAGGGCAAGGACCTCGTCACGCTGCCTGAGCCCGCCATGCGCCGGCTCCGCGGCCGCAACATCGGGATGATCTTCCAGGATCCGCTGTCGGCCCTGCACCCGTTCTACACGGTGGGCCACCAGATCGCCGAGGCGTACCTGGTCCACAACAAGGCGACCAAAAAGCAGGCCCGGGCGGCCGCCGTCGACATGCTGGGCAGGGTGGGCATCCCCAGCCCCGAACAGCGCTACGACGAATACCCGCACCACTTCTCCGGGGGCATGCGCCAGCGCGCCATGATTGCGATGGCCCTGATCTGCGAGCCCGAACTGCTGATCGCCGACGAACCCACCACTGCCTTGGACGTGACCGTCCAGGCGCAGATCCTGGACCTCATGTCCGAGCTGCAGGAGGAAACCAATTCGGCCCTCATCCTCATCACCCACGACCTCGGAGTGGTGGCCGAGGTCTGCGACTCCGTGCTGGTCATGTACGGCGGGCAGTGCGTCGAATCGGGGCCCGTGGACGAGATCTTCTACGACACCCGGCACCCCTACACCCTGGGCCTGCTCAACTCGATGCCCACCCTGAACAGCCCCGCAAGCCGGTTGAACCCCATTCCCGGCCAGCCGCCGTCGCTCCTTGACCTCCCCAAGGGCTGCATCTTCAGCGCCCGGTGCGACTACGCCGACCTCACCGGGGACGGCGTGTGCGCCAGCCGGCGGCCGGACCTTGTGGTCGAGGACGGCCACGGCAAGCGCTGCCATTTGAGCGGCCCCCAAATCCTCACCATCCGGAATTCGCGTTAGGACCGCCATGGAAAAGCAGGCAATTCTCCAGGTGGAGAACCTCCAGAAGCACTTCCCCTTGAAGGGCGGAATCCTGCCGGGTGCGGCAAAGCGCTCCGTCAAAGCCGTCGACGGCGTGTCGTTCAGTTTGGCGCGCGGCCAGACGCTGGGCCTCGTGGGCGAGTCGGGATGCGGCAAGTCGACCACCGGCCGCATGGTGGCCCGGCTGCTGGATCCCACCGGCGGGCGGATCGTGCTCGACGGCGTGGACATCAGCCAGCTGCGCGGCCGGGACCTCTACAACTTCCGGCGGAAGGTCCAGATGATCTTCCAGGACCCTTTCGCCTCGCTCAACCCGCGGCAGACGGTGGGCACGGCCATCGCCGCGCCCATGGTCGCCCAGAAGATCAATCC
Source organism: Arthrobacter sp. ISL-69 (assembly GCF_018613775.1). NCBI lineage: Bacteria > Bacillati > Actinomycetota > Actinomycetes > Micrococcales > Micrococcaceae > Arthrobacter > Arthrobacter sp. ISL-69. The sequence continues at coordinate 346,076 of NZ_JAGGPO010000005.1, forward strand.
TCCGGGCGGCCTTAAGAACCGGGTCAAGGAATTGCTGGACCAGGTGGGGCTCAAGCCGGAGCACTACAACCGCTTCCCACATGAGTTCTCCGGCGGCCAGCGGCAGCGCGTGGGCATCGCCCGGGCCATTTCGCTGAATCCGTCCGTGATCGTGTGCGACGAGCCGGTGTCCGCCCTCGATGTCTCCGTGCAGGCGCAGGTGGTCCTGCTACAGGAAATCCAGCGGGACACCGGAGTCTCCTACGTCTTCATCGCCCACGACCTCTCCGTAGTCCGGCACATCTCGCATGAAGTGGCAGTGATGTACCTGGGCAAGATCGTGGAGCGGGGCCCGCGCGACGAGCTGTTCCGGAACCCCGCCCACCCCTATACCCGGGCTCTCCTCTCCGCCGTGCCCCTGCCGGACCCCCGCGCCGCACGCGAGCAGGTCAAGATCCGGCTCCGCGGCGACCTGCCCTCGCCCGCCAATCCGCCCAGCGGCTGCGTCTTCCGTACCCGCTGCCCGTTGATCGGCACCCTGCCGGAAGAGCAGCAGCAGCGCTGCATCAGCGAAATCCCCGCACCGGCCGGCCCGGCCGCCCCTGCCTGCCACCACGCAGGACTGGCAGCCGCGGCCCTGGCCGGTGTGCAATAGACCCACCACCAAAGGAGCACCACATTGAAGACCCTGATCCGCGCCGTCCGCCCGTGGGGGCAAGCACTCAGCGACGTGACTATCACCGTAGGTGAAGGCATAGGTGGCCAGATCACCGGCGTCGAGCCCCATGACCCTGCCCGCGCCGTTCCCGGCGACGTGACGGTAGTAGAAGGCCGGAACCGACTCTTGGTGCCGTCCTTCTCCGACGTCCACGTGCACCTGGATTCGACCAGGATCGGCCTGCCGTTCCGGGAACACACCGGCGGTCCGGGCGTGTGGGCCATGATGATGAACGACAGGAAGAACTGGCGCCATGCCGAGGTGCCGCTGCAGGAACGGGTGAACGAGACCCTGGGCCGGATGATCGCGCGCGGCACCACACGGGTGCGCTCCTACGCCCAGGTGGACGTCGACTGCCGGCTGGAGCGTTTCGAGGCCGTGGCCGCCGCCAAGGAGCAGTTTAAGGACCAGGCCGATGTCGAGATCATCGCCTTCCCCCAGGCCGGCCTGCTCCTCGAGGAAGGCACCGTGCCGCTCATGGAGGAAGCCCTTAAGGCAGGCGCCAACGTCATGGGCGGCATCGATCCCTGCAGCCTGGACCGCGATCCCGCGAAGCACCTGGACATTGTCTTCGGCCTTGCGGAGAAGTACCAGGTCCCCATCGACATCCACCTCCACGAACCCGGCGAACTGGGCGTTTTCAGTACCGACCTGGTGCTGGAAAGGACACGCGCCCTGGGCATGCAGGGCAAGGTGACCATGTCCCACGCCTACCAGCTGGGCAGCGTCAACGAGGCCACCACCCGCAGGCTGATCGATGCCTTCGCGGAGCTGGACGTCTCCCTGGCGTCCGTGGCCCCGGCCGCGTCCGGACAACTGCCCATCCCGCTGTTGGCGGAGGCCGGCGTCCGGCTGGGCCTGGGTGAGGACGGCCAGCGCGACTACTGGTCGCCGTACGGCAACGCGGACATGCTCGACCGGACGTGGCAGCTTGCCTTCACGCACGGCTTCCGCCGGGACGAGCTCATCGAGCACGCCCTGGCGATCGCCACTGTCGGCGGCGCCAGCGTCCTGGACCCGTCGGCGACGCGGCTCAAGGGCACGGCGCACCGACCCGGCCTCGAGGCCGGCGATCCGGCCGAGCTCCTGCTGCTCGACGGCGAGACGGTGGCCTCCGCGGTCATGGACCGCGGCACCGACCGGACGGTCCTCCACCGGGGGAAGGTTGTGGCTGACCAGCTGGAACTCGTCTAGCCCGCTTTAGGCGCGAACGAACAGTTGGTGCCCCGAATCCAAGCGGATTCGGGGCACCAACTGTTCGTTGGCGTGTCCGGGTCAGTGGCCAGCGTCAGCGCCCGACGTCGGCCGGCTCGCCCAGTCGCTCCGGATGGGCCGCGCCCGCACTCACCAGCGGCCCGCGAACGGCCAAATACCCGGCGACGGCGAGGAGCACCGCCTCGGCGGAGAGCACCCAGAAAGGAACTTCCCAACCGCCCGACCACTCGTGCAGGAACCCGGCGCCGAGGGGACCAAGGGAGGCAAGCGCGAACCCCAGCCCCTGGCTCATGGCGGAGAGCCCGCCGGCACTCCGGGGACCCGCTGACCGCAGGACGATCAGGGCCATTCCCAGGCCGAAGCCCGCGCTCTGCACGATCCCCAGGAGCCCGACCATCAGGAACTGCAGCTCCGCCGGAGCCATCAGCACTCCCAGAAGCGCCGCCGCCACCAGCATCCCCAAGGCCGGCGCCATGAGCTTGAGGACCGCCGGGCGGGCTGCCAGCACGGGCGCGAGCAGGCTCGCCGGGAGCCCGGCCACGCTGAACCACGCCAGCAGCCCCGCCCCGGCATCAGGCTCCAGGCCCCGGGACACCAGGTACACGGACAGCCACGAGGTAATGGCGAAGTACAACATGGCCTGCAGCCCGAAGAAGGCTGTCACCGCCCACGCCGTCCGCTGCCTCCGCAACGGCACGCCGGATGACAACGGCATTCTGGAGGGCAACAGCACGCCCGAGGCTCCCTGCTTGGCCGGCGTTCCCTGCCCGGCGGTTGCCGGCTTCGCTGGCCCCGAGCCGGGGCGGCCGATCAGGAAGGCGGCCAGAAGCGCCGGCACGGCCCAGAACGCCAGGGCGCCGGACAGGCTTCCGCCAAGGGCATCCTGCAAGGGCTGAACCAGTCCGGCCCCGAGCGCCGCACCGAGCCCAAATCCCATGGTGCACAGCCCCGTCCACCATCCGCCGCCGCGGTTGGCCTTGACGATCTGCGGCACCATCACGCTCGCCGCCATGATCGAAGAGCCCGCAAGGAATGTTCCGGGCAGGAGCATCCCCGGCACCAACACCCGGATAACCAAGGCCGCGGCCAGCACCATAAGTGCTGCTGCCACTGCCCGGCCCGCACCGAGCTTTCCGGCCAGCCAGGGGCCGCAGGGGGCCGAGATGCCGAAGGCGAGGACCGGCAATGCGCCCAGGACCGGCAGCAGCCGGGCGTCAACCCCGAAGGCCGCCTGGAGCTGACCCATCACACCGGCGACGGTGGTGACGGCAGGCCGCAGGTTGATCGAAACAAGGATGAGGGCAGCCAGCACCCACACGGCGACGGTCCCGTCGCTGGTTTTGTTAGCGCTCGTCGGCGGACGTGCTGCATCCACTGATTACCTCCTCGGAATCCATTTGGTATACCAAACAACAATACGGTGGGAATCGCTGAAGTAAAACTTCCTGCCGTGTGGTGGACCTTGCGTCCGCGTCCGCCGTGATGGAATACCAGCAAAGCTGAGCAGGATTCCTGTAGGCGGCTTTCCGCGGCGTCCGATATGACCCGCTCCGTAACATTGTTTACCCGCCGGTAAAGGCGTAGGTGCCGTGACTAGCCAAGAGGGGGCACCATCCCCCATGCTTGCTCCATGTCCTCAATGTCGAGCCCATACAGGATCATCGCGGTCTGCACCGGAAATATCTGCCGGTCCCCGATGGCCGAGCTGATGCTGGCCGAGGCCTTCGCAGCAGCGGGGCTCGCCGGCGACGTCGTCGTGGATTCAGCCGGCACCACCGCCTACGAGGCCGGCCGCCCCATCGATCCCCGGGCCGCCCGCAAGCTGGCCGCCCACAAACTCGCCTCCAACGGGCACATTGCGCGGGAGTGGAGGCCCGAGTGGTTCCGTGACCGGCACCTGGTTCTCGCCCTCGATGTGGACCATTACGGCTGGTTACGGGCCACCGCCCCCGACGGCGGAGCGCTGGCGCGGATCCGGATGCTGCGCAGTTTCGACCCGGCTGTGGCGGGGCGGGACCTCCTCGACCAAGGCATCGAGGACCCCTGGTACGGCGGCCATGCGGACTTTGACGTCACCTGGGACCTCATCAAGGCGGCCGTTCCCGGCGTCGTGGAACATGTCCGCCGGGAAGTGTTGGAACAGAACCAGTCCGGGCAGCAGGTACGCTCTATTTCATGACCCCTGCGCCCGTGATCATTGCCGTCGACGGCCGATCCGGCGCAGGAAAAACCACCCTTGCAATCGAGCTTGCCGCCCGGCTGCGGGAGCACCACAAGGTGTCGCTGTTCCATCTGGAGGACGTCTACCCGGGCTGGAACGGGCTGGCGGCGGGCATCGAACGGTACGTCACCACCGTGCTGGCCCCGCTGAGCCGCGGGGAGGCTGCCGAATGGGTCGGCTGGGACTGGGAGATGCACTACGACGGCCCGGCCCGCACCACCCTGCCGGCGGAGATCGTCATCGTGGAGGGTGTGGGCGCCGCGGCGGATTCCGCCCGTCCGATGCTGGACGCCGTCGTCTGGGCGGAGTCCTCCGACGACGACCGCCGCACCCGCGCCCTGGCCCGTGACGGCAGCACCTACGAACCGTTCTGGGACCTGTGGGCAGCGCAGGAGGAGGAGTGGCTTGCTGCGGATGCGGTGCAGGAAAACGCCGACATCCGGGTACTCAACAGGGCCGACGGCACCGCCCCGGACGACGTCCTCCTGGCACTGCAGTACCTTCCCGCGCTCGCCCCCGTGCTGCTGCCCGAGCTCTCCGGGCGGCGCGGCCTCCAGCTCCATGCCGAGCGGCTGGACTGCGTCCCTGACGCCGCCCGGCTCTTCGACGCCCTCTACGGCCGCTCACTGAACGCCGTGTGGCTCGACTCTTCCCTCCGGACCAACGGTACGGCCGCCGAGCGCAGCCGCTTCAGCATATTGGCGGACGACGGCGGCAGCTACGGCCAGGACGTCCGGCACCGATCCGGCGTGACCCGGCTGACCACCGGCACCGCCACGGTTGAGACTGCCGGACCGTTCTTCCGCTGGCTCGACGGCGTGTGGGGCCGCCGCGCCCTCCGCGCTCCCGAGGGCTACGACTGCGAATTCACCCTGGGCTGGCTGGGCTACCTCGGCTACGAGCTCAAGCGCGAAACCGGCGGCAGTGACATCCCCTCCGGCACCCCGGACGCCGCAATGATCTTCGCCGGCCGCGCCGTGGTCCTGGACCACCTCGAGGGAAGCGCCTGGCTTCTCGCCTTGGAGGCACCCGACGCCCCGGAGTGGCTGGCGCTCGCCCGCTCGGCCGTCACGGCGGCTGCGGTTCCGGCCGAACCGGCGGCCGGCACCGCCGTCGCAAGCACCGCCGTCGGAATCGGCAGCATCGCAGCCCCTGCCTTCACGGGCCGCGACACGGAGCACGCTTACAAGGCCAAGATCGCCGACGCCCAGCATGAGATCGCCGAGGGAAACACGTACGAAGTCTGCCTGACCACGGCCATCACCGCCGATGTTGCGGGGAGACCGGACGGGCTGGATCCCTGGCAGGCGTACCTGGCCCTGCGCCGGAAGAACCCGGCGCCGTTTGCCAGCTACCTGCGGTTCGGCGAGCTCACCGTGGCCAGCACGTCCCCGGAGCGGTTCCTGAAGATAGCGGCCGACGGCGGCATGCGCGCCGAGCCGATCAAGGGCACCCGGCCCCGGGCCGCGGACCCTGCCGGCGACGAGCAGCTGCGGCGGGACCTCGAGTCCTCCCCCAAGGACCGGGCCGAGAACATCATGATCGTGGACCTGCTCCGCAACGACCTGAGCCACTTCGCCGTAGCCGGATCTGTCACGGTCAGCAGGCTCTGCGCCATCGAAAGCTATGCCACGGTCCACCAGATGGTCAGCACCATCGACGCGAAGCTGAAGCCCGGGCTGCCGCGTGCTGAAGCTGTTGCCGCATGCTTTCCCGCCGGGTCCATGACCGGGGCTCCGAAGATCAGCACCATGGCCATCCTGGACCGGCTCGAAGGGGCGCCCCGCGGGGTCTATTCGGGCGCCATCGGCTACTTTTCGCTGAGCGGGGCCATGGACACGGCCGTGGCCATCAGGACCCTGGTGATCCGCGCAGACGGGGCGGGCGGCGCTGAACTGAGCCTCGGCATTGGCGGCGCCATCACGGCGGATTCCTCGGCCCAGGAGGAGTACGACGAAATCCGGACCAAGGCCTTCGGCGTCCTCTCCGCACTGGGCGCAGACTTCCCCGAAAGCTGACGCCCGCCTACTGCAGCGTGGCCGTGAGCCGGGCGACGTTGTCCACGTATTTGACCGCCATGGGCCGCTTCATCCAGTCTTCGAGCGTCAGTTCGTGGGAGATGTCCCGGTAGGTGTCCTCCACGGCACGCATCTTGGCCACGATGTCCGCGCCCAGGAGCATCACCGAAACCTCCAGGTTGAGCGAGAAGGACCTCATGTCCATGTTGCTGGAGCCCAGGACGGCCACTTCGTCGTCGATGGTGAAATGCTTCGCGTGCAGTACATACGGCGCCTTGTACAGGTAGATCCGCACGCCAGCTTCCAGCAGTGCCTCGTAGTAGGACTGCTGCGCGTGGTGGACCAGGAACTGGTCCCCCTTTTCCGAGACGAAAAGTTCGACGTCCACGCCGCGTTGCGCCGCCGTCGTCACCGCGTAGAGCAGCGAATCGTCCGGGACGAAGTACGGGCTGCAGATAGAGATCTTGTGCTGGGCGGAGTAAATGAGCGTGTTGAACAGGCGCAGGTTGTTTTCGGTGATGAAGCCGGGGCCGCTGGGCACGGCCTGGGCGGTCACCCTGCCTGGCGCCATTTCAGGCCGGTGCGCCAGCTGGTCTTCGAGCGACTCGTCCGTCTCGCTCAGCCAGTCGGTGGCGAAAACGACGTTGAGCGTGGTGACGATGGGCCCGCGCAGGCAGGCCATGAGCTCCACCCATTCGCGCCCCATTTTGCGGTGGCGGGGGTTGTTGTAGGAGGGCTCGATCAGGTTCTGCGAGCCCGTGAAGGCGATTTCGCCGTCGACCACCATGATCTTGCGGTGGTTGCGCAGGTCCGGGCGGCGCCACTGGCCGTGCACCGGGCGCAGCGGCAGCATGGGCCGCCACTGGATTTTGCTCGCCTTGAGGCGCCTGATGAGTTTCCGGTAGCCCTTGATCCGCAGGGTGCCGAGGTGGTCGAACAGGACCCGGACCTGCACTCCGCGCTCGGCGGCTTCCTCCAGCGCGCCGAAGAGGTCATCGGTGATGTGGTCCGTGCTCATGATGTAGAACTCTGCGTTAACGAAAGTCTTCGCCTCGCGGACGGCGGCGGTCATGGCCTTGATGGAGTCCGGGTACCCGGGCAGCAGCTCCACGCTGTTGCCGTCCACCATGGGCAGGGAGCCCAGCGTCTTGTTCAGCTCCGCCGCGGAGGCCACCCACTCCGGGCCGCTGTAGCGGCTTTCGACGGCGTCCAGCTGGGACGTGCCGGCCCGGACTCGCTTGTTCACGGCATCCTGCTGTGACCGGCGCTTGCGTGAGAGCTTGAAATTTCCGAACAGCAGGAACAGGATCAGGCCCAGGGCAGGCACGAAGAAGATGCCCAGCAACCACGCCATGGCGGTGGTCGGGCGCCGGTTGCCGGGAATGATGCCCAGCGCCAGCACCCGGATGACCAGGTCAAGAATGCTCAGCGCCAGCACGAGCCAGTAAGGCGCGGTGCCCGCCAGCGGAAACGGCCACAACACAGGCTAGACCCCCACGGTTCCTCACCCGCAGGACCGGTTCCGGAACGGGCGTTCAGCCCAGCCTATCCCGCACAGGCGCAGAACGCCGTTGGGCTCCGTGGCGGCCTGTTGCCGGGGCCGGCGTCCCGGGCCGAGGCTAAGCTGGAAGCATGACTCCTGCTGCCCCCGCCACCGTGCTGGTATTCCTTGACCCCCGGTTCGACAACGGCCGGATCGCCGATGCTTCGCAGCCGCAGCTGATGGCCACCGACCAAGGCGCCACCCGCGGCGACGGCGTCTTCGAATCCATGCTCGCCGTGGGCGGAAACCCGCGTAAACTCGACGCCCACCTGAAGCGCCTGGAAGGTTCCGCCGCGGCGATGGACCTGCAGATTCCTGCCGGGGACGCCTGGCGCCGGGCCATTGGGACGGCAGTTCGCGAGTACCGTTCCCAGCACCCGGCCGGCACGCCGGAGGAGGACGAGGTGGTGGTGAAGCTGATCTGCACCCGTGGCACCGAAGGCACGTTGACGCCCACGTGCTGGGTGCAGGCATCGCCCGTTCCGGCGGCAGGAAGGCGCCAGCGGGAGACCGGAATCGACGTCATCCTGCTGGACCGTGGCTACGACAGCGAAGTGGGCGAACGGGCGCCGTGGCTGCTCCTCGGCGCCAAGACGCTCTCCTACGCCGTGAACATGGCGGCCCTGCGGTACGCCCACAAGCAGGGGGCGGACGACGTCATCTTCACCTCATCCGACGGCCGGGTCCTGGAAGGCCCCACGTCCACGGTCCTGCTGGCGCACCTTGACACGCCCGACGACGGCGCCGGCGGCACCCGCACGGTACGCCGCCTCATCACCCCGCAGCTGGACAGCGGCATCCTCCCGGGCACGTCGCAGGGCGCGCTGTTCGCTGCCGCGAAGGCGGCGGGCTGGGAACTCGGGTACGGCCCGCTGGAACCCCGGGACCTTTTCGATGCCGACGCCGTGTGGCTGATTTCGAGCATCCGGCTGCTGGCTCCCGTGAACCATATCGACGGCAAGGAAATCGGTACGCCCGCGCTGCGCAAGCAGCTGACCGCCGAGCTCAACGAGCTCTTCGCCACGATCGGGTAGGGCTACTCCCGACGCCCTCTCACTTTTCGTCGGTTTATCCCCGACGCTCTCTCACTTTTCGTCGGTTTATCCCGGACGCTCTCTCACTTTTCGTCTGCTGCCGCGCGGGCAGCCGAATCGAGGCGGGCGCGGTGTGCGGCCCACTCTTCGGGGCTGCGCGCTGTCAGGTTGGGATCACCCGGCCGCTGGCCCGCTGACCCGTCGATAAGCTCGCGGAGGATGTCCGCGTGGCCCAGGTGTTGGGCCGTTTCGACGCACATGTGGACAAGGATCTGGTGCAGGGTCACGTGCCGTCGTTCCTCCGGCCACCACGGCACAGCCCCCGTTGCGTCCAGGGGCAGCGCCTCAATGGTGGCGTCGCTGTGCTCAGCGGAGAACCGGTGGAGTTCCACGATCTGTTCCCGGGTCTCCGCCGGGGTGGCCCACATGTCGGCGTCTGGCTCTGCGTCATCGTCCACGGCAGCTCCTTGGGGGCAGGGCGCCCGAAGACCTCGCCGAAGTATCCCAGTTCCACGCTGGCCACATGCTTTACTAGGCCCAGCAGATTGGTGCCGGTCGGCGTCAGCGGCCTTCGGGCGTCGTACTCATCAAGCCCGTCGAGCTTCCCCAGGAGGTCGTCGCGCCGGGCGCGAAGGTAACGGTGCAGAATTGCCTTGTCATCCATAGCGCGCACTATACAGACGCTCTCTCACTTCCTGCACAGATTTCACCGACGCTCTCTCACTGGATCCGGGGAAAGATTGTCGGTTCGGTCCGTCGCTCTGCAATCCTGATTGAATGGCGTGATGATTCGAAAGGCACACCGCGAAGACCTCACAAGGATGCAGGCCATCGAAGTCAGCGCGGGGGATGCCTTCCGGGGTCTCGGCATGGACTACGTCGCCGACGACCCGCCACTGAGTTCCGATGCGCTGGCAGCTTACGCGGATGGGGGTCTGGCATGGGTTGCCACGGACAGTTTCGACCGTCCGGTGGCCTACATTCTGATGCGTGAGGTGGACGGGTGGGCACACATCGAGCAGGTCTCAGTCCACTCGCTTCATGCCCGCCAACGCCTCGGCCAAGCACTCATCGTGGAAGCAGGACGCTGGGCGGCCGATGCCGGGCTCCAAGGGCTCACCCTGACCACCTTTGCGGCTGTGCCCTGGAACGGGCCGTACTACTCACGTCTGGGCTTTGAACCGGTTCCCGAGGACCGCTGGTCAGCAGGTCTGCGTGAGATCGTGGCCGAAGAAGCGGCCCACGGTCTGGATGCCTGGCCCCGCGTTGTCATGAAACGACCGCTCTCCGCCGCCAACTGAGAGAGCGTCCCGTTTCCGACCGCAGAAACTGAGAGAGCGTCCGGTTTCGGACGGCAGAAACTGAGAGAGCGTCCGGTTTGGGCTAGGCTGCCGGGCCGGCGGATCCCGAAATGGATGCCTCGTGCTCGGCGGGGGTCCGCCAGGCGGCCCAGTCGAGCGGCTGGACCGACGGACGGCCCAGGAGGTAGCCCTGACCGGTGGTCATCCCGAGGTCCTTGACCGCGTCGAGCTCGGCCTGGGTTTCGATTCCTTCCGCCACCAAGTCCGCACCGATCTGCCGGGCGAACTCAACCATGGCCGCGCCCAGGGTCTTCTGGCCCGCTCCTTGGTCGATCCCCGCGATGAGGTTGCGGTCGAGTTTGATGATGTCCGGGCTGAGGTGAGTGACCTGGCTCATCGAGCCGAAACCCGCCCCGGCGCCGTCAACGGCTACCCGGAGCCCACGCATCCGCAGCGGTGCCAGGGCTGCCACCACGGGACCGTATTTGTCCTCGGCAATGCGCTCGGTCAGCTCGATGACGATCCGGTCAACGGCCAGTTGGGACTGCTCAACGAACGCCCGGAGCCTGGGGTCGAGGCAGGTGGCAGGTGACAGGTTCAGCGCCACATAGACGTTCTCCGGCAACTGTTCCGCCGCAACAAGCGCCGCCTGCAGGGCAGCAAATTCAAGGTCCGGACCGAGGCCCACGGATGCGGCCTCGTTGAACCAGTGATCGGCGCTGGCGCCGTCGTCGCTGACAAAACGGGTCAGCGCCTCCACACCGATGACATTCCGGCTGGACAGCTCGTGGATTGGCTGGAACGCGGTGAGGAGCATCCTGTCGCCGAGGATCGCCTCAATGCGCCGCCTGCTCTTGCGGGTGAACAGCACGGTGGTGCCGTAGTCCTCGTCAGGTGTCGGCAGATCGGGGCTGGGCAGGTTGGCCTCAGGAAGTTCGGAAGCGTCTGACTGCTCCCCGGTGATGCTCCTGGTTGCGATCAAGTGCTCCAGCAGGGCCCGCTCGGGATTCCCCGGATGCGATTCCATCTGGCTGCGCAACTGTTCGCGCGCCCACTCGCTCTGCGGTGTGGCGTCGTCCAGCACGGACTCGATGATGTCCCACGCCTGTCCACGGATCGTCGGATCACTCACGTCCGCGAGCGGGGTCGACTGGGGTCCCCTAAACACAGTCGATTCTCCATCGGTCAATGCTGGAAAAGAAGTCTCATCCATTGACATTGGCTATTCCTTTATAAGTGCTGGTCCCGGCTGAGCCCGGGACCCGTCCATGACCACACCGCATACTTATTCGAAGATGCGGGAACCGCGAACGTTTCAAAAGCGTACAACGAGACGGGACCGCCTGTCTCTAGCTGTATCCGACTCGTAATGCTAAGCAGGCGAACTACTCCTCCACGAACTCCGCGGCCAGATGGATGTTGTTATCCGCCAGCCACACGGGGTTGAAGGCCTTGCTCAGGTAGTTGCCGCCGGCGTCGGGGGCGATAGCCACCACCACCGAGCCGTGCGGTGCGGCGAGCGCAACCCTGAGGGCGGCCGCAACGGTAAGCCCGGACGACGGGCCGAGGGACAGTCCCTCCTCGTTCAGCAGCCGGTGCTCCGTGGTGTACACCTCGTTGTTGGGAACGCGCAGGAAGCGGTCCACGACGCTGCGGTCAAAGATCTTGGGCCACTCTGCTTCCGGCCAGGAATTTCCCACACCGTCCACCAGGATTTCGCCGGGGTGCCCGCCGCTGTACACGGAACCAACGGGATCGGCGGCGACCACCTCAACATGGCCTCCCGTTTTCTCCTTCAGGTACCGGCCGTTTCCGCTGATGGTTCCGCCGGTGCCGATTCCTGCCACGAAATGCGTTATTTTGCCGGACGTCTGCTGCCAGATCTCCGGTGCCGTCCCTTCGTAGTGGGCCAGCGGGTTGGCGGAGTTGTCGAACTGCTGCGGCCGCCAGGCACCGGGAAGGTCCGCCGTGATCCGGGCCGCGACCGCCCGCGCATTCTCGGGTGACTCTGACGGTGCGGTCCAGTCTGTCACCACCACTTTCGCGCCATAGCGGTACAGCGCCGCGAGCTTTTCGGATGAGATGGTGTCCCCCGTCACGACGACGACGGGATGCCCGGTCAGCGCGCCGATCAGAGCCAGTCCTATCCCGGTGTTCCCCGACGTGCTCTCCACAATGGTTGCCCCCGGCCGGAGCTCGCCGCTGCGCTCAGCGGCGCGGACCATGCTCAGGGCCGTCCGGTCCTTGATGGAGCCGCCGGGATTGTCGGATTCGAGTTTGACGTAGACGGTGCTGCCCAGGCCCTTGCTGAGGACGTTCAGCGGCACCAGCGGCGTGTTTCCCACCTGCGCCAGGACGGCCGCGGCGTCCGCCGCAACATCAGCTTCCTGAACCGCGTGCCTGCCTGTCATTGTGCTCATGGCTACCTTTCCGCCCCGCCGTTGTGGTCACCGTTCAGGGCACGGCCCAGCACGGTTCCCACGGCGCCGTTCAGTTCGATGCGCGCCTCTTCCACCAGCGCCGCCGCCGGCAGGTGCCGGGCCAGCAGGCCCGAAAGGCGCTCGACGACGGCGCCCGTCCCCTTCCCCAGCGGCCGCACCGCCCGCGCTTCGGCCCCGCCCAGCAGGTACGCGGCCGTGAGTGCCTCGATGGCGAGTAGCTTTTCAGCCGCGTCCACGGAGCGCTCCAGGAGTTGGAGTGCCAGCGGAGCCAGCGTTGAGTGGTCTTCGATATCCGCGGACAACGTGGGCGCCCCGAGGGTCGCCGGCGCAGCGAGGACCTTGAGCTCGGACAGCAGGCCGGCTGCCGAGTACCAGAGCAGACCTGGCAGCTCTTCCGGTTCCAGCGCGGCACCGTTCCTGGCGGCCTCGAGGTGACGCTGGCGGATGCGCCGCTGCGGCGGGTAGAGCTTGGCGATCCGCCGTTCGCTGCTGATTCCCAGATGGGCCAGCCCAAGGCGCAGGCCTTCGAACGCCAGCGCAAGCTGCATGGGCTGGAAATTCCCGCCGGACACCATCCGCCCCGAGCCGAGATCGGTGAGGGGGTTGTCGCCGCGGCCGTTGAGCTCCACCTCCAGGGCGTCTTCCAAGGCGGTAGCCTGCCACCGGAAAGCTCCGTGGGTCTGGGGTGCGGCCCGGAAGGAGAGCGCGTCCTGCACTGACGCCTCCCGCGTCGGGTCCTCCAGCCATCCGCCCTCGAGCAGCCGCCGGACATTGCCTGCCGTGACCGCCTGGCCGTCTACCGCCTTGGCCGCCTGCACCGCCGGCGAAAACGGGCTGAGGTTGCCGCCGCCGTCGTGCCTTGCCGTTGCCTCAAGCGACAGCGCAAGCGCGATGTCCGCGAGATCGGCGAGCCGCAGGATCCGGTGCAGCACCAGCGCGCCCACCCCGATCGAATAGGAGTTGGAGCTGACCAGGGCCAGGGCCTCGCCGGGTGCCAGTTCCAGCGGCGCCAGCCCGGCGTCCGCAAGGGCCTGCCCGCCGGGCACCAGCTTCCCGTCCGGCGCCACCGTCTGGCCTTCCCCGATGGCGACGGCGGCCACGGCGGCGAGGTGGGTCAGGTCGGCCGAACCCACGGACCCGTCGCGCGGGATGGCGGGGACCACTCCCCTGTTCAGCATTTCGGCATAGAAGCGGGCAGTTTCGGGCCGGACGCCGGAGCCGCCGCGGCTGAAGCCCACGAGCCGTGCCAGCATAACGGCCCGGACCTCGTCCCGGTCCAGGGGGTCGCCCACACCGCTGTTGTGGTACCGCACCACCTGCACCTGGTAGGCAAGGATCGATGTGTCCTCTACAGCGGTGTCACGCCCGGAACCCAGCAAGGTGTTGAGGCCGTAGACGCGGTGGCCGGACTCGATGGCCTGCTGCACCACCTCACGCGAGAGCCCGATCAGCCCCAGGGCGTCAGTACTCAGGACGAATTTCACCGCCGGATCGGCCGCTGCCTCCGCGACGTCCCTGGCGCGCAGGTGGGCCGTGCCGATCAGGAAGTTGCCGCTGCCGTTGCCCATGGGCCTAGAAGTCGCGCAGGTTCCGGCGGAAGCCGCCGTCACCATAGCTTGTTCGGAGCAGCCCCCGGCGCCGCAGCACCGGCGCCAGGCGGTCCAGCACCCCGTGAACCGTGGCCGGGTCCACGAAGCCGGAGAACAGGAAACCGTCCCCGCCCACCTGCGCCCCAGTCTCCTCGAGGTAGTCCGCAATCTCTTCGGCGGTGCCGATGATGCTGTCCCCGGCGCCGCCGCTGCGGGCCTGCAGGAGTTGGCGCAGCGTGGACCCGGGCGGACCGGCCTTGGCGAAATGGTCCAGGGTGCCCTGGTTGCTGTTCGTGGTGAGTTCGGGGAGCGGGGCGTCGAGGTCGAACTGCTTGAAGTCGATCACGGAGAGGTAGGAGATGGAATTCAGCTGGCTGTCGATGTCGCGCTGCGTGAGCTGCCGGCGCTGCTCCCGGAGCTCCTCAGCTTCGGCGCGGGAACCCACCACGGTGGGTTTGAGGACGTACAGCACCTTGACATCGTCGGCGTTCCGCCCGGCCGCGGCTGCCTCGGCGCGGATCGAATCGCGGTACGCCTTCATGCCGTCCACACCCCTCGCCAGGGCAATGGCGACGTCGGCGTTGCCGCCCGCGAACGCCTTGCCCCGCGGGGACGCGCCGGCCTGGACCAGCACCGGTTCCTCGGGCAGCGGCGCGGTGTTCAGCGGCCCCCGGACCTTGAAGAACTCGCCGTCGTGGTTGATCGGGTGGACCTTCGTGTGGTCCGCGAACACGCCCGCTTCCGCGTCCTCCAGGATGGCGTCCGGCTCCCAGCTGCGCCAGAGCCTGCGCACCACGTCCACGAATTCCTCCGCCTTCTCGTAGCGGAGGTCATGCTCGATCTGCTGGTCCAGGCCGTAGTTCTGCGCGGCAAGATCGCTGCCGGAGGTCACCACGTTCCAGCCCAGCTGCCCGTTGGAGAAGTGCTGCAGCGTCGCCAGCAGCCGCGCAGCTGTGAACGGCGGGTAGAAAGACGCGCTCACCGTGGGAACAATGCCGAGGTGTTCCGTGGCGGAGAGCAGGTACGGAACCAGGGCCAGCGGATCGTGCTTGGGTGCGAAGGACGCCTGGGCCAGCGACACCTTGGCGCTCCCGCCGTAGGTGTCCGGCACGGTGAGTGAATCCTCGATGATGAACAGGTCCAGCCCGGCCCGTTCGAATTCCCGCACGGCGTGCTGGTAGAGCGCCGGCTTTTTCCAGTCGTAACCGATGCCGTAACCGGGGGCGCCCCAGCCTTGGACGCCAAATCCGTGACCCACAAACCAACCGAAGTGCAGCATGGGACTGACTGTATTCCCGTTGGATCTGTTCACGGCTGCCTGATTTCATCCGGCGTTACAGCGGTTCGTCTCCCGTCATTATCCTCCCCGCATTGGCATTTGTAACCGCAACACGGGGTCACGTACAGGCCGTTAGTCACCCCCAATTAGCTCCGACGTAATGGCGCATCGCGCGTGGTCCCGTTACGGAAGATGACGACGACGGCGGTGCGGGCCGCCGTCGTAAGTGCTACGTTTTTGGGGAGTAATGAGAACCGGTGCCAAGCCCTGACTGGCCGGTCGGCAACCCTCCCTTTCGCGGCGGGGTGCCTCAGGTGAATACTCGGCATATCGATATTCGAGCTGCAAGCGTGAGAGAAGGAGACCCGTCGTGTCTGACGCCCCCGCCCAACTGGTTCCGGCCGCCGCCCCGGCTGCCGCTGCCCAGGACCAGCCCCAGGAAAAACTGGCGTACCGGCTGATCACCGGCCCGGATGACCGCTCGTTCTGCGAGCGCATCTCCGCGGCGCTGGCCGAAGGCTACGTCCTGCACGGGAGCCCGGCTGCAACGTTCAACGGCGCCAGCGTGATCGTGGCGCAGGCCGTGATCCTGCCCGCGGCCATCGCCACTGCCGACGCAGCCGTGGCAACTGCGGTGGACGAACTGGACTTCGACGTCGAGTTCCCCGGCGACGCTTTCGAGGGGCACGCGTGAGCTACGCCGGAGACCTGAGCCCCCAGGACGCCTGGGCCAAACTGGAACAGGGCGCCGTCCTCGTGGATGTCCGCACCGAGGGTGAGTGGGCGCACATCGGCATCCCGGACACCAAGGCCACGGAAAACGATCCCCTTTTTATCCAGTGGACTTTCCCGGGCGGGATCCCCAACCCGGAATTCATCAACCAGCTGAAGCAGCAGGCCCCGGAGGACACCGGCGTCGAACTGGTGTTCCTCTGCCGTTCCGGCGCCCGGTCGGTCGCCGCAGCCATCGCCGCCACGCAGGCTGGCTTCACCGCCTACAACGTCCTTGAAGGCTTCGAAGGCGAACCGGACCGTTGGGGCGAGCGCACCGTCAACGGCTGGAAGAACCGCGGCCTGCCCACCAACCTCGGAAAGAACTAAGTGACCTTCAACCCCGATGCCGCCGGCTGGAGCCCCGACACCCAGGCTGTCCGCGGCGGCCTTGACCGCACCAATTTCCAGGAAACCACCGAGCCGATCTTCCTGAACTCCGGCTTCGTGTACGAATCCGCGGCAGCTGCCGAGCGCGCCTTCACGGGCGAGGACGAACGGTTCGTCTACTCCCGCTACGGCAACCCGTCGGTGGCCACCTTCCAGGAGCGCCTCCGGCTGCTCGAGGGCACCGAGGCGTGCTTCGCGACGGCGTCCGGCATGTCCGCCGTGTTCACGGCACTGGGCGCCTTGCTCGCCGCCGGCGACCGGGTTGTGGCTGCACGCTCGCTGTTCGGCTCGTGTTTCGTCATCCTGAACGAGATCCTGCCGCGGTGGGGCGTGGAAACGGTGTTCGTCGACGGACCGGACCTGGACCAGTGGCGCGCCGCCTTGGCAGAGCCGACGACCGCCGTGTTCTTCGAGTCGCCGTCCAACCCCATGCAGGAGATCGTGGACATCGCCGCGGTCAGCGAACTGGCGCATGCGGCAGGGGCAACGGTAGTGGTCGACAATGTCTTCGCCACTCCCCTGCTCCAGCGCTGCGGCGACCTCGGCGCCGACGTGGTGGTGTACTCCGGCACCAAGCACATTGACGGCCAGGGCCGGGTCCTGGGCGGCGCCATCCTGGGCACCAAGGAGTTCATCGACGGCCCGGTCAAGCAGCTCATGCGCCACACCGGACCGGCGCTTTCCGCGTTCAACGCCTGGGTACTGGCCAAGGGCCTGGAAACCATGGCGCTGCGCGTCAACCACTCCTCGGCCTCGGCCCTCCGCCTGGCCGAATGGCTCGAAGAGCAGCCCGCCGTCAGCTGGGTCAAGTACCCGCTGCTGAAGTCACACCCGCAGTACGAACTGGCAGCAAAGCAGATGAAAGCCGGCGGGACCGTGCTCACGCTGGAGCTGTCGCCGTCCGCGGGCCGTACGGCGAAAGAGGCCGCCTTCGCGCTGCTGGACTCGCTGCGGATCATCGACATCTCCAACAACCTCGGCGATGCGAAGTCGCTCATCACCCACCCCGCCACCACCACCCACCGTGCCATGGGTCCGGAAGGCCGTGCGGCCATCGGGCTGAGCGACGGTGTGGTCCGTCTCTCGGTAGGACTCGAGGATGTTGACGACCTGATCCGGGACCTGGAACAGGCACTGAAGCGGATCTAGCCGTGTCCTGGCGGACGCTGGCCTCGAATATTCCGCTACCGGAGCAGAACCTGCTAGGCATAGCCGCCGGCCTGCTGCTGCAGCGCGTCCTGCCCTTGCGCCTGGACGGCGGGACGAACCGCGTTGCGCCGGGCACCGGGCGGCCGGGCACGCGGCGGCCACACGCCGGCGGGCAGCGCCTCGCCGGGCAAAAGGTCATTGGCCTCGGTGCCATGGCAGCGGGGTGCTTCGTAATCGGCTGGTCTTGGGCAGCCGCCCGCGGGATGCGCCTGGCGGACCCCAGCGTGCTGGTCGCTTCAGGGCCCTATGCGCTCTGCCGCAACCCGATGTACGTCGGATGGTCCCTCCTTCACCTAGGGATGGGCCTGGTGCGGGATGACGCGTGGACTATAGCCGCCCTCCCGTATTCGGCCGCCGCGGTCCACCGGCAGGTACTCCGTGAGGAGTCGCTGCTGGCGGACAAATTCAGCGACAGGTTCGGGTGCTACGAGCGCTCCGTGCCGCGGTACATTCCTGCGTTTGTCAGCCGTGGACGAGGATGGTGTCGATCAGTTGGCCTAGCTCGGGTGCATCGGATGCGGATGCGGAGGGCGGCCGCGGCGGCGCCCTCCATTTCGGCGTCGCCTTTCCCGACGGGCGGAAGACCACGACTTCCCAGCTGCACCCGGGAATGTTTGACGGCTCAGAGACAGCGGCAGGGCCGGTCCTGATGATGGCAGGCGGCGGCTCCGAAAAGTGCAAAACTACCGGGCCGGGCAGTGACACCGGCCGTGCGATAACACTGGGCTGGGCAACAACATCACTGTTCTGGGCAGTGGAAGGCGCGATGGGCGCCCTCACTGCCCGTCATGTGGGGCTATGCCCAGAAGGCGTCGCCCTTGGCGGTATCCTGGAAGAACTCCCGTCCCTCGGTGATCTTGCCGTCAGCCACCCTGAATGCGATTACGCCGTCCTGGTCCAGGGACCGGCCGCCGCTCTCTGCCTGGTTGTGCTGCACCGCAACAGTGCTTGTTTCCCCTCCGATGATCTCCTCAACGGTCACCTTCAGGTTGCCTCCTGAACGGGCGCCGAGTTCACCGAAATAGGCCAAGATGGCGTCGCGACCCTCCTTCTTTCCGGATAGCACGCCGTCTCCGGCGACGTGCCAGACTGCGTCCTCCGCGAATATTTCACCAAGGGTTGCCGTGTCACCTGCGCTGAATGCCTCGTATCCGCGCCGGACCAGTTCAACATTCTCCTGGGTTCCCATTTCGGGCACCTCTCCGTCATCATCGTCGGGTAATTCCCGGACGGACTAAGGCTATTCCCAGCCAATATGCTTGTCGATGGATCCCGGAAACAGCAGTGCCTAGGTGTCGAGCTCCCAGTGGATGCGGATGGCATCGGCAACGGGCGCGGCGGCGACATCCACCGTGAAGGCCACTGGCGCGGTTCCGGTCTCCTCGATAACGGTGTCGTGATAGACGCGGCCGCAGGCGGGGCACAGGGTGTAGAGGTCCTCGTCTTCCGGCCACGCGGCCAGTCCGGCAGGCACTGGCGTGTCCCCGCCAAGGTGGACCGGCATGCCTTCGGAGTTGGCCTGGATCAGTCCTTCATCGCCCACAGTGTTACCGCATACACAGGTGATGGTGGTGACATCATGGCCGGTGACTTGGGCGATTTCGGTTTCCATTGCGCGCTCCGGGGTCGTAGGAACTGATCAGGACTGCCGAACGCGCAACAGAACCGGCGCCGGCCCGCGCGCGTTGATGTCTTCGGCCCTGCGCATGGTCACTTCCACCGAGTGCGCCACGACGGCGGCCAGCGCGGCAGCGGCATCAGCGGCTCCTGCGAGGCCGTCCTGCATGGCACGGAGCTGCTGTTCCGAACCGGTCCCGCGGTCCAGGATCCTGCGCACGCCTTTCCGGGCCAATTCCAGTTCGTCCTGTTCCGCCAGGACCGGCGCCACGAAGTCCACCAGCGCCTCCACCACTTCCTCGGCCGGAGCCGGGCGGAACGTGCCGAAATCGAGCAGTTCACCGCGAAGGCCGCAATTGCTGGCCTGCCACGCCGCCATCCGCAGGAGCACGGTGGGGACAGGGGCGGGGTCAACTCCGGCCCGCCATTCCCTGCTGGCCGACTCGACCAGGCCGCGCACCAGGACGGCGATCAGCGCAGCGTCCTCGGCCTCCAGGCAGACGTCGGCCACACGGACCTCGACCGTGGGGTGGTTGCGGGACAGCCGCGCGTCAAAATAGATCATCCCCTCGTCCAGCAATACGCCGCTGTCCAGTAGCCGGGTGACCACGCGCCGGTACATGGAGTGCGTTCCGAAGATCTGGGACGGGCCCGACGTCGGCCAACGGTTCCAGGCCTGCGTGCGGTAGCTCTCGAAGCCGGTCTCCACGCCGTTCCAGAATGGCGAGTTCGCGCTGAGCGCGGTCAGCACCGCCAGCTTGTCCCTGATCCGGTCGAGGACGGCCACGCCTTCCTCGGGCGACTCGATGAACGTGTGAACGTGGAACCCGCAGGTCAGCTGTTCATGGACCGTGAGTCCGAACCGCTCCTGCATGGTGGCGTAGCGCGGGTTCGGCGTGGTGTGCGTCGTGGAGGCAATCGGCGATGTTGCCAGCGCGGCCACCCGTGCGCTGTGTTTCTTGGCGGCGCGGTCAGCCAGTCCCCGGCCCTCGCGGATCTGGTGGAGCAGCTCCGCGTAGTCGAGGCACGGCCGTGTCTGCGTCTCGATCTGCTCAAGTTTCAGCTCGGCAGTCAGCCCGGTGGCGTCGCCGTCATTCGTTGAGTCGTTCGTTGCGTCGTGTGGATCCGGAAGCCTCGGCTTGTCCGGGGAATCGTCGGCGGCGAGCTTCCGCCCTGTCAGGAGGGCGTCCGCCAGCGCCAGCGGCTCCCCAGTCACGGGGTCCACGATCAGCAGCTCTTCCTCAACCCCGAAAGTTCGCATGCATACATTGTGCGCCCGTCACGCCGCGTTAGACAGGTTCCGTAACGGAAGCTCATGAACGGACGGGCACGCTGCCGGACGCGGCGTTGCGGCGCGCGTCCGGGAGCGTGACGTCAGTCCTGGAAGTATTCGATCTTCGCGCCGATGGTGTTGAGCCGCTCGGCCAGGTCCTCGTACCCGCGCTCGATCACGTAGATGTTGCGCAGCTCAGACACTCCCCGGGCCGCCAGCATGGCCAGCAGGATGCACGCCGCCGGGCGCAGAGCAGGCGGGCAGCCCACCTCCGCGGCACGCCACCGCGTGGGTCCGTTCACGTAGATCCGGTGCGGATCCAGCAGCTGGACGCGGGCTCCCAGCTTGTTCAGCTCGGTCAGGTAGATGGCGCGGTTCTCGTAGACCCAGTCGTGGATCATCGTCTGGCCTTCGGCGTTGGCGGCAATGACGGCAAAGAACGGCAGGTTATCGATGTTCAGGCCGGGGAACGGCATCGGGTGGATCTTGTCCGCGGGGGCATGCAGGGCAGAAGGCTTTGTGGTGACGTCCACCAGCCGGGTGCGCCCGTTGCGGGCAAAGTACTCCCCGGAGATCTCCAGTTCCTGGCCCATCTGTTCCAGGGTGGCGAGTTCGATTTCCATGAACTCGATGGGGACACGGCGGATGGTGACCTCAGAATTGGTGACGATGCCGGCGGTGATGAGGCTCATCGCTTCGATGGGGTCCTCGGACGGGAAGTATTCGATGTCGACGTCGATGGACGGCTGCCCGGTGATCTTCAGGGTGGTGGTCCCCACCCCGTCGATCACAACGCCCAGCCGCTGCAGGTAGAAGCAGAGGTCCTGGACCATGTAATTAGGGCTGGCGTTGCGGATGACCGTGGTGCCGCGGCGGTGCGCCGCCGCCATGATCGCGTTTTCGGTGACCGTGTCACCGCGTTCGCTCAGCACGAAGGTGCGGTTGTCGCCGTCGGCCGGCGGAGCCTGCACGGAATAGAAGCCGGACTTGGCTTCCACTGAAAGGCCGAACTGGCGGAGGGCCTGCATGTGCGGCTCCACAGTACGGGTGCCCAGGTCGCAGCCGCCCGCGTACGGGAGCCGGTACTCTGCCGACTCGTCCAGGAGCGGCCCCAGCAGCATGATCACGCTGCGGGTGCGCCGGGCGGCTTCCACGTCCATGGAATCAAGGTCCAGGACGGCGGGGCGGCGGAGCTGCAGGTCGTTGGCGTTGAGCCATGTGCACTCGACACCGATGCTGGTCAGCACCTCGACAATCCGGTTCACTTCCTCGATCCGGGCCAGCCGCCGCAGCGTGGTGGTGCCGCGGTTGATGAGGCTGGCACAGAGCAGCGCCACGCCGGCGTTCTTGCTGCTGTTGACGTCCACGGAACCGGAGAGGGTGCGGCCGCCCTCCACCCGAAGATGCGTCATCTGCGGCCGGCCGACCTTGACGATGCTGCGGCCCACAATGGCCTCGAGTCGCTGGATCATTTTCAGGCTGAGGTTCTGCTTGCCCTGTTCCATACGGGCGATGGCGCTCTGGCTGGTTCCCAGCTCGGCCGCCAGCTGCCCCTGGGTCCAGCCTTTCTCGCCGCGGGCATCGCGGAGCAGCAGGCCTACGTGTTCAGCAGTCTCTTGAGTCATACGACGAAAATATCACGCATGAGCTATTTGGCCATGCGAAACGCCGGAAAATGCACTTGAACTCATAAAATATCCACTTTGTGCGATATGTGTGGGATCGCGCGGACAACGATTCCGCTGGATCCGGGCTCCGGATACTTGTCCCCATTGCCCGCCCGGACTTCAACGACGAATCCCGGACGACGTCGTGATGACCTGGTCTGCGCAGCGATCCAAACCCCGAACCGTTTTCCTGGTTCTGCTCTCCCTTGTCCTGACGTGCGCCCTTGGCACCTGCTCCCCTGGACGAACCACCATGCCTGAAGGAAACGACAATCTGAACAGCCGGGTGCTGGAAGCGGCCACCACGGGCACCGAGCTGAGGTTGGCCGATGCCACCGACTTCGCCTGGGACGAGGCAGGCTTCGTCACCGAGGGGACACGCGCCAAAGACATCGAGGCAGCGTTCGGCGAGGCAGTCACGAGGGAGAACCGCTACACGGCTTCCCCGGTGCTGTTCATCTTCCTCAAGGACGGCAAGGTCGCCAAGGCCGCTCGTATTATTCCGGACGCCTTCTTCGGGGAGGATGCAAAGAAGAAGTACGGGCGTGACGTCGTGCTTACGCCGCTGGAAGGCCACAAGGGGATTCCTCAACTGGCGCGAATAATGCTGGCGCGGGACCACTCCGTGGCGGGGCCCGGGCGGTCTACTGCTGCTCGAGGAACACCATGTTCCAGGTTCCCGCACCGACAGCCGCGGCCACGGCCGCGGCAGCAATGAGCAGCCCGCCGAGGACTACCCAGATATCCAACGAACTGTACGTCGATTCGCGCGCCCAGGTCCGCTGCGCGCCGCCAAAACCGCGCGCTTCCATGGTGACCGCGAGCCGTGAAGCCCGGCGGATGGCCTGCACCAGGAGGCCGAAGCTCTGCCCAAGGGTCGCCCGGAGGCGCTGCGCGGGAGTCCCGTGCGAGCCCACGCCCCGGGCGCGCCGGGCCATGCCGATGGTCTGCCATTCCTCTGCCATCAGCCCGACCAGCCGCATGGCTGCCAGCGTGCCCAGGACGAAGCGGTGCGGCAGCTTCGCCTTCTGGGCGAGGGCATCCGCCAAGTCGGTGGGGTCCGTGCAGCTCATCAGCAGCACCGCAGGAAGGGCGATCGCCAGTCCCCGCAGCAGGAACCCCAGCCCCAGCTCCAGCGAGCCTGCGCTGATGGACCAGATGCCGACGTCGAGCAGGATCCGTCCGGTGTCCGGCGCCAGGATCGAGGTGCTCCAGCCGCCCAGCGCAGCCGCCACGATCAACGGCCACCCGCGCTGCCACAGCAGCGCCACGGTCAGGCCGGCCAGCGGGAAGAGCAGCAGTTCGAAGGCCAGCGCCACGGAGGCGGACACCCAGTCGATGGACAGCGCCAGCACCACGGTCATGAGCATCACGACGCCGAACTTGGCCAGTGGATTGGCCCGGGTGAGCAGGGCATGGTTGGCGTGCAGGGTCAAGGCTTCCCTCATGGCGCGGCCACCCCGGGATTGCGCGGGCCGGGTTCCTGCGCAGCAAGGTTGAGCTGGGGCGCGCCAAGTTTCAGCTCGGTGCCGCCCAGGACGTCGCTGAACTCCTGGTCGTGGGTCACGGACACCACGGCCGTGCCGGCGTCGAGGAGTTCGGAGAGGAAGGACGCCAGTTCCGCCCAGGTATTGGCGTCCTGACCGAACGTGGGCTCATCGAGGATCAGCACCCGGGGATGGGCGGCCAGGACGGTGGCGACGGACAGCCTGCGCTTCTCGCCGCCTGAGAGTGTGTAGGGGTTCGCGTCCACGAGTTTGGTCAGCCGGAGGCGCTCCAGCAGTTCGTCCACGCGTTCCTCTCCGTGGCCGAGGTGCCGGGGGCCGAACATCAGCTCGTCCAGCACCCGGCCGGTGACGAACTGGTGCTCCGGCTCCTGGAACACGGTTCCGATCCGCGCGATCAGCTGTTCCGCCTTCCATTTGTACGGGTCGATTCCGGCGCCGTCACTGAGGTCGACCGTTGCGGATACCGCGCCCTTCACCGGCTGGAGCAGCCCGGCGAGGGTCAGGGCGAACGTGGATTTCCCGGAACCGTTGGGGCCGGTGATGGTCAGCGCCTGGCCGGCCCGGACCTGCGCCGTGATCCCGGACTGCACCGGGACCGGTGGAACGGTTTGGAAACGCCGGCGGCGGGGACGCTCGCGGGAGACCGCCAGGCTTTCCGCAGCCAGCAGCAGGTCCCCGTCAGCGGGCACTCCGGCACCGCGCCCGCCAGTGGCACCCGGCATTCCTGAGGCACCGGACCGCGTCCGGGTTGCAGGCACGTACCCGGGCACCCAGACGCCGGCGGCCACGAGCATGTCCCGGGCCTGCGCCAGGACCTGGTCCGGGGACCCGTCCAGGAGCACTGCGGATTCCGTGGCCGATCCCGGCTGCAGCACCACAATCCGGTCCACGAGGTCCTTCCACACGCCCACGCGGTGCTCCACCACCACCAGCGTTGCCCCCGTTTTGTCCAGGCACCGGCCCACGGCGTCGCGGACCTCCAGCACACCGTCGGGGTCAAGGTTGGCCGTGGGTTCGTCCAGGAGCAACAGTCCCGGGCGCATGGCGAGGATACCGGCGAGCGCCAGGCGCTGCTTCTGTCCGCCGGACAGGGCCGACGTCGGGTGGTCCAGCGGCAGGTGGGCCAGCCCGACGTCGTCGAGCGCCTCCCCCACACGCTTCCAGATGTCCCCGCGCGGTACGGACAGGTTTTCGGCGCCGAAGGCGACGTCGTCCCCCAAACGGGAGAGGACCACCTGAGTCTCGGGGTCCTGCTGCATCAGCCCGGCACGCCCCCGCTGGGCGCGCGGCGGGGCGCCGTCGATCAGCAGGGTGCCGGTCTCGTCGGAGTCCTCGGCGTCCGGGGTGCCCCCGTGGTGGGCGCCGGCGTCGCTGTCACCGAGCACTCCGGCAAGGGCATGCAGCAGCGTGGACTTGCCCGCGCCGGAGGGGCCGAGGAGCAGTACGCGTTCGCCCGGCTGAATTTCCAGGTCGAGGCCATGGACTGCCGGCTGGGACCGGCCGGCGTGCCGCCAGCCCCAGCCCCGTGCCGTGACCGCCGCGGGGCGGACGCTGTCGGAAAACGTCATGAGCAGTGTGCCGTCATCAGGAGAAGACGGGCTCCGTGGCTGCCTTGCGGGAGGCGAAGGAGCTCAGCACGCCGGTCCTGGCCAGGCCGCGCGTGGCGATCCAGGACAGCGCCCCGGCGATGATGGCGCCTGAGATGGCGGTGAAGATGATGTAGGCCAGTTTGTCACCGGCGGCGTATGCAATGTTCCAGCCCCACGGCGCGAACGCATCGTTCAGTCCGCAGAAGAAGCCTGCCGCGGCGCCGGCCAGCAGCGAAACGGGCAGGTTGAACTTCTTGTAGACGAACACGGCGAAAATGATTTCCGCGCCGAGGCCCTGCACGAAGCCGGAGAACAGCACGGACGCGCCGTACTGCGAGCCCATGATGAGCTCCCCGGTGGCAGCCACGGTTTCGCAGAAGATGGCAGCGCCCGGCTTGCGGATGATCAGCATGCCCAGGACGGCGGGAATCATCCAGCCGCCGGCGATGAGGCCCGTCAGCGGCGGGTAGACGGCGTTCATGGGCGGCGAAACAGCGGCGGCACCCTGGGACCATGCCCAGAAAATAACGCCGCCGGCCACGGCGATCAACGCGGCAACAACAATGTCCACCACGCGCCAGCTCTTCTTGCCGTGGTGCAACGTCTGCTTTGCAGAAATATCAGTCATGTCTTCCTCCTGAGGTACAGGAGGGGAGAGTGTTTCCCGGCCGGACCGCGGCTTCCGCCGCCTGCTGCCGGACACTCTGAGAACTCGACTCCCTTGCGCCGGTACTAACCGGATCAGGTTCGAGGGTCTGCGGCTGTCCGCACTCTCAGCGCCCGCCTCCGGTTCCCCTGGACTGCTCCAGTGATGCCCGACGGCGACGCTCCCCTGTCGTATCAAATCGCCCTTGTGGGCGTTGTCAGTTTACACCCGGGGGCCCGCGAACTCCCGGGGGAAGTTGTCACATTGGGGCGGCCCGCCGCCTTGTTCCGGGGAGGAGGCTGACCGTGCTCCGCGCACCGATGGGGCTAGGCTAGGGGAAGCCCCTGTTTCCGTCGTCTTAGGAGTACCTGGAATGAGTCTTTTCATCAAGCTGCTTGGAACCGGAGCGAGCCTGCTGGCCGGATTCGCCGGCACCAAGGCAGTTGACGTTGTCTGGGAAAAGGTCACCGGCAGGAAGCCGCCCAAGGGCGACAAGGATGACGTTCCCACCACCCTGCGCAGCGCCCTGACCTTTGCCCTGATTTCGGCAGCCGTCAGCGCGATCATCCAGGTTTTGGCCAACCGCGGCACCCAGCGTGCCATCACCCGCTTCGCCAAGAGCCAGGACATCGTCTAGCAGTCAGCGCTTCCACGGATGCCGGCGTCCGGGCCCGCCCGCGGGTGAGTCCGGGCCCCAGGCTTAGGCCGGGCCGCTTCCTTCGTCGTCGTCCGCATCACGTTTGTCGGCGGCTTTCTGCACCACGGCTTCCAGCTCGTCCGTGGTGAGGAGTTCCCTGTGCAGGTGCTTGGTGCGGTAGCCGGCCCTGCCCACCATGTGCGCGGACACCGGCACGGTGAGCACCTGGAAGATCCACGCCACGAACAACACGGGCCACACCCACCAGGTCCGCAGCTGCAGGCCCATCGCAGCCAGCAGCAGGAAGAGGCCCAGCACCTGGGGCTTGGTGGCGGCGTGCATCCTGCTCATCAGGTCGGGGAAGCGCAGCAGGCCAACGGCCGCGCCGAGGGACATCAGGGCGCCCACCACCATGAAGACGGCAGAGATCGTGTCAATGACTGTGTCCACGCCGGATACCTCAGGATTCATGGGGCTGCTCCCGCCGGTCCGCCACGAAGCGGGCCACGGTCACGGACCCGATGAACCCGATGATGGACAGCGCCACGAGCAGCATCAGGTTGTTCAGATGCCGGTTGACGGCCATGTCTATGCAGAGCGTGGCTCCAATGATGGCCAGCAGCACGTCGGAGGCAAGGACCCGGTCCAGCAGGGACGGGCCGATGGCGATGCGGACAATTGCCCCCGCCGCCGCGAGGGACAGGATCGCAGCCGTCACGGTCAGCACGATCTCCATCATGAGGCCACCTCGTGTTTCAGCTCGGCAAGTTCCTCTTTGGTGCCCATGATCCTGATCAGCCCGGCCTCGGTGTCCCGGACTTCCTTGCGCAGGCTCATCACGTCCTCCCCGTTGCGGACGTTCAGTCCATGGATGTACAGCGTGGACGTGGAGCGGTCCACCTCCACCACCAGCGAGCCGGGAATCAGCGAGATGACGTGGCCGGTGGCGGTAACCATGAGGTCCGAATGACTGCGGAGCTGGACGGCCACGACGGCGTTGCTCACCTTTGGACCGCGGGCCACGGCCAGGTAGAGCACCTGGAAGCTGGCGGCCACCACCTTGCCCAGGAACACGATCGCGAACGGGACGGCACGCACAACGCTGAAGCGGCCGCCCAGTTCCACCGGGGGCAGGTAGAACAGCCTGGCCACCACCACGGCGATGAGCGCCCCGAACAGGAGGTTGCCGGGGCTGAAGTCCTGCCAGAGCGCCGCCCAGACAAACACGAGCCAGACCAGGAGCGGCAGCTCCTGCCGGATGGAGATCCGCCGTCGGCTCATTTCTGCGCCTCCTGCCGGGCAGGTTCAGGCCGGGCAGGTTCAGGCTGGGCAATCGGGGGCACCGGCGCGTTCTCGCCCAGCACCGCCTGAATGTAGGCGGACCGGTCCAGCATCTCGAGGGCGGACTGGTCCGCCACCCGGAACAGCGGCCCGGCGAAGACGGTAAGCGCCACGCCGAAGATCACCAACCCCAGGGTTGATCCCACCATGGTCCGCGGCAGCAGGGTGACGTTGCGCCTGCCCGCGCGGTCGCCCGAATCGGCGTCTTCAGGGGAGGCCAGCAGCACGGGATCCGGGTTCTCAGCGTCCTCGGGCTTGCGCCAGAACGCACGGTTCCATACACGGGCAACGGCCAGGAGCGTCAGCAGGCTGGTCAGGACGCCGCCGATCACCAGGGCATAGGCCAGCGGGGTGCCGAGCTGCACGCCTGCCTGCATTAGCCCGACCTTCCCCAGGAAGCCCGAGAACGGCGGGATCCCGGCCAGGTTCATGGCGGGAATGAAGAACAGCAGGGCAAGGACCGGGGACAGCTTGGCCAGCCCGGCAACCCGGTCGATCGACGAGCTTCCGCCGCGGCGTTCGATCAAACCCGTAACCAGGAACAGGCTGGTCTGGATGGTGATGTGGTGGGCCACATAGAACACCGCCGCACCAAGGCCCGCTACGGAGGACATGGCCAGCCCGAACACCATGTAGCCGATGTGGCTCACCAGGGTGAAGGACAGCAGACGCTTGATGTCGCTCTGCGCCAACGCACCCAGGATTCCCACCACCATGGTCAGCAGCGCCGCCACCATCAGCGGGGTATTCAGCGAGTCCCCCGGGAAGAGGAGCGTCTCGGTGCGCACCATCGCATAAACGCCCACCTTGGTCAGCAGGCCGGCGAACACCGCCGTGACGGGGGCCGGCGCCGTCGGGTACGAGTCAGGCAGCCAGAAGGACAGCGGGAAGACGGCCGCCTTGATGCCGAATGCCACGAGCAGCATCACGTGCAGCAGCATCCGCGTGCCCGGATCCAGGTCCGCGAGCTTGATGGCCAGGTCCGCCATGTTGATGGTTCCGGTGGCCCCGTAGATCATGGCGATGGCGATCAGGAACAGGACGGACGACACCACGGAGACCACCACATAGGTAACGCCGGCGCGGATGCGGGGGCCGGTTCCGCCGAGGGTCATCAGCACGTAGCTGGCCGTCAGCAGGATCTCGAACCCCACATAGAGGTTGAAAAGGTCCCCCGACAGGAACGCGTTGGACACCCCGGCCACCAGGATCAGGTAGGTGGGGTGGAAGATCGACAGCGGGGCGTCCTGGTCGCCGTCGGCCATGCCCTGGCCGGTGGCGTACACCAGCACCGCGAGGCTGACCGTGGAGGAGACCACCAGCATCAGGGACGAGAACTGGTCCACCACCATCACGATGCCCCACGGCGGCAGCCAGCCGCCGATGTTGACGGCCGCTGTTCCGCCGTTCCACACGGAAGCCAGCAGCACGCACTCCAGCAGGAGGGTCAGGGACAGCAGCGTGATGCTGACGGCCCGCTGGGCCCGCGAGTGCCGGATCAGCACGAACGTCAGGGCGGCACCAAGGATGGGAAGTACGACGGCGAGCGGGGCAAAGCTTGCGATGTTCACTTCACACCTCCTTCCGGGCCGGGGGCCACGTTTTGGGAACCGGGCTGTTCTTCCGCGGCAGCGTCCTTGGCCCGGATCCTGCGGTCGCCGGCTTTCACGGTGGCAGCACCGGCTTCGGGGCCGTCCGCCGGGTCGCTCTCCGGGCTGCCGCCGGAAGCGTTGTCGCCGGACGCGCTGTCCCCGGAAACGCCCGAATCGGAAATTCCCCGGCCGTCCGAACCGATCATGGTCAGCGGAAACTCGGACGTCTCGACGGGGATCTCGGAATCGTCCTCGGCATCGAAGCTGGGGGTTTCCGCAACGCGGATGTCCTCCACGTCGTCCTGGATCTCATCGCGGCGGGCCAACACCCAGGTGCGGTAGATCATGCCGAGCATAAACGCCGTCACTGCGAAGGAGATCACGATCGAGGTCAGGATCAGCGCCTGCGGGAGCGGATCGCTGTAGTCGTGCGGGTCTGTGTCCTTGCTGAACATGGGCGCCAGGCCGGCATAGCCGCCGGTGGCCAGGATCAACAGGTTGGTGGCGTTCGCCAGCAGCATCAGGCCCAGCAGCACACGGGTGAGGCTGCGTTCCATGAGGAGGTAGATGCCGCATGCGTAGAGCGCCCCCATGACCGTCAGCAGTGTCAGGTTGACGCTCATGCCCTCCCCCTCCCGGTGGTCTCCGCGGGAACTCCGTCGGCTTCCTGGCCCTCGGTCTCGCCGGCCGGATTTTCTTCGAAGTGCTCATCAATCTCGGCGCCCAGGCTGCGCAGCACGTCCAGCACCAGCCCCACCACCACAATGTAGACGCCGATATCGAAAATGGTGGACGTGACGAACTTGATGTCGCCGAAGACCGGCAGCCACAACTCGATGATGGCGCTCTGGAACACCTGGCCGCCCAGGAGCAGCGGAACCACCCCGGATGCCGCGGCGGTCGCAAGGCCGATTCCCAGAAGCGTTCCCGCGCCCACCGGTGTGGCCTCGCGCAGTTCGAAACGGCCGCCGGCCAGGTACCGGATGGTGAGGGCCAGCCCGGCCATCAGGCCGCCGGCGAAGCCGCCGCCGGGAAGGTTATGGCCGGCGAGGAGGAGGTAAATGGAGAAAACGACCATCGAGTGGAACACCAGCCGGGTGACCACTTCGAAGATGATGGAGCGCCGTTCGGGAGCCAAGGTGCGTCCTGCGACGAGCCAGGCGTCCCTGCTGGAGGCCGCAAACTTGCGGGTCAGTGCCAGCGCGGCGCTGTCCCGGGAGCTCTGGCCGGCGACGGACCGCCGGCCCACCGTGCCTTCGGCCACTGAAGAGGAGGACCGGATGCCGTCGCCGCGCCCCTTCACGAAGATGAGGCTGGCCACCCCGGTGGCGGCAAGCGCGAGCACGGAGATCTCACCGAAGGTGTCCCACGCCCGGATGTCCACGAGGGTGACGTTCACGACGTTGAGTCCCCCGCCGCCTTCGTAGGCGAGCCGCGGGAACTCCAGGGAGACGGGCGTCGCGATCCGGGCGCCCATGGCGTAGATGGCCACGAAGATCATGGTGACGCCGAAAGCCACCCCGATGATCACGCGGATCACGCGGTACTTGCCGCCGGTACGGTCCCGGAGCTCGGCAGGCAGGCTGCGCATGGCCAGGACGAACGCCACCAGGATGATGGTTTCCACCAGCATCTGGGTCAGGGCCAGGTCCGGTGCGCCCTGCAGTGCGAACATGAGGGCGATGCCGTAGCCGGTCACGGACACCATCAGCACCGCGAGGAACCGCTTGTTCGCCCGCACGGCAGCCAGCGCCCCGATCACGATGCCGGCCCCCGCCACGAGCTGCAGCGGGGAATTGGGATCAATGAAGTACAGGCCGACCGGCAGGGGCTTCCCTGCAATGATCAGGGCGGTGAGGGGAAGCACGAACGCCACTGTGAGAATCACGGCAAGGTAGAAGAACAGCGAACCACGCTGCGTGCGTCCCGTGACCCAGACCGCCACGTCGTCCAGGGCGCCGATGGTCACCTGGTAGGCGCGGTCCCCGTCCACCCAGGCCGGCACCAGGCTCTGACCCCGCGCAACGAGGTTGCGTCCGTAGAACATGGCCACACCCAGCACGAAGGTGATGGCCGTCAGGCCGAGCGCGGGGGTAAATCCGTGCCAGAGCGCAAGGTGCCCTGCCGCGCTTGCCGGATCGCCGCCGTCGTGCACGAATTCCGCGGCGTACGGCTGGATCCATTCGTCCACCGGCGCCGGCCACAGGCCGTAGACGACGGTGAGCAGGCTCAGCAGGGCCGGGGCTGCCAGGAAGGACGGCTTGATGGCTTTGAACGGTGTGGGCTCGATGCCCGGCTTTGCCGCGAAGGCACCCCACATAAAGCGTGCGCTGTAGGCGAAGGTGAGGATGGATCCCAGCACCAGCCCTGCGAGCACCACCAGTCCCCAGGGGTTGGGCTGGCCTGCGGCGCCAGGGGAAGTGCCGTAGTGCACGAAGGCCTCGAACACTGATTCCTTGGCCACAAAGCCTGCCAGCGGCGGGATTCCGGCCATCGAGGCGGCGCCGATGGCCGCGACGACAGCCAGCGCCCGGGATGACTTGTAGACCCCCGACAACTTGCGCAGGTCACGGGTTCCGGACTGGTGGTCGATGATGCCCACCACCAGGAACAGGGTGGCTTTGAAGAGCCCGTGGGCCAGGAGCAGGGCCAGCCCCGCCAACGCAGCATCCGGTTTACCGAGCCCCACCACCATGGTGAGGAAGCCCAGCTGGCTGACTGTGCCATAGGCGAGGATGAGCTTGATATCCGTCTGCCGGAGCGCCCGGTACCCGCCCACCAGCATGGTGGCCAGGCCCAGGACCAGCACCATGGGCAGCCAGTAGGCCGTTTCCGCGAAACCCGGCGCCAGGCGTGCCACGAGGTAGACGCCGGCCTTCACCATCGCCGCGGCATGAAGGTACGCGCTCACGGGCGTGGGCGCCGCCATGGCGCCCGGGAGCCAGAAATGGAACGGGATCAGTGCCGACTTCGTCACGGCACCGATGAGGATCAGTACGACGGCGGCGGCCACGGCTCCCGCTGCCGGCCCACCGGCCAGCTCCGGGGCCTGCTCGAGGATGGCTGAAATCCGATAGGTTCCGGCACTGAAACCCAAAATAATGAGGCCCACCAGCATGGCCAGGCCGCCCGCCGTGGTGACCATCAGGGCCTGCAGGGCAGACCGCCTCGCGGAAAGCCTGGTGCGGGCGTAGCCGATCAGCAGGTACGACAGGACGGTTGTTAGTTCCCAGAAAATGAACATCAGGAGCAGGTCGTCGGCCGTGACCAGGCCGAACATCGCGCCGGCAAAGGCCAGGAGCTGGGCGCCGAAGCCGCCCAGGTTGCTGTCCTTGTTCTTGAAGTAGCGCGCGCAGTAGACCAGCACCAGCGCGCCCACCCCGAGCACCAGCAAGGACATGATCCAAGCCAGGGCGTCCATCCGGAACGCGAGTTCGATCTTGAGTTCGGGGATCCAGGGAAGGTTCTCGGTTACTGCGCCGCCCGGGGAGAGTGGCGCCGCGGAGGCTTGGCCAGCCGCGCCCTCGTACACGGCGTCACGCTGCAGAAGCAGCCAGACGAATGAGCCTGCGGGGACCGCGGCCAGCGCGTAGAACGAGTTCCTGCGGAATTTCCGGAACAGGAACGGCGCCACAGCGGCCACCGCGAAATGCACGGCAAGGACTGTGATCACTGGTTATCTCCGCAACGTCAGGAATTCGATTGTCAAAAGTTGGAGCAGGCGGTTATTCGTCAGGTTCGGTGCCCACAGTTTATCAAGCGGACGCAAACACTTTTGACACGCGCGGGGGCGGTGCCGGGCGGATTCCCCGTGACTCCGGGGAGTTTCCACCTTCCGTTAACTCGTCGTTGCACTTAGGGCGGATAGCATCAGCCTATGAACCCCGCCACCGCCTCCGCGGCTACGCAGCCCCCGTCCGAACTGGAGTCCGGAACGCTGGCCACCAGCAAGGGAAGGGTCCTCGCCTGGGCCGCCTGGGACTGGGGCTCAGCGGCCTTCAACGCCGTGATGACCACGTTTGTCTTCACCGTCTACCTGACGTCCAACGCTTTCGGCGGCGAGGACCAGGCGTCTGCGGTGCTCGGCGGAGCCCTCGCCATCGCCGGCGCCGCCATCGCCCTCCTTGCGCCGGTGACGGGCCAGCGTTCGGACACCGGCGGGCGCCGCAAGCTGTGGCTTGGCATCAACACGGCCGCCGTCGCGGTGCTGACCGGATTGTGCTTTTTCGTCTTTCCACGGCCGGAGTTCCTGCTGCTCGGCGTCACGCTCATCGCCCTCGGCAACGTCTTCTTCGAGTTCGCCGGGGTGAACTACAACGCCATGCTGGCGCAGATCTCCACCCCTAAGAACATCGGCAAGGTCAGCGGCTTCGGCTGGGGCATGGGCTACCTCGGCGGCATCGTCGCGCTGCTGATAGTCCTGCAGCTGTTCGTCCAGCCCAGCTTCGCGTGGTTCGGCGCCTCCACCCAGGACAGCCTCAACATCCGGCTCGTGGCGGTGTTCTCCGCCCTCTGGTTCTTCATCTTCGCCCTGCCGGTCCTGTTCGCCGTGCCCGAACTGCCCAAGCCGAAGCAGGCCGCCAAGCTGGGTTTCCTGGCCTCCTACGGGTTGCTGGTCCGCCGCATCAAGGCGATCTACCGGACCAGCCCGCACACCATCTTTTTCCTCCTCGCCAGCGCCATCTTCCGCGACGGACTGGCCGCCGTCTTTACGTTTGGCGGCATCCTCGCGGCGGGCACATTCGGGTTCGAACTGAAGGAAGTCATTTTCTTCGCCATCTTCGGCAACGTCGTGGCGGCTGTGGGAGCCATGATCGGTGGCTTCCTGGACGACCGGATCGGGCCCAAGACCGTCATCATCGGTTCCCTCGTCGGCCTGCTGGTCGCTGGCACGGTCATCCTGGTCCTGGGCAACGGCAGCTATGTCTTCCTTGGCCAGGTGTGGGCGGGTGCCACCACGTTCTGGGTGTTCGGGCTGTTCCTATGCCTCTTCGTCGGCCCGGCCCAGTCGTCCTCCCGCGCCTACCTTGCCCGGCTGGCCCCGCACGGCGAATCCGGGGAGCTCTTTGGCCTGTACGCCACCACGGGCCGGGCCGTCAGCTTCCTGGCACCAACGCTCTTCACGCTCTGCATCGCAGTGGCCTCCCCGCTCGTGGAACCGGGGGAAGCGCAGCGTTGGGGCATCCTCGGCATCATGGTGGTGCTGCTGGCCGGACTGCTGGTGCTGCTGCCCGTCAAACCGCCCGGCAAGGTGCAGATCGCCGTGGTTCCTGACGCCTGAGCGGGCGGCCGGGAATTCGGCGGTTTCGGAGCCTCAACTGCCTCCGCGCGGACTAGGCTGGTGCCATGAACGTGGATGAGACAGACCTCCCTGGCCTCGGCAGGCGCAAGGATTTCATGACCGCCTCGGGGCGCCGGATTGGCGTCGTGGAATACCGCGAGGGTCAAACCGAACTGATCGTTTCCACCTGGGACGATCCCGATACATGCCAGGCGTCCATCCCCCTGACAGCTGACGAAGCCGCCACCCTGGGCAACCTCCTGGGTGGCCAACGCCTGGCGATGCAGCTGTCCGAGGAACACCGGGAAATCCCCGGAATCGTCACGCGCCAGTTCTCCATCGGCGCCGACTCGCCATTCAACAACCAGCCCATGGGCAAGGCCTGCATCCGCACGCGCAGCGGTGTCTCCATCGTTGCCATCATGCGCGAAGGCGAGGTTGTGCCCTCCCCGGGGCCGGACATCGTCCTTCACCCCGGCGACCTGCTCGTGGCGGTGGGAACGCAAGAAGGCCTCGACACGGCGGCCGATATCCTGCGCAACGGCTGAGCGGCATGGATCCGCTCGCGCTAACCCTCATCGAACTGGGGGCCGTCGTCTTCTGCCTTGGCCTGCTGGCCAGGCTGGCCGGGCGGATCGGGATGTCCCCCATTCCCTTGTACTTGGTGGGCGGGCTGTTTTTCGGGGCCGGCGGCCTGGTCAAGCTGGAGGGAATGCACGAGTTCGCACATCTCTCCAGCGAGATCGGAGTGATCCTCCTGCTGCTTATGCTCGGATTGGAATATACGGCGACCGAGCTGGTCACCGGGCTGCGCAGGTCATGGCAGGCCGGCGTGCTGGACTTCGTGCTGAACTTTGTGCCGGGGGCAGGGCTGGCCGTGCTGCTGGGCTGGGGTGTGGTGGGAGCGATGGTGATGGGCGGCGTCACGTACATCTCCTCCTCCGGCATTGCGGCGAAGGTGATTACTGACCTTGGCCGCATCGGTAACCGCGAAACTCCGGTGGTGCTTTCCATCCTGGTCTTCGAGGATCTGGCGATGGCCATCTACCTGCCCGTCCTGACTGCCACCCTGGCCGGCGTCAGCTTCCTGGTGGGCCTTCAGACAGTCGGAATCTCACTGGCGGTGGTTACCGTGGTGCTGGTGGTTGCCCTCCGGCACGGACACCATGTGTCCAAGGCAGTGCACAGCGAAAACTCCGAGGTCTTCCTGTTGAACCTCCTGGGCGCGGCTCTGCTGGTGGCTGGCCTCGCCGCTGCCATGCAGGTCTCGGCCGCAGTAGGGGCGTTCATGCTCGGCATCGCCATTTCCGGTGCCACCGCGCACAGCGCAACCCGCATCCTTGAGCCCCTGCGGGACTTGTTCGCAGCAATCTTCTTCGTGGTCTTCGGCCTCAACACCGACCCCACGACCATCCCACCGGTCCTTGGCTGGGCACTGATCCTTGCCGTCGTCACGGCCGCCACCAAAATGATCACGGGAATCTGGGCGGCAAAACGCGCAGGAATTGCCCTGCCCGGCCGCTTCCGTGCCGGCGCCGCGCTCATAGCCCGCGGCGAATTCTCCATCGTCATCGCCGGCCTAGCGGTGGCCTCCGGAGTGGTGCCGCACAACTTGGCGGCGCTGGCAACGGCCTACGTGCTCATCATGGCCATCATGGGACCGCTGGCGGCGCGCTACGTCGAACCGATCGTCAAGATGTTGCGGCGCCCGGCGAAACCACAGCCCGCCCCGGCCGCCTGAACAGCGACGCTCTCTCAGATCCTGCCGCCCAAACACCGACGCTCTCTCAGATCCTGCCGCCCAAACACCGACGCTCTCTCAGATCCTGCCGCCCTAACACTCACGCTCTCTCAGATCCTGCCGCCCAAACACTCACGCTCTCTCAGATCTCGGTGCGGTGGAAGTTCAGGTGGCTGCGGCTGGCGGTGGGGCCGCGCTGGCCCTGGTAGCGGTTGCCGTACTCACCGGAACCGTATGGGAACTCGGCGGCCGAGGTCAGCCTGAAGAAGCACAGCTGGCCAATCTTCATGCCAGGCCACAGCTTAATGGGCAGGGTGGCCATGTTGGACAGCTCGAGGGTGACGTGGCCGGAGAACCCTGGATCGATGAACCCCGCGGTGGAGTGCGTCAACAGCCCCAGCCGGCCGAGTGAGGACTTCCCCTCCAGGCGTGCGGCGATGTCATCCGGCAAGGTGACGGTCTCGTAGGTGGAACCGAGCACGAACTCGCCCGGGTGGAGGATGAACGGCTCCCCGGAGTCCACTTCGACCAGTCGGGTCAGCTCAGGCTGGTCCTCGGCGGGGTCGATGTGCGCGTATTTGTGGTTGTCGAACAGCCGGAAAAACCTGTCGATCCGCACGTCCACGGACGACGGCTGGACCATCACAGGGTCATACGGATCCAGGACAATCCGTTGGGAATCAATTTCGGCACGAATATCGCGGTCAGAGATCAGCACACTCAAAAATACCGCACCATTGCCGACCCCGCGGTCCGGGGTTACTGTTGCTGCTGTTAAGGAATGACATCTCCGCTACAGGATGAGGATGATGTTGCGGCTGTGACGGCGCCTCTGCCGGCAAAGGAGACGGCGCCGACGGATCTGGGGTTGACTTGAGGAAAATTTCGGCACGGGCAACGGCGGCCATGATTTGCGCGCTGGCTCTCATCCCGCCTGCTGCCGGCCAGCTGGGGGGATTTTCCTCAAGCCCGGAATCCGCCGGGTCTTCAGCCGCGGGGCACCAGACGCAGAGCGTCGCCCTCGGCCCGCCGTCGGCCACGTACGACGGCGGCACGGAAGCCGCCGCTGCGGCACCGGGCCTCGCCCCCGCCGTGGACCCGGACATCCGGGCGGGCGACCCTGCCGGACTCGCAGATACGTCGGGAGCAGCGTCCGCTGTCGCCCCCGCCGGCACCATCTCCACGGCACCCATGCCGGCGTCCGGTGCCGGGCAGGCTTCGCCGCCAGCCCAGGACACTCCGCCCGAACCCGCGTCCATTCCGCCGCTGTCCGCCACGGAGGCGGACCTGGCGGCCCTGGCCCAAACTCCGTCGCAACCCCCGCCGGCGCCCGCCGCCGCCACCGAGGCGCTCCAGGCAGAATCCCTCACCACCGAAGCGCTGGTCAGGGATGACGCGTCGTCGCAGATCAAAACCGTCTTCAACGCCATCAACAGCTACCGGGCTTCGTTCGGCCTTCCCGCCGTGAAGTACCACGCCACGGTGGCCGGGATGGCGCAGGAGTGGTCCGACAGCATCGCCTCCCGCGAAGTGATCGAGCACCGCTCGAACTTCTGGACCGACTCCCGCGCCCTCAACCCCACCAACGGCGCAGGGGAAGTCATCGCTGTCCGCTGGGACCGCGACGCCGCGCAGCTGGTGGAGTGGTGGAAGGGCTCACCTGCCCACAACGCCATCCTGAAGGACCCGCGGTTCAATGTGGTCGGCGTCGGCATCACTTTTACGGACGGAAACTGGCAGACCACTCCCAACCGCTACACCATGTGGGGTGTGGTGAACTTCTTCGGGTACAGCACACTCCCCGCCGGAACCATCACCAGCCCGGGCGGCAGCACTGAACCGCCGGCGCAGCCCGTCACCGTCTGCGATCCGCTGGTGCGGCACATGCCCCCGACGGCGGACCTGGCCGCGGCGGCCATCAAGGGTCCAGGCGACCTTGTGTCTGTTAACTCGTCTGGCCAGCTCCTTAACCGCCCCTCGCTGGGGAACCGCCAATTCGGTGCACAGCAGGTCATCGGGAGCGGGTTTGGCACTGCCAAGGAAGTTTTCGTCACGGACTGGGAACGGGACGGCGTTTTTGACCTCCTGGTCCAATGGGCCGACGGGCGGGTCACGTTGCATGCGGGAGCGGTTGCCGGCGGCTTCCTCCCCGCCGTGACGCTCGGCCAGTCCGGATGGGCCGGAATGACCCTGGCCCTGGGAGGCTGGTGCGCCAACAACCGGCTCCCCCAGCTGGTGGCACTGGACGGGTCCGGGAACCTCTGGCTGTACCCCAACCGGGGAAACGGCGACCTGGTGGCCCGGACGCTGCTGGCGTCGGGCGTGTCAGCCAACCGGCTGGCCATGGTGGATTACGACGGCGACGGTTTCCAGGATGTGCTGGCGCGGCAGACGGACGGTAACGTCCGCCTTTACCGCGGCTCAGGCGCACCGGCTCCACGCGCTGAAGCCCGGACCGTGGTGGCCAGCGGATGGACGGACGTCACGGCGATCCGTCCGCTGCAGGATGTCACGGGCCTGAACTCGACAGGGCTGGCCCTTCGGCGGGCCGGCGACGTGGTGGTGCAGTACTGGGACCTCAGCACCGGCGCGCTGTCCGCACCGTCGTCCATCGCGGGCGCGTGGGCGGGGCAACGCCTGGCGCAGTAACGGGGCGACGCTGGCGCAGTAACCGCCAGACCGCTGGTACCGGTGGCTATTGCTCCGTCGGCCGCGCTTCCAGGACTGACTTGAGGCGTTCAAGTTGGGCGACTTCCGCCTTCATGGTCCGCTGGATCATAAAATCCATGAGTCCGGCCAACCCCTTGGGCCGGAATTCCAGCGCGAACCGGACCCGGGTGTTTGTTCCCTCGGTGCTCAAGTAATAGCCGCCGTGCGGGCGCGCGGGACCGGCAACCACCTGGAACTGGATCTCGGCACCCGGCCTGAGCTGGGTAATCTGGAAGTCCGCGGCAATGGGGCGCCCCGCCGGGCCTGTTAAGGTCTGCTGGTAAACGGCGCCGTTGGCGCCCACGGCGCCGGACCGCAGTTCAATGCTACGGATTCCTTCACGCCACGAGGGAAGATTCAGCCCGTCCTGCAGGAACTGGTACACGGTCATGGCATCGCGTTCAACGACGACCTCGTACTCTGCAAATGCCACGGGGATCCCTTAATTGTCGGACAGCTTTCTGACGTAGCCCGTTCCCCTGATACTGCAGCTAACCCATTCAGGATATTCAGGAGTGATCCCTTCGGAGCCGCCTGCGCCGTGCCTTAACCGAACAGTTATGGAATGCGGTTCCCCGGGGCCGCCTTTGGCCGAACCGTTGGCCTGCCGGTCCCGCCAACGCAAGCTGGATGTGTTCACAGTGGCGCGTGCGAGCTGAAGGCGCCAACGTTTCCGGTGTCCATGTTCGGGGACGGCGCGCGCCTGGGGTAAAGTAAATCCGGTTGACGCAACCGGGACTATCAACCACATTGTGGCCGGTCCCCCTGCGGCTGTAGCTCAATGGTAGAGCGCTAGCTTCCCAAGCTTGATACGCGGGTTCGATTCCCGTCAGCCGCTCCAATTTTCCCGCGGACTTCGCAGCGCCCGTTGCGGGCGCCTCCCAGCCCCGGCCGCCGCAGTCGCTTCCTGCGCGCCGTGGCCTGGCCCCGGGGCATTAGGCGCCTACCTGTATCGTCAGAAGTCAGGAACCCCTTCGGTTCCGCTACAGGAGCAATCATGGCTGACAAGTCCCCGCGTCAAGCAGCATCCAAAAAATCCGGCAAATCCATCAAGGAAAAACGCGCCGACAAGCGGGCCTCGGAAGCGCCCGCCAGCTCCCTCGACAAGGTGACCGCCGCCAAGTCAGCGAGCCCCAAAAAGAAGTGACCGGCTCCGTGAACCACCTCACCCTCGGAGTCCTCGCCAGCACGCGAAAGCCTGACGAACGGCGACTCCCGCTCCACCCCCTTCATCTGGACCGCATAGCACCGGAGCTCAGGCGGCAGATCATCCTTGAAGAGGGCTACGGTGAACGGTTCGGTGTCTCGGACAGCCACCTGGCCTCCCTTGTGGGACGGATTGCCACCCGCCACCAGATCATTGCCGACGCCGACGTCGTCCTGCTGCCCAAACCGCAGCCCGAAGACCTCGCCGAACTCCGCGACGGGCAGGTCCTCTGGGGCTGGCCGCACTGTGTCCAGGACCGCGCCATCACGCAGCTGGCCATCAACAAGAAGCTCACGCTGATCGCCTTCGAGGCCATGAACCACTGGGCCGGCGACGGCGGCTTCGGCCTGCATGTTTTCCACAAGAACAACGAGCTGGCCGGCTACTGTTCCGTCCTGCACGCCCTTGCCCTGACCGGGTCCACCGGCGATTACGGCCGGCGGCTTTCCGCCGTCGTCATTGGTTTCGGCGCCACCGCCCGCGGTGCCGTCACCGCGCTGAATGCCCACGGCATCCACGATGTCCAGGTGCTGACCAACCGGGGTGTGGCCGCCGTCGGCTCGCCCATCCACTCGGTGCGGATCGCCCAGTTCGACCATGACGACAAGGCGCCGTTCCTCAGCCAGGTCATCACCGAACGCGGCAGGGTGCCGCTGGCACCGTTCCTCGCTGCCAGCGACATCGTGGTCAACTGCACGCTGCAGGACCCCAATGCCCCCCTCACGTACCTGCGTGAAGAGGACCTTGGCGCGTTCCGTCCCGGCAGCCTGATCGTGGACGTGTCCTGCGATGAGGGCATGGGCTTCAGCTGGGCGAAAACCACCACGTTCGCCGAACCCATGCTTACCGTGGGCGACCACATCGATTACTACGCCGTGGACCACAGTCCGTCCTACCTGTGGAACTCCTCCAGCTGGGAGATCAGCGAAGCGCTGCTCCCCTTCCTGGAAACCGTCATTTCCGGTCCCGAGGCATGGGCCGGAAACGAGACGATCGCCCGTGCCATCGAAATCCGCGGCGGAGAGATCCTCAACAAGGACGTGCTGCAGTTCCAGCAGCGGCAGGCGGAGTACCCGCACGCCCCTCTGGGCGCGTAGCTGCCGGCTGGTGCGCCGGTCCTGAAGGCCGGCGCACCGGCCGCTTCGCCGTTCGCCTGACAATCCGGAGCAGGTGGCGCCGGTCCTTAAGGTCAACTTTGAGGGTCAGCTCACCGCGCCGGGCCAGTACGACGGCGACAGTCACCGCTGCCAGGACCGGCACCCCGCCGGAGACCAGGATGGCAGTGTGCGGGTCCAGGTGCTCGGCAATCCAGCCGATCATGGGACCGCCGATGGCCTGGCCGCCGATCAGCACCATGATGTACAGGCTCATGACGCGTCCGCGGATCCCCATGTTGGAGCTGATCTGGACCAGCTGGTTCGAGGCGGTCAGGAACATCAGGCACCAGAACCCGGAGAGCACCATGGCCGCGCCGAACCACACCATGGACGGCGCCAGTGCCGCCAGGCAGAGCATGAGGCCGTACATTCCCGCGCCCAGGACCACTGACCGCAGCCGCAGGTGCCGGCGGCGGGTGGAGGCAATGGCCCCGGCCAGCGCACCGAGCGCAACCAGCGCGTTCAGCAGGCCGTAGCCTCCGGCGCCGACGTCGTACACGTGGTCCGCGAAGGCGGCCAGCAGCACCGGCAGGCTCATGGCGAATACGGCGATGAACCCGGCCATCAGCCACGGCCAGTAAATGGTCGGCTTGCTGAGTGCGTACCGCAGCCCCTCCCGGAGCATTCCCTTGCGCTTTGGAGCAGGCGCACTGATGAACAACTGGTCCTTGCGCAGGAGCAGCAGCATGGCCACCGTTGAGCAGCAGGCCACGGCGTTTGCGGCGAAGGCCCAGCCGGCACCCACGGCGGTGAGCAGAAGTCCGGCGATTGCAGGGCCGATGAGCCCGCCCAGCTGGAACGTTGTGGAGTTCACGCTGATGGCGTTGCGCAGGTACGTGGGGCCGACGAGTTCGTTGACGAACACCTGCCGGGCCGGCTGGTCCAGAACAGTGACAAGTCCCAGCACCAAGGCGATGGTGTAGACGTGCCACACTTCGATGCGCTGGCTGAGCGCCAGGATGGCCAGTGCGGCTGCGAGGACCGCCGCGACGGCCTGGCAGAGAACGAGGATCTTCCGTTTCGGGAACCTGTCCGCCATCATCCCGCCCCACGGCCCCAGCACCAGGGACGGCATGAACTGCAGCGCCACGGTGATGCCAACGGCGGTGACCGAGCCGGAAAGCTGCAGCACCAGCCAGTCCTGCGCGATCCGTTGCATCCAGAGCGCCACCACCGCGATGAAGTGCCCGATGGCAAAAATGCGGAAGTTGGGGACCCGGAGGGAAATGAAGGTGTGGCGCCACGGGAGCCGTTCAGTGACGACGGCGATCGGCTGGGTGGCGTCCGCGGGCCGCGGCGAAGCCTGCGGCGGCGAAGTCTGCGA
Source organism: Arthrobacter sp. ISL-69 (assembly GCF_018613775.1). Classification (NCBI taxonomy): domain Bacteria; kingdom Bacillati; phylum Actinomycetota; class Actinomycetes; order Micrococcales; family Micrococcaceae; genus Arthrobacter; species Arthrobacter sp. ISL-69. Next base: position 389,073 of record NZ_JAGGPO010000005.1, read on the forward strand.
GGGCGGGGAACCGGCGGAGGCGGCGGAATCGATGACGGGCTGGCTGACGGTTGCCGTGGAAGGCGGAGGGGGTGCCACAGGGAATCCTCAAAAGGTGCGGGTGAGCGGGATACCTCCACGCTATGGTGGCCCAAAGTGATTATGGAAGCGTATTGTTCCTATAACTAACATTGCGAACCGCAATACTGCCTGGCGCGGAGCCGCCCTCACGGGGGTTCCGACACCTGCGTCCGCCGCCCACCCCTCCAGGAGTGCCATGTTTGAACCCGCCCAGCTCCGGTCCTTTTTGGCCGTTGCCGAGACCCTGAGCTTCACGAAGGCGGCGGAGCGGCTGGGGTTGGCCCAGCCCACCGTCAGCCAGCACGTGCGCAAGCTGGAAGCCGCAGCGAAGCGGGTGCTGATCGCTCGTGACACGCGGGACGTGCGGCTGACGGATAACGGCGATGCCATGGCAGGTTTCGCCCGGACCATCCTCGCGGCCCACGATGCCGCCTCCCGCTATTTCTCCGGGTCCGCCATGCGCGGCCGGTTGCGTTTCGGCACGGCGGACGACCTCGCGATCACCGGCCTCCCCCGCATCCTCCGGGAGTTCCGCCAGATCTACCCGCAGATCAACCTGGAACTCACTGTGGGCCAGAGCGACCAGCTCTACAAGAAACTGAATGCCGGCCAGCTGGACCTGGTGTTCGTGAAGTGGGTTGCCGGAGCCAAGGACGGCACGGTGGTACAGCACGACGCGTTCGCGTGGGTGGGCCTGGAACAGACGGCACTTGAACCAGGGGATCCGGTTCCGCTGATCGCCTACCCCTCGCCCAGCCTTAGCAGGAAGCTTGCCATCGACGCCCTCGAATCCCGGGGCCGGACGTGGCGCATCACCTGCACCACCCGGCAGATCAGCGGCGTCCTGGCCGCGGTCCGGGCGGGAATCGGCGTGGCCGTTATGCCGTCCTCGCTGGTCCCCGAGGACCTCAAGATCATCACCCGCCGCTTTGACCTGCCGCCGGTGGGCGACGTCGACTTCACCCTGATCCGCAATCCGCTGGCCAATGCCGAGGTGATCGAGGCGCTCACCCAAGCGATTGTGGGGCGCACACTGAAGCGCTCCGCATAGCAGTTGGGTACCGCCCGAGTAATGGAATAAATAGCACTTAACCAAGTAAGTACTTTCCCGGGCATAAATGATTAGTGCGCGTAAGTGATTGAAGATATTACGCGCGTAATTTATGCTTGAATTCTGTTAAAGGTTATGCAGAAGCCAATGACAACGATTCGATGACGAACCGTGTCCGCCGCCGCTGCCTTGGGGGCGCCTGACGGACAACGTTCGGGATAGGCATGCGATGACGCCAACCACGAACCACCCGCATCTTTCAGTCTCAAATACGGTCCACTCACTAAAAACGGTACGCCCGCTGGCGGTAGGGACGCACCGCAACACGCCAGCACATCATGAATCAAGCGCACACGCTGATCTAGTCACTCAGCGCGAACCGCATGCCGCCGCAACCCTGGTGGACACCGAGTTTGTGGGTAGCCCCTACTGCGAGCGCTGCGGCACGGATGAGTTTATTTACTTGGAGACCTTCGTCCCGGCAAAGTACCGGCACGACGGCACCCTCCGGAAGCCGGGCGAAGTAACGTACTTCTGCACCGGCTGCGAAGATTTTTCGGCACACTCGGTCCCAGCCTCGTGGGTGCCGCCCGGCTGGTATTTGGGCTAGCCGCAACTCCGCTGACGTTCAGCTAACCTGACATACACCTAGACAGAAACGAATCGCCGCCGGCAGGCACCCGAAGGTGCCCACCGGCGGCGACTGCTTTTGGCCTGAACCCGTCTTGGTGAGGCTGCCGAACTGCCTCTTAGATCAGGCTGTCCGAGAGGTGGTTGGGCGTTCCGAAGCGGTGCGCGGTGATGCTGACGGCCTGCTCGTGCAGGAACGGCAGCAGCTCCACCCGGCCGGCCTCGGTGACCGGGTGGCCGTAGATGGCCAGGTCCGGGCACCCACCGGTGGCTTCGGCCAGCGCCGTCGCGTCGCCGCCCAGGAGCCGGATCCGTCCGCCGGACAGCTTGCCTGCCCCGGCGAGCCTCGCAGCGGAGGCCAGCCACGCGGCGTCGTCCTCCACGGAGACGGGGATATCCAGCGCACCGAGCGCCGCCTGCAACGGTGCAGGAAGTTCGACGGCGGTGGATACCGTCAGTGCCGACCCGGCCAGGACGCCGGCGGCTACTGTCCGCACCAGGGCGGCTACGGGTTCGCCCGCGGAGAGCCGGACGATCACCGGCAGGGAGCGGTAGCGGAAAATGTTCCGCTCGGCGCTCAGGCCGGAGACATCCTTGGCGGTGCCGAACTCTTCGGCCCAGGCGAGGGCGTCGGAAGCCAGTGCACGCTGCAGGGCTTCGAAGGCGGAACTGTCCAGTGAGCCCTTCGCGGCACCAACCACGCGGCGAACACCCGGGTTGGTGACGGCTGCCGAGGCGCCGGCGGCTGTGCTGGCTTTGCTTTCCCAGCCACCGAGACCGGCGAGGTAGTTGGGTCCGCCCGCCTTGGTTCCGGCGCCGACGGCGGACTTCTTCCAGCCGCCGAACGGCTGCCGCTGCACGATGGCTCCGGTGATGCCGCGGTTGACGTAGAGGTTGCCTGCCTGGATGGTCTCCAGCCAGAGCCCCACTTCCTCGGTGCTCAGCGAGTGCAGGCCGGCGGTCAGGCCGTACTCCACCTGGTTCTGGATGGCGATGGCGTCTTCCAGGGTGGCCGCCGTCATAACGCCCAGCACGGGACCGAAGAACTCGGTGAGGTGGAAGTAGGATCCGCGGCGCACTCCGTAGCGGACGCCCGGGCTCCAGAGCCGGCCGGTCTCGTCCAGCTGCCGCGGCTCAACGGCCCAGCTTTCGCCTTGGCCCAGGGTGGTGAGGGCGTTCAGGAGCTTGCCGTTGGCGGGTTCGATGATCGGACCCATCTGACTGGCAGGGTCCTCCGGGTAGCCCACCTTGAGGGAGGTGACGGCGTCAATGAGCTGGTTGTGGAACCGCTTGGAGGTGGCCACGGAGCCCACCAGGATCACCAGCGAGGCGGCGGAGCACTTCTGGCCGGCGTGGCCGAAGGCGGAGTAGGCGACGTCCTTGGCAGCGAGGTCAAGGTCCGCGCTGGGGGTGACGATAATGGCGTTCTTGCCGCTGGTTTCGGCCAGGAGCGGCAGGTCCTTGCGGAAGGAGCGGAACAGCTCGGCGGTCTCGTAGCCGCCGGTCAGGATCACGCGGTCCACGGCGGGGTGCGAGATCAGCTGCTGGCCGAGCTCACGCTCGCCCAGCTGGACCATGGTGAGCACGTCGCGCGGCACGCCGGCTTCCCAGAGCGCTTCGATCATCACGGCACCGCTGCGGCGGGCCTGCTTGGCGGGCTTGATCACGACGGCGGAGCCGGCGGCCAGTGCCGCGAGCGTGGAACCGGCGGGGATGGCCACCGGGAAGTTCCACGGCGGGGTCACCACGGTGAGCTTCGCGGGCACGAAGGTGGCGCCGTCGACGTCGTCGAGCTTGCGCGCGGACTCGGCGTAGTAGTGGGCGAAGTCAACGGCTTCGCTGACCTCCGGGTCGCCCTGGTCGATGGTCTTGCCGGTTTCGCTGGCCATGACCTCAAGCAGGTCGGCGCGGCGGGCCTCCAGGATGTCGCCGGCACGGTGCAGGACGGCGGCGCGCTCGGCGCCGCTGAGGGCGCCCCAGCCTTTGCCCTTTTCGACAGCCGTGGCGATCACCGTGTTGAGCGTCTCTGCGTCCGCGATGGTGGCGGCTTCCACGGAGTCGTTGCCAAGCGTGGAAAACGAAACGCGTTCCAGGATCGCGCGGCCCCAGTCGCGGTTGGCCGGCAGGGACGGGTCGGTGTCCGGGGTGTTCTCGAAGGAGTCGCGCGGCATCGGCTCGGCCGCGAGGCTGCGGTTCTGCTGCCGGTTGGCCGGCGGAACCTCGTCATCGAGCTCTGCCAGCGAGGCGAGGAAGCGCTGCTTTTCGCGTTCGAAGAGTGCTTCGTTTTCGCTGAGCTCAAACACTGCGGACATGAAGTTGTCCTGGCTGGCACCCTCTTCGAGACGGCGGATCAGGTAGGCGATGGCGACGTCGAACTCAGCGGGGTGCACGACGGGGGTGTACAGCAGGAGCGAGCCAACATCCTTCTTGACGGCTTCGGCCTGTCCCTGCGCCATGCCCAGCAGCATCTCGAATTCGATGCCGGATTCGACGCCGCGCTGCTTGGCGAGCAGCCAGGCGAAGGCGATGTCGAAGAGGTTGTGTCCGGCCACGCCGATCCGGACGTTCTTGATCCGGTCCGGGTGCAGCGAGTAGTTGATGACGCGCTTGTAGTTGGTGTCCGAGTCCTGCTTGGTGCCCCAGGTGGCCAGCGGCCAGTCATGCAGGGAAGCCTCGACGTGTTCCATGGGCAGGTTGGCGCCCTTGACCACGCGGACCTTGATCGCGGCGCCGCCGTCGGCGCGGCGGGCGGCGGCCCAGTCCTGCAGTCGGATCATGGCGGACAGGGCGTCCGGGAGGTAGGCCTGGAGCACGATGCCGGCCTCAAGGTTCTTGAACTCCGGCTTGTCCAGGATCCGGGTGAAGACCGCGATGGTCATGTCCAGGTCCTTGTATTCCTCCATGTCCAAGTTGATGAACTTGGCGTTCTGTCCGGCGCCGGCGAAAGAGGCCGCGCGGGCGAAGAGCGGGGTGAGCTTCTCCACGACGTGCTCCACGGCCTCATCGAAGGCCCAGGCGGAGTGCGGGGCGACGGTGGAGGAGACTTTGATGGAGACGTAGTCCACGTCCGGGCGGGCCAGCAGCGTGTGGGTGCCTTCGAGCCGGCGGGAGGCCTCGTGTTCGCCGAGGACGGCTTCGCCGAGGAGGTTGACGTTGAGCTTGATGCCGTCCTTGCGGATCTTCGCGATGGCCGGGCCCAGCTTGGCATCGGTGGCGTCGACAATGAGGTGGCCCACCATTTCGCGGAGCACGCGGCGGGCGACCGGGATGACCACCTGCGGCAGGACCGGAGCCATGGTGCCGCCGAGGCGGACGGCGCTGCGCACGTACCAGGGGAGGAACGACGGGACCTTGGGCGCGAGGGCAGCAAGGTTGCGGGCGGCCACGTGGAGGTCTTCCGGGCGGACCACGCCGTCCACGAAGCCAACGGTGAAGTCGAGCCCGTTGGGGTCCCTCAGCACGCCGGCGAGCTGTTCAGCGGAGGCATCCACGGGGACCTTGGCGGCTTCCGTCAACCAGTGGCGCACCAGCCCGATTGCTTCCCCGGCCAGGGCCTGGGCTTCGGGCACGTGGGAAGTGGCTGCAACGGCCGGTTCGGTGGCCGCTTTCCCGGTGAAGACGCCGGGCTCCGTTGAAATGTTGGTCATATCTAACACTCGTTCTTTCCGTTGGTGAGGTCGTTCTTTCCACCAGTATGATCCTCCGGTCACTTAAGATAAAGCGACGTTTTCTGAGCAATACAGGTTAGAAAACCCAACGATTAAAAATCCCGCCCGAACGTTCGGGCGGAGGCTCGCATAGCCTCCGGAATCCAGCTCGGGAAGGCCCGCGAAAATGTGTCATGCACATTGACAACTTTAGTCAATTAGTGACATGGTTCACTCGTCTATGGCCCGGGATGTCCGATATCCTGAGCGCGATTATGGGGGAATACATGACGAAACAGTTAGCCGCAAAACGACTGATACTCGGCTTCGATGCCGGATGCATGACATGCAGCAGGATCGCCGAAGATGCCGCTGCGGCCAGTGGGGGGAAGCTGGAAGTCATGAACCTAAGCTCCCCGGAAATGGTCCAGTGGAGGACTCAAGCGCTAGGGGCGACGCCTCCCTGGAAACCAACCCTGGTCGAGCTGGCCGGCACCGTCACCTCCGTCCGCACCGGACCCGCTATCGGCTTGGCATTGATTCGAAACCTCGGCACGGTAGGCAGCTGGGCTGTCCTGCAAGCCATTGGCAAGCTCCGCCAAAAAAGCGGGGAGGCAACCCGAGGACCGGAGCTCGGACCCAGTAGAAGCGCCTTCCTCAGAGGGCTCACCGGGGCAGCCTTGGGCGTCTCGATCCTAGCCGGTTCGAGTAATTCCGCAATGGCTGCCGGGAACGCCAAGAAGATGCGCAACAACCATTGGTTTGATGAAGTGGAAAGCGTCGCGATAGAAGAACTATCTCCCGATCGCGCCATGGCCGCCTGGCGCAAGGCCGTCACAACGGACAACTTCGCCAAGCTCGCTGCCCTGCCAAGCATGAGTGCCGGGCTTACGCTGGCAGCAGCTGAAAACGTCCGGGGCGTGACCTGCAAAAACGAGCTCGACAACGGCCCTACCGTTCGCGGCGCTGTGCACGCGCTCAAGGACGGCGGCACGATGACCGCATTGGCGCTTATCGACGAAGACCGCATTACCGTAACGTACGAGGTCGCAACCAAGAGCGGCACCATCCGACGCCTCACAAAGGTGCATCAAGTGACGGGAGAACTGACGAGCCGCCTGGTAGCTGAGGCTGACGACGGCGTTGCTACAGACATCAGCGCCTTGAGGGCCGCAAGCGATGCCGGACTCACTCCGATGGCGGATGGCTGCCCCGACTGCATGTCCCGACGCTGCGATGACATGGACTGGGGCTGCGCTGCGGCTTGCTGCGGCGCCTGCCGCTTTGCCAACTTCTTTGCAATGATGGGCTGCTTGGCCGTTTTCTGCCCCGGCTGCACCGTAGGGACATGCTGCCGCAGATATTCGTGCCAGCCGATTGCCCGCTGCGGGCCCTACTAAGCAAGACCGCCGCCGGCGCCATCGCCGCCTTCCGGGTGACGCTCTCTCACTTCCTGCAGCTTTCCGCGCGACCCTCTCTCACTTTTCGCACACAAACGACGAACCCTCTCCCACCGGGGCGAGAGAGGGTTCGTCGATATGGCACCGGATCTGAGAGAGCGTCCGGTTATTTGTGGCAGGAAGTGAGAGAGCGTTGGGCTGCTACCCCAGCGGGCGGTGCATCTCCACGGCCTCTTCGTGCCGCGGGCTGTCAGGATTCATTAGCGAGTGCTTGCGGCCGTAGCCGAAGTAGATGATCAGGCCGATGACCAGCCAGATCACGAAGCGCCATTTGGTGTCCGCGGGAAGCTGCCAGATGAGCAGCGCGGAGGCCAGGACGCCGAAAGCCGGGATGAACGGCATCAGCGGAAGGCGGAACGTGCGGGGCGCATCGGGCTTCTTGTAACGGAAGACGATCACGGCCACGCAGACCACCACGAATGCCGCCAGGATCCCGATGTTTGTCAGGTCGGCGACAGCCTTGATGGGGAAGACACCAGCCAGCAGCGCCGAAGCGACACCGGCAATCCACGTCACGCGCTGAGGGGTTCCATGCTTGTCTGTTCCAGCGAACCAGCCGGGCAGGAGACCATCGCGGCTCATGGAGAACCAGACGCGGGTGACGCCGAGCAGGAAGGTCAGCATCACGGTGAGGATGGAGAGAACGGCGAATACCGAGATAATGGTGGCAATCACGGGCAGGCCGACGCTGGTAAAGGCTGAGGCGAAACCAGCAGCAGGATCGATGTCCTTGTAGTTCTGCATTCCGGTGAGGACCAGGGTGGCCGCTACGTACAGGAGCATGGCGATGATCAGAGACAGGACGATGGCCTTGGGCATGTGCTTCTTGCCGTCCGTGGCTTCCTCGGCCGCCGTACTCATGGCGTCGTACCCGAACACGGCGAAGAAGACGGTCGCAGAGCCCGCCAGCACCGGGCCGAACCCGCTGGGCATGAACGGGTTGTAGTTATTGGTGTCGATGTAGAAGACGCCCAGGCCGATAATGAACAGAATCAGGACTACTTTGATAGCCACGGCTACCAGTTCAAACCGGCCGAAAGCCTTGGTTCCGCGGGACAGGATCCAGGTCACCAGAAGACAGACCAGGATGGCGGGAATGTTGACGATGCCGCCCTTGCCTTCATCCGCAGTCGAGGTCATCCACGTAGGCAGGTGAATTCCGATGCCGGAGAGGAAAGCGTCAAAGTAGCCGGAAATGCCGATGGCCACTACCGCTACGATTGCGATGTATTCGAGCAGAAGGTCCCAGCCGATAAACCAGCCGATCACTTCGCCCAGGGCCACATAGCCGTACGTGTAAGCGGAACCAGCACGTGGGATCATTCCCGCGAATTCTGCATACGAAAGGGCTGCCGCCGCTGAGGCCAGGCCCGCAATAAGGAATGAGATCAGCACCGCGGGCCCCACACCCGGAGTGTCTTCATTGCCGGCCGCGACCAGCCCGGCGAGGGAGAATATCCCGACGCCGATAATGCCGCCGACGCCGATGGCTGTCAGTTGCCAGAGGCCGAGCGATTTGAATAGTCCGCTGTGCTTGTTTTCTTCTTCAATGTCGTCGAGTGGCTTGCGCCGCATTATTGATTGGGTCGTATCTCTAGTACTCATCAGGAACTCCTGCTTGGGGTGCGGCCCCATCGCGGTGCCCTGACGCGGGTCTGTGACGGGGGTAACTCACTGGATCAGTATGCAAGCCCAATTGCATTAGATAAAGTGAATTCTCCTAATTAATATTCATTAGATTTAGCGAAGGAACAGCCATGCTCGACGTCCGGCGGTTGAGGCTGCTCCGTGAACTGAAGATCCGGGGAACCCTGGCCGAAGTGGCGGACGCCCTGCAGTACAGTCCCTCGTCGGTCTCCCAACAGTTGGCAGTGCTGGAAAAGGAAGCCGGAGTCCAGCTGCTGCGCAAGACCGGACGCCGGGTCCAGCTGACCCCGCAGGCCGAGGTCCTCGTTGCACACACCGCCCATCTTCTCGAAACCCTGGAGCAGGCCGAGGCGGACCTGGCGGCCTCGCTGACCACGGTTACAGGCACGGTCCGGATCGCCGTCTTCCAGTCCGCGGCCCTGGCCCTGATGCCGGGCACACTCACGCGGATGGCAGCCCGTTACCCCGAGGTGAGGATCGAAATGGTCCAGCGGGAGCCGGAGACTGCGCTGCACGAAACGTGGGCCCGGGACTTTGACCTGGTCATCGCGGAACAGTATCCCGGCCACGCCGCCCCGCGGTACGCGGAACTGGACCGCGTCCGGCTGACCAGCGATGCAATCCGGCTGGCCATCCCGGGACCGGACAAGGGCCTGGCGCCCATCAGCTCGCTCGAGGACACAGCGGACCTCGCGTGGGTGATGGAGCCGAGGGGCGCGGCGTCCAGGCACTGGGCCGAACAGGCCTGCCGGAGCGCCGGCTTTGAGCCCGACGTCCGGTACGAAACTGCCGACCTGCAGGCCCAGATCCGGCTGATCGAGTCCGGCAACGCCGTCGGCCTGATGCCGGACCTGGTCTGGACCGGACGGGGAACGTCAGCGGAACTGCTGCTCCTGCCGGGCAATCCGCACCGGACCGTGTTCACGTCCGTACGGCGGTCCAGCGTCAAGCGGCCCGCCATCCTGGCCGCCCGGGAAGTGCTGGCCATAACGGCCGACTCAATTGCTCCGGCGGGACCGGTCCCGCCGGAGGCCAAGTCCGCCTGATTCTTGGGCATTATCCGAGGTTGCCCACGGATCAGCAGGGGAGTTGCCTACGTCACAGCGCGGAATTACACCGGGCGTTAGACTGAACACGTTATGAATCGCACAATGTTTAAGTCCAAAATCCACCGGGCCACTGTCACGCATGCCGATCTGCACTACGTCGGGTCGGTCACCGTTGACCTGGACCTGCTGGAGGCTGCGGACATTCTCCCGGGAGAGCTCGTAGCGATCGTCGACGTCACCAATGGCGCCCGCCTGGAGACGTACACCATCGCCGGCGAGCGCGGTTCCGGTGTCATCGGCATCAACGGGGCGGCCGCGCACCTGATGCACGAAAATGACATCGTCATCCTGATCACCTATGCCGAGATGACCACGGAAGAGGCCCGGTCCTACACGCCGAAGGTTGTCCACGTGGACAAGGACAACAAGATTGTCCAGATCGGCAACGACCCCGCCGAGGGCCACACCCGCGGCCTCATGCGGCCGCCGTTCGCCCTGAACAACTCCGCCCTGAACTAAGCCAGCAGCCAGCGCGGGGCCTCCCCGGGAGGGCGCGGATCCGGCAACGCACGCAGCCGGAACCCGGCCCGTCCGGATACCGAGATCCTGCCCACACTCCGGCTTCAGGCTGATTAAATCTGATTAGGCTGGGATGGTGAACGCTAACCCGTGCCCGCCTGCCCTGCCAGAGACGCTGTCAAGGACAATCTCCGGGACGTCCGGGTGCTAGGCGTTCTCGCGGGCTTCTTCGTGGTGTGGTGCATCATCCTGGTCGGAATGTTCGTGGGCCGCCGGAACGTGCTCGGAGAGAACGCCCGTTCCGTGCTCAGCGCACTGACCTTCTTCGTGGCCAGCCCCGCCCTCCTGTTCGAGACCCTCGGCAAGGCCAAGCTGCACGACGTCTTTGCCGCTCCCCTGCTGGTCACTGCGGTCGGCGCAGCGGTTACGGCGGCCCTCTTCTTCGTGATTGTCCGGTTCCTGCTTAAACGGACCGTTCCCGAATCCCTGATGTCGTCGATGAGCGCGTCACTGGCGAACTCCGCCAACCTGGGCATCCCCATCGCCGTGTACGTCCTGGGGGACGCCAGCTACGTGGCGCCGCTGCTGATCTTCCAGCTGGCCTTCTTCACCCCGCTCTTCCTGATGGCCCTGGACGCCACCACCAGCTCGCACCGGACCACCCCCGCCGGCTTTGCGCTCATGATCCTGAAGAACCCGATGATCGTGGGTTCCGCCCTGGGCCTGGTCGTCGCAGGGACGGGCTGGAAAGTCCCTGACCTGGTCATGCAGCCCATCCACCTGATCGGCGGGGCAGCCATCCCGGCCATGCTGATCGCGTTCGGCATGAGCCTGAACGGATCGCGTCCGCTGCAGGCAGCCGCGGGGCGCCGCGCTGACGCGCTGCTTGCCAGCGGCTTCAAACTCGTCATCCACCCGGCCATCGCCTACGTTTTCGCCCGGATGCTCGGCATGGAAGGGCATGCCCTGTTCGCCGTCGTGGTGACGTCCGCACTGCCCACCGCCCAGAACGTGTTCGTGGCGGCCAGCCGCTACCGGACGGGCATCACCGTGGCCAAGGACACCGTCCTGATCACCACAGTCGTCGCCGTCCCGGCCATGATCGGCGTGGCCCTGCTCCTGACCTAGTTCTTCTGGTGCTGGTCCAGGAGCCGGGCGCAACGGATGAAGCCGAGGTGCGAGTACGCCTGCGGGTGGTTGCCCAGGTGGGTTTCGGTGCCGGGATCGTATTCCTCGGGCAGCAGTCCGGTGGGACCGAACAGGTTCACCAGCTGGTCGAACAGGTCCCACGCCTCCTCGATCCGGCCCACTGCCACGTAGGCCTCAATCAGCCAGGTGGTGCAGATGTGGAAGCCGCCCTCCAGGCCCGGCAGTCCGTCGTCGTACCTGTACCGGAAAACGGTGGGTCCCACCCGAAGCTCCCGTTCCACGGCGGTGACCGTGTCCAGGAACCGCTGGTCGTTCACGTCCAGCAGGCCGGACAGGCCGATGTGCAGCACCGCCGCGTCCAGGTCCGGACTGTCGTAGGCCACGGTGTAGGACGCCGCGCCGTCGTCCCAGCCTTCACGGAGGACTTCCGCGCGGATGGTTGCGGCGGTGGGCGCCCACGACGGTTCCGGTTCCCTGCCGTGCCGGGCAGCGGTGCGCAGGGCCCGGTCCAGCGTCACCCAGCACATGACCTTGGTGTACACGTGATGCCGCGGGGCCCGGCGCGCTTCCCAGATCCCGTGATCGGCCTCATGCCAGCGGGCCATCACCGCGGATGCCATCTGGACCATGAGCTCCCAGTGCGAATCCTCCAGCGCGCCCTCGCGTTCGCTCACTGCGGAGATAAGTTCGGCGATTGGCCCGAACACGTCGAGCTGCACCTGGTGGTCCGCTGCGTTGCCGATCCGGACGGGACGGGACCCCGCGTAGCCGGGCAGGCTTTCGATGATGGCCTCCGTGGACAGCGGCGCTCCCGTGACCGAATACAGCGGGTGCAGCCATTCCGGCCCGGGCGCGTTGTCCAGGATCCGCCCCAGCCAGCGGAGGAACCCGTACGCTTCCGTGGTGGAACCCAGGTCCACCAGCGCGTTGACCGTCATGGAGCCGTCCCGCAGCCAGCAGTAGCGGTAGTCCCAGTTCCGGGTGCCGCCGATTCCTTCCGGTAGTGATGTGGTGGGCGCGGCGAGCACGGCACCGGTGGGTTCGTGCACCAGTGCGCGAAGCACCAGCGCCGAGCGGCGCACCAGCGATGGCTTGACGCCCGGCAGTGCCAGGTCCTGGACCCACTGCCGGGAGTGATGGGCGACGGCGGCACGGCGCTCCGTTTCGCCGCTCACCTGGGCGTGGCTCGGATCGGTGTCACCGCAGCGCAGGTTGAGCACCACGGGCCCGTTCTGCAGGTTGACGTCCGCGGTGGCAGTGGCATGGCGGCCGTCCGAGGTGATGGAAAAACTGACGCCGGGAGCCAGCAGGATGATGGGATCCGAGGTGCCCACCACGTGCAGTTCCTCACGCCGGGCCTCCATGCTGAACGGGGCGTTGGCGTAGTCGGGCCGGGGAGCGAAGACGATCCTTGCCGCGCCGCTCCCTGACAGCACCCGGACCAGGCTGGTGATCCCGTCCGGGGCCGGTTCGAGGTAGTCGGTCACCGTGACGTCTGCCCAGCGGGTCTCCACGATCATGGTGCTGTCCACGTAGCGCTGGCCCAGAACCTGGGACGCCTTGACGGGTTCCACCGAGAAGTGGCCCGCTGCGTCGCCACCTAGGATATGGGCGAACAGGGACCCGGAGTCCGGCAGCGGGTGGCTCATCCAGCAGACCTTGGCTTCAGGGGTGATCAGGGCCGTGGACGAGCCGTTGCCGATCATGGAGTGGCGCTCCAGGCCGACGGCGTCCTCCCCGAAGAGCCACGCCCGCCGCAGTTCAAACAGGATGGCCAGTACCCGGGCAAAGGATTCAGGATCCCGCAGCCGGTGGGCCGCGGCCGTTGGCCCCTCCCCCACCTTGATGCCCATGTCCGGGCCGCGGAGGGTGGCCATGGCAAGTTCGTCGCTGGAAGCATCACCGGCGTACAGGGCGGCGCTCACTCCCAGGCGGGCACGGAGATGCTCCAGGGCGTCGGCCTTGGACGGTTCAACCACGGAGAGGTCCAGCACGGAACCGTCAACAATGTAGAACAGGCCGTGGGCGCGAGCGACTGCCTCGGCTTTTTCCAGGACCTTGGCGACGATCGCGGGCGAGGCCGGCCGCGTGTGCACGGACACCGCCACCGGCTTCCGTTCGATGCTGATCCCCTTGTAGGCGCCGATAGTTTCAACCAGGGCCTGGCTCGCCTGCTGCAGGACGGATTCGGTGGCCAGCGAGAGCCCGTGGGCGAAGCCCATGTCGAATTCCGCCCCGTGCGAACCCACCAGGTGCACTTCGGCCGGGAGCCGGGACACAGCCGCCAGGTCCCGCAGCGACCTGCCGGAGATGACGGCGGCGTGGGTATTGGGCAGGGCGGCCAGGGCCCGGAGGGCGATCGCGGCGCTGCCCAGCGGCAGGGTCTCGGTGGAGATGCCTTCCGCATCACAGAGGGTGCCGCCGTAGTTGCAGGCCACCAGCAGCCCGGGCGTCCGGGCAAGGATCTTAAGTTCAGCGAGCAGGTTCGGTGTGAGGCCGTCGTCGGCGGCATCCGACTGCACAAAGGCGCGGAGCAGGCCAAGCGGCAGGGACCGAGTCAGGAGGGCGGAATCGGCCACGGTCTGGTTGAGCGGAGTAGGCACAGGCGACGTCCTTCGGATAATCCCCAATGATGCGCGAGAAAGTCCGGCGAGGGACATACCCCCAGTTTCCTGTGCCGTAGTTACGTCAGAATATCCCTGTCATTGCGGGAATGTAACATGTGCGCGCCCTCCCTTTGAGGCAGAGGGCGGCTCCCGGCCAGCTACTGCCGCGCCCGCTTCAGCACAACCACAGTGGCGTCGTCGGAAACCTCCCGGCCGGAGGCCAGCTCCAGGACGGCGTCGCAGGCGGCCTGCGCGCTGGCGCTGGCGGAGACAGTGCCGGCCACCACGGCGGTCAGGACCTCGACGTCAGGGTAGACATCGAGCAGTCCGTCGCTGACCACTGCCAGCGAGTCGCCGGGCTCCAGCGAAACCTGGTGCGCGTCCCACTCCTGGCCCGGCCAGGCTCCGACCGGCGGTCCGCCGGTGACCAGCCGCGAAGAGCTGCCGTCCGCCTTGATGTGCAGCGCCAGTCCGTGGCCGGCGTCCACATAGTTCAGGATGCCCGTGGAGGCGGTGAGCCGGGCGTGGAAGAGGGTGACGAAAGACGCGGACTGCTCCAGGTCGGCTTCGAGGATCCGCCCGGCGGACTTGAAGGCCTCGCCCAGCGGCGATCTGTGGGCAACCGAACGCATGACGGCGCGGACGGTGGCCGCGATCAGCGCGGCCCCCATGCCTTTGCCCATGGCGTCCGCCAGCGTCAGATGCAGGCCGCCGTCGTTCGGGTACCAGTCGAAGAAGTCGCCGCCGACGTTGCGGGACGGCCGGAACGACCCGGCGATGTCGAACCCGTCGAGGGACAGTCCCTCCGCCGGCAGCAGGCTGCGCTGGACCTCGACGGCGCGGCGCAGTTCGTCCTGGACTGCGGCTTCGTGTACGGCGCTGGCGCGCGGCCGGCGGAACAGGGCGGTGATCCTGGACCCGAGCTCGCGGGGGCTGAAGGGCTTGGTGAGGTAGTCGTCCGCGCCGGTGTCGAGCCCGGTCAGGCGGTCCAGCTCCTCGCCTCGGGCGGTGATCATCAGGATGTAGGCGTCGGAGAAGCGGCGCAGTTCGCGGCAGACCTCAACGCCGTCGATGTCGGGCAGGTTCAGGTCCAGCGTCACCAGTTCAGCGCCGTCACGCTGCATCAGTTCAATGCCGGCCCGTCCCGTTGAGGCGGAGGAAACCTGGAAACCCTGCTTGGTCAGGATGTGGACCAGCAGGCCGCGGATGTCTTCATCGTCCTCAATGACCAGGGCACGGCGTACGTCCGGCTCAACAGTCATGCACTTATTAGACTCCGTGCGGCTGTTATTGTCACATCCGTATCTTCCGTGACGTTCTGCCACACGGGCCGTGTGGCCCCGGCGACGCCGACGCCACCCGACAGCGGACATCCGCGGCCGGGGAGGCGGCGCCTAGACCCGGGCCATCCCGGCTGCCGCGGCGAGCAGTTCGACGGAGCGCAGGCGGGCCTCTGTTCCGTTGCTCTGGTGGGCCACGATCAGCTCGTCCGCGTCAGCATGGGCCGTGAACTCGTCGAGGTAGTCCATCACCACATCCGGAGTGCCAATGGCCGAGTACTTCATCATCTGGGCCACGTGCTGGCCCTGCGGCGAATCGAGGATCATGTCCGCCTCATCGTCGGTAAACACCCTGCCGTTGCCGAAGAACAGGGACACGCGGGCGCGCTTGGTGGCCTGGAACATCTCCTGCGCCTCGGCGGCTGAATCGGCCGCAATCACATTCACGCCGGCGATCACATGCGGAGCGTCCAGCTGGGCCGAGGGCTTGAATTCGCGGCGATAGGCGGCGACGGCATCCTGCAGGGCGTTGGGTGCGAAGTGCGAGGCGAAGGCGTACGGCAACCCGAGCTGCGCTGCCAGCCGGGCCCCGAAAAGCGAGGACCCCAGAATGTACAGCGGCACGTTGGTGCCCTTGCCCGGCGTGGCTTCCACACTCTGGATGCGGGTGGGGCCGGTCAGGTAGCCCTGCAGTTCCAAGACATCCTGCGGGAAGCTGTCCGCCGACATCGGGTCGCGGCGGAGGGCTCGCATGGTGTTCTGGTCACTGCCCGGCGCACGGCCCAGGCCGAGGTCGATGCGTCCGGGATGCAGCGTCTCCAGCGTGCCGAACTGCTCGGCGATGGTCAGCGGGGAGTGGTTGGGCAGCATCACGCCGCCGGCGCCCAGCCTGATGCTGGTGGTGTTGGCCGCGATGTGGGCGATCAGCACGCTCGTGGCCGAGGAGGCGATGGAGGACATGTTGTGGTGCTCCGCGTACCAGACCCGGCGGTAGCCCAGTTCCTCGGCCCGCTGCGCCATGGCCACGCTGCCGGCGAAACTCTCGGCCGCTGTCTGACCTTTCGCGATGGTGGCCAGGTCAAGGATGGAAAGCGGAACAGTCACGGAGGAGCCGGCCTTTCGTAGCGGAGCAGTGGCGGTCCGTTCCGGTAGCGGAACAGGCACACTGGCGACAACGACGGCGGCGGCCGGGTTATTTCTGGATGTCGCCGTGGCGCCGGACACGCAGGGAGGGGCCGCCGTGTCCGGTGACCCCTCCCTGCGTTTTAGCTCACCTGTGCTAGTTTCCTATTGCGCTAGGCCACGCAACCTCCGAGGGCGATCTGGCCGTCGATGGCGGCGATCTGGCCCTGTACGCTGCCCAGCTGGGCCTGGAGGGACTTGACCTTCGCCTTCTGCACTTCGATGGCGTCCTTGTTGGTCTTCTTTTGCGCCGTCAGAGTGTTGAGCTGGCCCTGGGCGGACGTGACCTGCTGGTCCAGTGTTGTCAGCTGTAGTTGTAGTGCCTTGAGCTGGGCCTCCGTGGCGCTGATCTCGCCGTTGAGCTTATTCAGCTGGTCCAGCAGCGGAGCCACCTGGGTCTGCAGACGCAGAACGTCAGCTTCCTTGCCTGCGATCTGCTCGTTGAGGACCGCTAGCTGGGCGACCAGGGTGTCCAGCTCCCCGTTCAAGGTCGCGATCTCACCCTGCTTGGTGGAAACCGATGCGTTGGCGCCGTCCACGGCGGATTGCAAGGCCGGCAGCTCGTTTTGCAGCCCGCTGACCTCTGCCTTTTTGGCCTCGACGGCCGCGTTTGCGGCTGCAAGGGCGTCGTTTGCTTCGGCCAGCTTGGTCTGGAGCCCGCTGAGAACGTTCTTCTGTTCCGCGATCGCGGCCTGGGCCTCGGCCACGCCCTGAGTCAGTCCCGGAAGTGCAGCCTCAAGGTCCGCCACTACCTGTTGCTGCGTGGAGACGTTAGCCGCGGCCGTGGCTGCGGCACCTTGGAGCGCGGGCAGCTGACCCTGCAGAAGGGTGAGCTCTCCCTGCTTGGCGGTGACGCTGGCGTTGGCATTACTGACCGTCGCCTGGAGCCCCGGAACCTGTGCCTTCAGGGCAGCGATCTCGCCCTCCTTCGTGGCGACGGCGGCGTTGGCTGTGGTCAGCGCGGCCTGAAGCGGTGCGGCCTGCTGCTGCAGGGCGCTGCTTTCCTGCTGCTTGGCCAGGAGCTGGGCGTTGAGGGTGTTAACCGAGGTCTGAAGAGTGGTCAGGTCACCTTGGTACCCGGAGATCTGGGCATTCTTTGTGGTGATCTGGCCGTTCACGGTGGTCAACTCGGCCTGGTACGCAAGAATCTGGGCCTCACGTGCCTCGCGCTCCTCCTTCTTTCCGCCATTGATCGCCCCCAAACGTAGGATCTCGCCAGCAAGAAACGACTTGCGCGCTTGTAGAACCACGAGATCCGCGTTCGCCTGCGTGAGCTGCGCCTGTTTGGCCGTAATCAAGACGTTCTTTGCCGCAATCTGCCCCTGCAGCGCAGTGATCTCGCCGTCGACGGTTGCGATCTTGTTTGCGTTGGCGGCGAGCGCCGAGGCAGCCGCAGCCGCATTCGCTTGCAGCGCGGTCAGCTCCGTCTGGGCCTGAGTGATCGCAGCGTTCTTGGCGGTCAGGGCATCCGCGGCCTGGCTGGCGGCAGTTTGCAGCGCCGCGAGTTCGCCCTGCGCCGTGCCGATCTCTGCGTTCTTGGCGGCCACAGCATCCGCCGCTGATTGGGCTGTGGCCTGCAGGGTAGCGAGTGTGGCTCTTGCTTCAGCAGCCTTCGCCTGCTGGGCCTCCAATTGCGCCTGGGCGGTCTCCCCAGCACCTTCAAGCCGCGTCAGGTCGGTATCCGCATCAGCAACTGCCTGGGCAGCTGTGGCTGCAGCCGCCGCCGCTTGTTCCGCGGCACCCGTCAGGCTGGTTAATTCGCCCTGTGCCGTCACGATTTCAGTGTTCTTGCCGGCGAGGGCGTCAGCGGCCGCATTTGCAGCGGCCTGGAGTGGCGGGAGTTCGCCCTCTGCCACGCTGATCTCGCTCTTTTTCGCGGCTTCCTGGGCTTCGAGGCCTGCCCTCTGTTTGCCCAGCAGGGCAGCCGCGGCCTGGGCCACGCCAAGCTCCTCCTGCAGCGGCGTGAGTTGCGCTTCGGTGGTGGCCTTCTCCGCTTCGAGTCCGGCAAGCACCTTCTCGACATCGGCAACCGACTGGACAACATTGGTCTGGGCGACCTTAAGCCCGGCCAGTTCGGTGGCTGCCGAGTCCATGTCCGAGGTCAGCTGCTGCTGCTCCGCGCTGAGCGCGGCAATCGCATTCTCTGCCGCGGCGATCTCCGCAGTCAGTCCGTCCGCCTTCGTCTGCAGCCCGGCGCGTTCGGCCTGCAGGGAGGCGATGAGAACGGCATTCTTGCGCGCCGCCGCCTTGAGCAGGTTCTCCTGCACGGTGCCGCGGTGGGCAAGCTGGTTCACCACTCCGTTGCAGATGCCTGATGTATCGGTTGCCGCCTGGGAGGCCGGGGCCAGCACCAGCATGCTGGTCAGGACGCCAGGGAGCACGACGGCGGCAGCGAGCCGGCGGGCGACGACGGATGTGGTGGACGCTTGTTGCATGGGGACTCCCGGGGTGCGAGACGGGATTTACGGCCATCATTGGCCGCAAACGTAGTCCCGATGCTAGGGGCGTCCGCCCGGGAAAACACCAGTAGATTCCACTCGTCTTTGGCTGTCTTCGTACCTGTTTCGTGTACGCAGTACTCGTTTCTAACTGAAGTTAGCTAGAGGTTGATCGGTGCACTTCTGTCACACGATTCACGCGGTAGCAGCCAGCGGCTACTTGCAGGCGTAGTTGTAGTCCAGGCCACTGGAGACATACTGCGTCAGCGCCACGCGGCTGCCCGGGGTGAGCCCTGACAGGGAACAGTTCGACTTGGCGCCGTTCAAGGTGCGGGCGCCGGCCAGCCAGCTGGGAAGCCCCGCCAGGTTGCTCGTCGAGGGAACGGTGCCGGCGATCTGACCCCACTGGTAGCCGGTGGAATAGATCCCGACGTCGGCGCCGATGCTTTCGAAGTAGGCGGTCATGCCCTCCAGGTCAGCCCGGTTGGCTTCCTTGTCCGGCTGCCAGCTGTTTTCCGTCTCCACATCCAGCCACCAGAAGTAGTCCTCCGGGTCGTCCACCCCACGCAGCACGGCGTCGTCGTACGCTTTCGCATAGCCGTACATGTAGGCGCAGGCCTTGTCATTCTTGCCCTCGCACTTCCCGTACGGGTTGTCCACTACGGTGCCCGAGTAGAAGTTGGACGAGGGCCACCAGGAACCGGCCAGCCCGGGGTTGGCGGTGTTCACGTACAGGGCGACCCGCGGCTGGGAGGTCGCCTGTGGATACTTGATGGTCAAGGCCGCCCAGTCCAGCTGCGCCTCGAGGCACGGATTCGTGGCGTTCGCGAGTCCGTTGTTGACGCCGACAATGGCGAAGGCGAGTCCGGAGGGAAGGGTCTTGCCGCACTGCGGCCACGAGACGTCAATGCCCACCGGATCGGCAGGCCGCGGCGGCGCCGCCGTCGCAGGTGCTCCGCCAAGCACCGCGAGGGCAACGGCGGTGGCAAGGGACAGAACCATCTTCAGCATTGATGCGGCCATACCAAAGTCTACTGCGGAGGCCTTGGGCAGGCCGGGCAATTCACCGCGCGGCACTAACCATGTTGCGTGACGCCAGCGGACGCCGGATTAACCCCGATTACCCCCTGTATCGCCCGGTTTCAAAGTCCTTTGACCGGACTTTCGCCCTGCCGGATAGTTGCTGGCACAAGCACCCAATCCGATAATTCCAAGGGGAAACCATGGCCCGTTTTTCACTCAGGCCCGGCGTCACCGCGGCGCTGGCCGCCACCACCTTGCTGGGCCTGGCGGCGTGCTCCGACCCCGGCGCATCGGCTGCAGCGGACTCCGCTCCGGCGTCGTCCGCCACCGGCGTCAAGCAGTTCAACCTCTCGCCGGAACAGGACGGCGTGACGGCAGCCGTGGACCCGGCAGCAGCGGCGCTGGTGCCTGAATCCATCAAGAAGGACGGCAAACTTACAGTGGCCGTCAGCCCGTTCGCGGCCCCGCTGGCCGTCTACGCCACGGACAACAAAACTCCGGTGGGCAACGAAGTGGATATCGCCGTCGCACTGGCCCAGACGCTGGGCCTCGAAGCGGACATCGTTCCCACCGCCTGGGCCGACTGGCCCCTCGGTGTGGAGTCCGGGAAGTACGAGGCCGTCCTGTCCAACGTCACTGTGACCGAGGAACGGAAGCTCAAGTTCGATTTCGCCAGCTACCGCGACGACAAGCTGGGTTTCTATGCCAAGGCCGACAGCTCCGTCGCCAAGGTGGAATCGGCACCGGATGTTGCCGGCAAGCGCGTGATTGTCGGGTCCGGGACCAACCAGGAATCCATCCTGCTGCGCTGGGATGAGGAGAACAAGAAGAACGGCCTGGCGCCGGTTGAGTTCCAGTATTACGACGACGACTCCGCCTCCTCGCTCGCCGTGCAGTCCGGACGGGCGGACCTGACGTTCGGGCCGAATGCTACGGCGGCGTTCAAGGCGGCCTCCGATGCGAAGACCAAGCTGGTGGGGCTGGTGGACGGAGGGTGGCCGCTGAAGGCGAGCATCGCCGCCACCACCAAGAAGGGCAACGGCTTCGCGGCCGCAGCCCAGGCAGGGCTCAACCACCTGATCGAAGACGGCAGCTACGCCAAGATCCTTGACCGCTGGGGCCTCACTGCCGAGGCGGTCCAGAAGTCCGAGCTGAACCCCGCGGGCCTGCCCAAAAAGTAGGCAGTCGTTCGGACCACCGTGGAAAACGCCGGGACCGCGGCGTACGCTCATGACATGAACCCACAAGAGCTCGCCAACCTGGCGCACCTGCGCCGGGCGCGGGACCTGATCGACAGGGACTTCGCCCACGCCCTGGACGTCCCCACCATGGCCCGCAAGGCCCTGATGTCGCCGGCGCACTTTTCACGGCAGTTCCGGGCCGCCTACGGCGAGACTCCGTACAGCTACATGATGACCCGCCGGATCGAGCGGGCCATGGCACTGCTCCGCGGTGGCATGAACGTGACCGATGCCTGCATGGCCGTGGGCTGTACGTCGTTGGGTTCTTTTAGCTCACGCTTCACCGAAATCGTGGGAGAACCGCCCAGCGCGTACCGGTCCCGCGAGCACAGCGCGGTGGAGGCCATGCCCGCCTGCGTGGCGAAGATCCGGACGCGGCCCACCCGGCACAGCGCCGCGGGCGGGGCGGACGCCGGGCCCGCGGATGGTGCCCAAGCGAGCAGGATTCGAGAAGCGATACTCATGCCCGCCGAATAGCGTTAGTCGCATGAACATTTCACTCCAGTACTGCAACATCACAGTCAACGACACCGAAAAAGCCCTCACCTTCTACCGTGACGCCCTGGGCCTCGAGGTACGCAACGACGTCGCCTCCGGAGGATTCCACTGGGTGACGCTCGGCAGCGCCGCCCAGCCGGATCTCGAGATCGTGCTCTCCGAACCGCATGCCGGACGTTCGCAGGAGGACGGGGACATGATGCAGGAGCTCCTCACCAAGGGCGTCCTGCCGATGCTCGTATTCCGCACCGACGATCTGGACGCAACGTTCGAGAAAGTCCGGGCGTCCGGCGCCGAGGTAATGCAGGAGCCCATCGACCAGCCCTGGGGTCCGCGCGACTGCGCCTTCCGGGATCCCTCCGGCAACATGGTCCGGATCTCGCAGACGCCGACGGCGTAACTCTCCATATCCACACGAATCCCCCGCCGGGTGCTCCGGCGGGGGATTCTGGTTTGATGGGCTGCGCCCAAGCATGGCCCAGTGGGTGATCGTGGTTCCTCTAGAGATACTGCTGCCAGATGGTCAGCTGCAGCTTCACGGTATCCGCGGCTGATTCCCTGTCAGCGTCTCCCACTTCCGTGCCGGACACCTCGTCACCCATCGGCTTGGACCCTCGCTTCCGGCGTTGCGGACGAGGGAGCGGCTTCCGCGTCAGCGGACTCCGCTGCGGGACGTTCCGGAGTCGCCAGTCCCAGGTTCTCGCGCAGCGTGCTCCCGGCATACTCTCTGGGGTAGACGCCACGTTCCTGCAGCGCCGGCACCAGGTGGTTAACGATGTCGTCCAGGCCAGTGGGGATGAGCCACGGCGAGATGTTGAAGCCGTCCACGGCTCCGGTGCGGGCGTACTCCATCAGCCGGTCGGCCACCTCGGAATAGGACCCGTTGAAGGTGGCGTCCACGCGGCTGGTCTTGGCGGAGACGAACTGGCGGATGGACAGCCCCTTCTCCTTGGCTTCCGCCCGCCACTGGTCGGCCAGCTGCCGCGCCTTGGCGCCGTGGAAGCCGCTCCCCCGGGTCTCGGACGTTTCCTCCACCACCGGATCAATGTCCGGGAGGGGGCCGTCCGGATCGTATTCGGCAAGTTCCCGGCCCCAGAACTGTTCGAGGTAGGCGATGGCCTGCTGCGGCCCGATCTGGAGGCTGCGGACCCAGGCCTTCTTCTCCAGGGCTTCCTGCGGCGTGGCCGCCAGGATGAACTCGCTGGCCGGCATGATCTTGACGTCGTTGGCGTTCCGGCCCGCCTTCAGCGTGCGCTCCACGATGTCGCTCCGGAACGTCAGGGCGTCGTCGAGCTTCGGGTGCGCCGAGAAGATGACGTCGGCCTGACGGGCGGCGAAGTTGCGCCCTTCCGGAGAGTCGCCAGCCTGGAACAGCACGGGCCGGTACTGGGTGCTGCGGGGCAGGCGCGGTGTGACGTCCACGGTGTAGTGCTGGCCCTCGTTGACCACCCGCCGCCACTGCCCGGATACGGGATCATGGGCATCCCAGATCCGCTTGGCCGTCTCCACGAACGCCTCGGCATGGGTGTAGCGGTCAGCGTGGTCAAGGTAGCCGCCGCGCCGGAAGTTCGCGCCGGTCCAGGCGTTGTCCGTGGTCACGATGTTCCACGCCGCGCGGCCGCCGGAGAGCAGGTCCAGCGAGGACAGCCTCTGCGCCAGGTCCGCGGGATCGTTGTACGTGGTGTTTTGGGTGGCCACGAGTCCGATGTTCGACGTCACCGATGCAAGGGCGGCGAGCATGGTCTGGGCGTCCGGGCGCCCGGCAACGTCCAGTTCGTGCGAGCGGCCGAGGTGCTCGCGGAGCCGGAGCCCTTCGCCCAGGAAGAAAGCGGCGAACAGGCCCCGCTCCGCCGTCTGCGCGATGCGGCGGAACGATTCGAAGTCCGTCTGGGAACCGGATTCGGCGGCCTTCCAGATGGTTCCCGAGTTGACGCCCTGGAAGAAGATGCCGAACTGGAGCTGGCCGCTCGGCTGGTATTTAGCACGGGTGTGCTGGGTCATGGTTTTTCCCTCAATTTCCGACGGCGGTTGCGGCGTAGCGGCTGGCTGGCCTTTCCAGACCCAGCATGTCCCGCAAGGTACCGTCCAGGGGCACCGGGGCCAGGACTCCGCGGCGGCGGAGTTCCGGAAGCACCAGGCGGGATAGTTCCTCGAGGTCCACAGCTAGCCCGGCGGGATGCAGGCGGACGCCGTCAGCCACTTCCAGCAGCTCGGTGAGCAGGTCGGCCAGGGCAGCCGGGGACCCGGCGAAGCGTGCCCGTTCGGCACCGGCAGGCTGCACGCCGGGCAGGTCCACTCCCGCAAGCCGCTGGGCGGCGCTCTGCCCGCGGGCATCCAGAACGACGTCGAGCTCCACCACGACGGCGGGCGCCGCCCGGCCGCCCAGCCGTTCCCTCACCTCGCGGACCTCGTCCGCGACGAGCTCAGGTGTGGGGGCCGAGACCAGGACGGCATCCACCGCGGTCGGCTCAACCAGGCCGTCTCCGGTCAGGGACGCCGGCACCAGCACGGGCACCTGCCCCTGCAGGGGACGCGGAATGATGGACGGGCCCTTGACCGAGTATCCGGGGCCGTCGAAGTCCGCGTAGTGCAGCTTCCCGGCGTCGACGTAGCGGCCGCTGGCGACGTCGCGAATCACGGCGTCGTCCTCCCAGGAATCCCACAGCCTGCGGCTCACCTCGATGGAGGCAGCGGCCTCCCGGGCAAGGCCTGCACCTGTGACGTGGCGCCGCCCGACGGCGGCTGCCGCCGCGCGGTCATCGTCCGCCGTTGCAATCCAGCCGGCCCGCCCGCCGGTCACGTAGTCCAGGCTGGCCAGCTGGGTGGAAACCTGGAACGGCTCGGTGTAGGCCGTGCCCACCTCCGGGATTAGGGCGATGGACCGGGTCAGGGGGCCGGCGAAAGCGGCGCGCTGCAGCGCGTTCAGCCGTCCGGCCTCCGGGGAGTCCCGGAAGGTCAGTGCGTGGAAACCGGCTGACTCAGCGGCCAGCACGGCAGCGGCGAGCGCCGGGCCCCCCGCCGTGCCTCCTCCGGCCGCGCCGCCGGTGGCGCCGTCAAGTTCCAGCGCCAGGAAGCCCCAGCCTGCGGGAGCCTTGGTTGCGTTGCTCATCATGCATCCTGACGGTCGGTGGGGGTCTTCTCGCCGGCTTCGACCGGCACGGGCAGGCGGTTCTCGGCAGGCGGCAGCGGGCATGTGGCCAGGTCGGTGTAGGCGCACGGCGGGTTCACAGCCCAGTTGAAGTCCAGGCTGACGGTGCCGTCCGGCGCGTAGGCCGGCGTGCCCCGGTATTCCATGAGCAGCGGGTTCCCGGGGTGCCGCGGCCGGACGATGTACTCGCCGCCGCGCTTGGCGAGCTCGACGACGGTGTCCCCCGCGGTGAGGTTGATGCCGTCGCGTTCGGCGATGGGTCCCAACTCCACGGTGGCACCGCCCTCGGGGTTCAGTTCCCTGCCGTCCCGCTGCAGGCTTTCGCCCGGCCCCAGGACCAGGCGGACGGCGTCATCCTCCACACGCCAGGTGCCGGGAACGCCATCGAGCCGGGCGGGTTCGGCGCCCAGCCAGTGCAGGTGCGTGACGGCGAGGAAGCCGTGCGGGTCAGCCCGGTGGCGTTCGTGAGCGTCGTGCCATTCGGCCCAGGCCGTGGCGAACGCGTCTTGCTGGGACTCAGCCCGGCGGGACGAATTTTCAGTGTGCGTAGACGTGGGCATGGTCGCTCCTGTAGTTGTCGTGGTCGGCGGTGACGGCCGCGGTGGCGTCGGGTTCGGTGGCTCCGGCAGACTCCGGACGGCCGCCGAAAGGATCCCGGGCCTCCCACAGGCTCGTGGGTGCGGCGGCCCGGACCGCGGGGATGACCTCGAGGGCGAACCGTTCGAGGATGTCGAGCTGCTGCTCGAACAGCAGCGTGGTGGGCAGGGAGATCGACTGCAGGTCGTGGCCGTAGACCTCGTGGTAGCGGAGGACCTTGTCGATCACCTGCTCCGGGCTGCCCACCAGGGCGGGCCCCTCCGCTACAGCGTGGTCGATGTCGCGGAACGTGTCCGTGCCGTTCATACTCCTCGCGGTAGTGCTCGATCAGCACCCGGTAGTTTTCCCGGGGCTGGATGGCGTTGGCCGTGAACAGCGAATCGCCCCACTTGGCCGCGAGCGCTGCGGAGGTCAGGGTGGTGGCTGAGCCGTGCCATACGCGTGGTGCGCCGGCGTACGGGCGCGGCGTGGTGGTGGCCGGCTCGGTCAGCGGGCTGCGGAAGCGGCCGGACCAGGTGACGTTGTCCTCGCGCCACAGCCGCCGCAGCAGCCCGTACTTTTCGGCCAGCAGCTCCCATTGGTCGCCCAGGTCCAACCCGAACAGCGGGTACTGCAGGACCTCGTTGCCTTTGCCGATCACCAGCTCCAGCCGGCCGCGGCTGAGCTGGTCGATGGTGGCATAGTCCTCCGCCACGCGAACAGGGTCCAGGACGGCAAGCACCGTCACGCCGCTCTGCAGCCGGATCGTGTTGGTGACAGCTGCGATCGCGGCCAGCACGGTGGTGGGCGAGGAGGAGATGAACTCGCCGGCGTGCCGCTCCCCGACGGAGAAGCTGTCGTACCCCAGTTCTTCCGCACGCCGGGCCGTCTGCACCACCTGGTTGAGTCGGTCCGCGGTGGAGACTATCGCCCCCGTTACGGGATTCTTAAGCTGCGGGATGATGTCCAGGACCTGGAATTTCATTTGCCGGTCCCGAAGTTTGCCTCGGTGACGGTTTTGGATTCCGGCAGGGCTTCCTCGGACAGGCCCCAGCGTTCCAGGACCTTGCCGTACGATCCGTCCTTAATGGCGGAATTCAGCGCCTCCGTGATGACCGGAGCGAGGCCGTTGCCCTTGACCGACGTGGCAGCCACAAGCGTCTCGGACGGCCAGCCGGCGTTGACCTTGCCTACGATCTTCAGGTCGTCCCGGGTGTTTTCCCGGTACACCGTGGACGGGTAGGGCGCGATGTTCAGGTCGGTGCGGCCCGAGGACAGGGCCAGGATGGTGTCAGCATCTGATGAGTAGTACTGGAGCACTGCCGGCGCCTTGCCTTTGCCCTCCAGTTCCTTGTTCCATGCCAGCAGGATCTTCTCCTGGTTGGTGCCGGAACCCACGGAGATCTTCAGGCCGGAGATGTCGTCAGCGCCCTTGATGTCATAGGAGGAGCTCTTCTTCGCCTCGAAGCCCATGTACGCGGCCCGGTAGCTGGCGAAGTCGAACAGCTTCACCCGTGCAGCGTTGATGCCCACGTTGGAGAACACGGCTTCGAAGTCGCCGGACTGGGTCTTCAGCGGCCAGTTCTCCCACGACGTGACCTGGACGTCGAGCTCCAGGCCCAGCTTGTCCGCCACGAGCTGCGCAATGTCCAGCTCGGAGCCGATGGGTGTCTTGTCGTCCGTGGCGTGGAAGGACAGCGGGATGGATCCGGCCGTTGTGGCCACGGTGAGCTCGCCGTCCTTGCCGATCAGCTCGGGGACCTTGGCGGCGAGCGCCGCATCCTTTTCCGCCCGGATCCGCTGCTGGTCCGGTGAGGTGTTGTAGACGACGCCGTTGCGTGCCGCCGTCGCGGATGTCTTGCTGGACGCGGAACCCGACGCCGCTGCCCCCGGATCGGAGCAGCCGGTCAGCGCCAGCGTGCCGGAGAGGGTTCCGAGGAGACGACGGCGGGCAGCGCCGCCAGGGTGCGCGGGCGGCCGCTTCGGTTGCGCCGGAAGGTGGAGAGTGCCATGGGCAGTTCCTTTAGATGTTGAAAGCGGGTTCGATCACCTTGGAGAAGAAACTCCGGGTGCGTTCTTCCTGCGGGTTGGTGAAGATGTCCTGGGGTGCGCCCTGTTCCACGATCTGTCCCTGGTCCATAAAAACCACGGTGTCCGCCACGTCGCGGGCGAAGCCCATCTCGTGAGTGACGATGATCAGTGTTGTTCCGGACTTGGCGAGCTCCCGGATGACGTCCAGGACCTCGTTGACGAGTTCGGGGTCCAGGGCGGACGTGGGTTCGTCGAAGAGGAGGATCTTGGGGTCCAGGGCCAGGGCGCGGGCGATGGCCACGCGCTGCTGCTGGCCGCCGGACAGCTGGCGCGGGTAGGCGCCGGCCCGGTCCTTGAGACCCACCCGGTCCAGCAGTTCCAGCCCGCGGGCACGGGCTTCGGCTTTTGACCGGCCTTGCGCGACGACAGGGGCCTCGGTGACGTTCTCCAGCGCCGTGAGGTGCGGAAAGAGGTTAAAGTTCTGGAACACCATGCCGATTTCGGTCCGCTGCTCGAGGATGTCCTTCTCGCGCAGTTCGTGGAGGCGTTTCCCGCGGACCTCGTAGCCCACCAGTTCGCCGTCGATGGCGATGAACCCGCCGTCCACCTTTTCCAGGTGGTTGATGGTGCGCAGCAGGGTGGACTTGCCGGACCCGGACGGCCCCACGATGACGGCCACGCCGCCCGGTTCCACGGTCAGCGTGATGCCTTTGAGGACTTCGGTGGCACCGAAGGACTTGCGGACCTTGGTGATTTCCACGAGCCCGCGGGTGGTGGCGGGGCCCGCGATTTCGGTTGCCGCCTGGGCGGTTTCAGTGACTGCCGTGCTCATCGGGTGCCCTTTGCTCGGTTGTCGGTAACGGCAGCGTGGGTGGCGAAGAACCTGCGGGCCTTCTGGAGCGGCGTCAGCGGGAGGGTCCGCACGGCGCCCTTCGAATAGTGGCGCTCGATGTAGTACTGGAAGACGCTCAGCACGGAGGTGATCACCACGTACCAGAGGGTGGCCACCAGCAGCAGGGGAAGCACTTGCTGGGTGCGGTTGTAGATGACCTGGACGGTGTAGAACAGCTCCGAATAGGCCAGGACATAAACGATGGAGGTGCCCTTGACCAGGCCGATGATCTCGTTGAAGGCCGTGGGAAGGATGGCCCGCATGGCCTGGGGCAGGACGATCCGGGTGGAGCGGCGCCAGGCGGGGATCCCCAGGGCTGCGGCTGCTTCCAGCTGGCCCTGGTCCACCGACAGGATGCCGCCGCGGATGATTTCGGCCGAGTACGCTGCCTGGTTCAGGGTCAGACCCAGCACTGCGGCCGCAAACTGGCTGATCAGTGTGGTGGTCTGGACTTCGAAGAAGCGGACGTCCGTAAAGGGAATCCCCAGGCTGATCTTCTCGTAGAGGTAGCCCAGGTTGTACCAGAGCAGCATCTGCACCAGCAGCGGGGTGGAGCGGAAGATTGACTATGGCAGTTTGAGTGGGGACCGGTTTTGCAGTTTGTTTTGGGCCCACTTTGCGGCTCGCCGGTTGATGAATCGCAGTTTCAGTTGAGCCCACCCCACGGTTGATTCCATCGAGACGTTTTTCCCAACAGTGGAAGGCAGTGATGGAGTTGAGAGTGGAGCTTTTCGCCAAGATTCGCCGGGACGCCAGGGTCAGGGGACTGTCGATCCGGTCCATTTCTCGGGAGAACCGGGTATCGCGTAGGACGGTCCGTCAGGCGTTGGCAGCTGCTGAACCGCCCGCAAGGAAGACTCCATCGCGTAGTGCGCCGAAGTTGGGTCCGCTGAGAGCGGCCATTGATGAGATGCTTTTGGCGGATCTGGATGCCCCTCGGAAGCAACGCCATACCGCTCAACGAATTTTCGACCGCCTGATTGATGAGCACCAGGCGGTCATCTCGTATTCCACGGTTCGCCAGTACGTGAAAGCCCGCAGAGCCGTCATTGCAGTCGAGTCCGGCAAAGCGCCGGTGGAGGTCTTCGTCCCGCAGGAACACGCCCCGGGTGCGGAGGCGGAGGTGGACTTCGGTGACGTTTGGGTGGATCTGGCCGGCGTCAGGACCCGGTGTTACATGTTCGCGTTCCGGCTTTCGAACTCGGGAAAATCCGTCCACCGCGTATACCCAACCTGCGCTCAGGAAGCGTTCCTGGAAGGACATATTGAAGCATTCAACGCCTTGGGCGGTGTTCCGACGCGGCATATCCGCTATGACAACCTCACCTCTGCAGTCACCAAAGTCGTCTATGGCGCTGGCCGGCAACGCGTGGAGAATGACCGCTGGATACTGTTCCGTTCCCACTATGGCTTCGATGCCTTTTATTGCGAGCCCGGTATCAAGGGCGCCCACGAGAAAGGCGGGATCGAAGGGGAAGTGGGCAGGTTCCGACGGAACTTCCTGACGCCCGTCCCCGCCGTGAACACTCTGGTCGACCTCAACGACCTGCTCAGGATCTGGGACGAAGACGAGAACGGGCGAAGGATCTCCCAGAGGCTGCGAACTATCGGCCAGGACTTCGCCGTCGAACAGCCTCTGCTGGCTTCGCTGCCGAAAGAGAATTTCGACCCTGGGCTGGTGCTGACGCCGAGGGTGGATCGGTCCTCGTTGGTCACGGTTCGTTCCACGAAGTATTCGGTACCTGTACGGTTCATCAACAGGAAAGTTCGGGTGTCCCTGCAAGCCACACAGGTGAGAATCTTTGACGGCCGGAGCCTGATCGCTACCCATCCCCGGACCGTACTCAGGGGCGGGCAATGCGTTCAGTTGGACCACTATCTTGAAGTCCTGAAGATCAAACCAGGTGCGCTGCCTGGATCCACGGCGCTGGCTCAGGCCCGTGAAGCAGGGTTGTTCACCCCAGCTCACGATGCATTTTGGGCTGCTGCCCGCAAAACCGACGGTGATGCCAAGGCGACCCGTGAACTGATCGACGTGTTGCTGCTTCATCGGGTGATGGACGCCGGCGACGTCGTTGCCGGTATCACCGCAGCCCTCCGTGTCGGGGCTGTCACCGCTGACGTGGTCGCGGTCGAAGCAAGGCGCGTCGCTGCCGAAAGGACCACCCCTGGGTGGGTCCAGCCCGATTGCGATCCCGGCGCGAATGCCGGTGTTGTCGAGCACCGCGTTGTCAGTCTCACTCAACGCCGCCTCGCGGACCCGGCGGCGGTGATCGCCGGTTTGCCGTCGGACAAGCGACCGCTGCCCACCGTAGCCGGCTACGACCAGCTGCTGAATCGGCGCACCGCCCACGCCACCGACCCCGAGCCATCACCGAGCAAGGAATACGTCTCATGAGCCCTACCCAGCCTGTTGTTGTGTCCCAGACATTGCGCCGTCGCCGCGGCCTCACCGAGCAGGCCGCGGTCGCCGCGGTCGACCAGGCCTGCCGGCGCCTCCGGCTACCCACCATCCGCGCCGTGCTCGACGAAGCCCTCGCCGTCGCGGGCAAGGAACAGCTCTCCTACCAAGGCTTCCTGGCGGAATTGCTCCTCGCCGAATGCGATGACCGGGACCGGCGCTCGTCCATCCGCAGAGTCAAGTCAGCGGGCTTCCCGAGGGACAAATGGCTCGGAGATTTCGACTTCGACTCGAACCCGAACATCAACCCCGCCACTGTCCACACCCTGGCTACCGGGGAATGGATCCGCAAAGGATCACCGCTCTGCCTGATCGGTGACTCCGGCACCGGGAAATCCCATCTGCTGATCGGGCTCGGGACCGCCGCGGCGGAGAAGGGCTTCCGGGTCAAATACACCCTCGCTACCCGTCTCGTGAACGAACTCGTCGAGGCGGAAAACGAGAAAGCCCTGGCCAAAACCATCGCCCGGTACGGGCGGGTCGACCTGCTCTGCATCGACGAACTCGGCTACATGGAACTGGACAAACGCGGCGCCGAACTCCTCTTCCAGGTTCTCACCGAACGCGAAGAGAAAGCCTCCGTGGCCATCGCCACCAACGAATCGTTCTCCGGCTGGACCAAAACTTTCACCGACCCCAGACTCTGCGCAGCCATCGTCGACAGGCTCACCTTCAATGGCACCATCATCGAAACCGGCACCGACTCCTATCGCCTGGCCCGCACCCTGGCGCAACAGGCTGCCAGGTGAAGCCCACGGCCGAGAATAGAACCGGGGAAAGTGCCTGCCACAGGGGCAGGGTGGAGTCTGCCCCCCGTATTTCTGCTGCTGCGCTCATTTGCCTTCCGGGGCCCGCCTGTTATGCAGAAATCGAATCAATACCACAGGAGCAATCCCCACGATCAGGAACACGCAGTCATGGATGCTGTTCAGGATGTCCTGAACAGTGCGTCCGATCCGGTCCAGGGCGTGGACCACGATCACGTCGCCCTTGCTGGCCTGATCTTGCGCCTCGTGGAGTCCCGGGCGGTTTGTCGTGAACCCCTATATCTCAAGTCTTCAGAGCTAGCGTTTCGAGTGTGGCCTATCGACCGCTTTCGTCGACTTGCCCATTTGGCCTGTTCCGCTTCTAGAGGGAGACCCGCTGCGACGCGTCGGCTCTTTCTTCGCCGATGTGTTTAGGCGTTTGAGACCTCCACAGCGCCTACTGTGCCGGCGAAGACCGCTGCAATCGTCCGCCGCCTGCCGCCGGCATCAGGCGGCCTCGGAGGCTGATCGAGCTACTTGAATCAGACGATCCATTTTTGAAGTAAAAGTCTCATCAGCTCCGAAAAACGTCTTGTCAGTGAGCCTCCACCCGAATCTGTCAAAGGCGGACGCCTTCACTTCGGCCCCTCCGGAGGTTGGTCGAATAGTCACTAGGAGCCCTACTGGAGCGTTATTCTTCCCCCAGGGGATAAGTTCGCCCCAGAGCCTGTACAAGATCTTCGATCCCGTCGTGATTTCGAGTTCTGAGCTCGTCGACCTGACTCTGTATTGCCGATCGCTAAAGGCCTTTACAAGGGTGGCTTCCACGTCCTCCGGGTTCAAGGATGCAAGCCAAGTTTCTGAACGGTAAAAGATTGGATTCGCATTGCTTTTTGGCCCCACGTCTGACACGGTGCTTCCCCTCGTTGTTCGGCTTGGCAACCTACCTGATCTTTCCAGTTTTATCAGGCCTTCCAGTTGCACGAGATCAGGCCCCAGATCGTACCTTGGAGACCACCTAGTACTGCGCCGCCGGTGGAACCGATGACCGCGCCGGGGAAGGCACCGACACCAACTCCAGCCGCCGCACCTGACACGGCTCCTACTATTGCACCGAAGAAGAATCCCTCCTGCACGTCGTCAATGATTGTCTCTTTGACGCAGTCGCCGGGGACTGTGGAATTAACGGTGTATCTGGCTCGACACGCCGGGCGGTGAGCCTGGCGGGGAGGAGCCCGATATGGCCGTAACACTTGAGGCTGTGCCGAGTACGAAAACCGTTGAGAAACTGACAGAGAAGTCCGAGGTCGAGGCCGCTCGCGAGCTGGTGAGGATGGCCAAGGAGCAGGGCCTGGCCTTGACCGGTCCTGACGGGCTGCTGAAGATGCTGACGAAGACCGTTATCGAGACCGCCTTGGACGAGGAATTGACCGAGCACCTCGGTTATGAGCGGCACGACACGGCCGCAAAGGTCACCGCCAACTCGCGCAACGGCACCCGGCCCAAGACGGTGTTGACGGAGACGACAGGCCCGGTGGAGATTGACGTTCCGCGGGACCGGGAAGGCACGTTCGAACCGAAGATCGTCGCCAAGCGCCAGCGGCGCCTGACGGGCGTTGATGAGATGGTCCTCTCGCTCTACGCGAAGGGCCTGACGACCGGGGAAATCAGCGCACATTTCGCCGAGATCTACGGTGCCTCGGTCTCGAAGGAAACGGTCTCGCGGATCACCGACAGGGTCATCGATGAGATGAATGAATGGCAGAACCGGCCGCTGGACGAGGTTTACGCCGCGATCTTCATCGATGCCATTGTGGTCAAGATCCGGGACGGGCAGGTCGCCAACCGGCCCATCTACGCCGCCATCGGGGTCACTCTGGACGGCGAGAAGGACATCCTGGGTCTCTGGGCCGGGGCCGGCGGCGAGGGCGCTAAATTCTGGATGAGCGTCCTCACCGACATCAGAAACCGCGGTGTGAAGGACAGCTTCTTCCTGGTCTGCGACGGGCTCAAAGGCCTGCCCGAGGTCGTCGGGAACGTTTGGCCGCTGACGACCGTCCAGACATGCATTATCCACTTGATCCGGAACACCTTCCGGCTGGCTTCGAAAAAGGACTGGGACGCGCTCAGGCGCGATGTGAAGCCGATCTACACGGCACCGAACGCCACGGCGGCCCGGGCAGCGTTCGAGGAGCTCACGGAGCGCTGGGGCAGGAAATACGGGGCGATTGTGCGGTTGTGGGAGAACGCGTGGGAAGAGTTCATCCCGTTCCTGGACTACGACGTGGAAATCAGGCGCGTGATCTGCTCGACAAACGCAATCGAGTCGCTGAACGCCCGGTACCGGCGCGCCGTAAAGGCGAGGGGTCATTTCCCGACCGAGCAGGCTGCGCTAAAGTGCCTCTATCTGGTTACCCGATCGTTGGATCCGACCGGTGCCGGCAGGACCCGATGGACGATGCGGTGGAAGCCCGCTTTGAACGCCTTCGCCATCACTTTCAGCGACCGATTCCCGGCAGCTGAAAGCTACTAAAAGAAACCGCCGGATACACCGTTAACGAGATAGTCCC